>JBKQMH010000067.1:0-5429 GCA_052146795.1 Verrucomicrobiia bacterium
GGGAGGATCTCTTGTGGAATCTGGCCCGTGACTTGGTGCCGTTGCGTCCCGGCCGACGTGAACCCCGGGCGCTGAAACAGCGGCCCAAGCACTTTCCGTCGTTGACCAGTCCGCGGCACCGGTTCAAAGACTTCATTCCGTCCTACAAATGGCGACGCAGACTCAAGCGAGGTCTTAATTAAGCGCCATTCGCCAAATGCGAACACTTGGCCGTTGCTCGTGACGACCAAGGTGAACTCATTTCCGCCCGCAATCGCCACCACATTATTGGATAATCCGCTCGCGACCACCTGTCCCGGGTTCGTGGTGATACCACTCCGGCCGAGCTCATCGTACAGGTTGTCGCCCCATGTCCATAGGGTATTGTCCGCTCTCACGGCAATCGAGTGTCCGAGACCGGCAGCAATCGCGATGACGTTGGAGATCCCCGGCACCAATGTTGGAGAATTGGTCCACGTTCCGATCTGATTATTCGAATTATCGCCCCAGCCCCATATCTGTCCGGTCGTGTCCAAGGCCAGGCTCCAATAGTTGCCCGCCGCGATGGCCACGATGACCGTCCCAGTCGGAACCAACGACCGGATCGGAACGTTGGTCGAGGTTACTGGATAAAGACTTCCTGCGCCCAGTACCCCTCCGGGCTGGTTCTCAGCAGCATAGTCTACATCATTTCCGCATGCCCATACTGTCCCATCGGCGCGCAATGCCAAGGTGTGCCGACTCCCGGCGGCCACGCTGACGACATCACTGATGCCAGTGATCGGGGCGGGCATTAGCACGTTCGCGTTTGCTCCGTTTCCCAATTGCCCGCTGCCCCCGTCGCCCCAGCTCCATAGGACTCCGGTGGCATCCACGGCCACACTGAAATCGTAACCGGCGGCCAGCGCGACCGGGTTGGTGAGGCCCGCCGGGCCGCACAGCGGGTCCCCGATCGGTTCCGGCGTGACTTGGACTGAGTTTCCGCCGTCGCCTAACTGGGCCTGATCATCTCCTCCCCACGCCCACAATGTGCCGTTGGTTAGTACCGCCAAGCTATGGTACCCGCCGGCGGCAATCGGTGGGGGCCTGCGTCCGACTTTGTAGAACATGGAGGTGATGCCACTGCCGTTGGTGGTCGTCGAATCCGTCCAGATCGTACTGCCGTTTTGTCCCCACATCGGAAGCGTCCGCCAAGCCCAGTGCGTATTGCTCTGGAGCGTCTCCGCCGATAGCACGAAATAAATCATGTTCGGACATGATTGCCAGGTAATGGTCGTGCCGTTTGTGCCCTGAGTGATGCTGGTGATGTAGAACGGCTGTGTCAGGCTGGTAATCGAGCACGGATCGCCGCCACCGTCATCGTCATCTATCCATCGGCATAAAGCGTCCACTCATCGTGCTGGCGGTCGTTGCCGCCGCAAGCGCGCACAGCAGCGTGGCCGACACAACAGAACCTACCAGCAGACCGCGTTTCTCCATAGGCAGCCTCTGCGCACAACTCGTGGAAAGACAAGTTGGAGAGTACACGAGCCGCTGCAGAGGTCAATAAAAATCGCACAGGCTATAAACGGTGGTCTGAACGGGGCGTTACTGGTCTGTTACCTCTTCTGTGACCGTACGTCCAAAGCACCGCAAAGCACTCGGCGACTCGATTCGGCTGTATCGCAAAGCTTCTCGGCTGACGCACGAAAAACTCGCCGAACTTGCGGACCTTCATCCGAATTACATTGGCGAGGTCGAGCGCGGCGAAACGAATATCTCGGTCGACGCGTTGGTGAGAGTCGCCAAAGCCTTACACGTGCGCGTGCGCGACCTCGTAGCAGATATTTAGCTTCCCAGACACCACTGTCCCGGTCCAGTTGCATGGCGGCCTCATTGCCGGTAAAATATCCGAAGAAAGGTCTGGTTGGATGCGCACGTTGCATAAAGCGGCCTCGATGGGGCAGGTGGATGTGCTGGAATCCCTGCTCGCGCAACACGCGGACATCAACGTCCGCGATGGTCTCGGCTGGACGCCGTTGCATTGGGCCGCCGAGGCCAACCGTCCCGACGTCGCGAAGCGGTTGATCGAGGCGGGCGCCGATGTCAACGCGCGCGACAAGAGCGGTTCAACCCCGTTACACCGCGCCGCCGGAGTCGGGCGATTATAGAGTTGCTCGTGGCGCACGGCGCGGACGTGAACCTGCATAACGGCTTTCGCTGGATCCCGCTGCATACCGCGCTGTTTTCGCAGCACGCCGACGTGGCCGAGTTGTTGGTGGCCGTGGGCAGTGAACTCGATATTTTCAGCGCCGCGGGTCTGGGCATGACGGAGCGTGTCGCCGAATTCCTCAAGGCGCGGCCGGATTTGGCGCGGGCCAAGGACGGTTATCACGCGTCCCCACTGCACTGGGCCGCGCGCAACGGCCACCAGCAGATTGTGGAACTGTTGCTGGCCAACGGCGCGGAGGTCGACGTGGCGAGTCAATACGGTTCCACGCCATTGCACCTCGCCGCGGAATACGGACGGGAGGCGGTCGCCCGGATGTTGCTGGCGAAGGGGGCGCGTTTGGAATCGAAGGGCCGGTATGGTTCCACGCCGTTGCATTGGGCCGCCCGCAACGGTCACACGACCATCGCGGAATTGCTCGTGGCGCACAAGGCCGATGTCAACGCGGTGAATCAGCGGGGGTTGACCCCGCTTCGCGTGGCGCTCAAGTACGGTCGCACCGAGACGGCGGAACGATTGCGGCGGTTCGGCGCGCGCTAATGAGGCGGGGTCGACGGGCGCTTGCGCACGGCGCGGTTACGCGCCATCATGGTGACAGGCATCCGCATCGCGGTTTTCATGAATGACATTGCCAAAATTCTGGTTCTTGTCGGGCTCGTGCTGGTGGCGCTCGGAGGACTGCTGTGGCTGGGTGGCAAGTTGCCGTGGTTCGGCCGGCTGCCCGGCGATATCCGCATCGACCGCGAGCATTTTAAATTGTATTTCCCGCTGACCACATGCCTGCTCATCAGCATCCTGCTCACGGTGCTGTTCCGGCTGCTGGGCAAACGGTGAGCGATCGACACAGCTCGTTTTTCTTGTAGCCGCACCCTTTAGGGTGCGCGAACCTGACCGGGGCGCAGGCTAAAGCCTGCGGCTACAAGGGGATGGACAGGAACTCATTTCAGTGAAGACATCAGAATTCGACTACAATTTGCCGTCGGAATTGATCGCGCAGCAACCGCTGGCCGACCGGGCCGCGTCGCGGATGATGGTGGTGGACCGCGCGACCGGTGAGATTCGCCACGACGTGTTTCGCCACCTCGATCGCTACCTTCGCGCGGGAGATTTGTTGGTGCTCAACGACACCAAAGTCATTCCCGCGCGGATCTGGTCGCGCGCACCGGCAGTCGAGTTGTTGCTCGTCGAGAAAATCGGCGCGGACCGCTGGACGGCCCTGGTCAAACCCGGCAAGCGGGCCAAACCGGGTGCCGCGTTGCAATTTGAAGACGGTGTGACGGCGGTGGTCGAAGCGGAAACGGATTTCGGCGGGCGGACGCTGCGCTTTTCGGGTGACGTGGAATCCTATCTCGCGGCACACGGGGCCGCGCCGCTGCCTCCGTACATCAAACGGCCGACGCAACCTCTCGACGCGGATCGCGACCGGTACCAAACCGTGTACGCCCGCGCGCCGGGCGCCGTGGCCGCGCCGACGGCCGGACTGCACTTTACCACGGACACGCTGGAGCAACTTCGGGCGACCGGCATCGGACATACCTTCATCACGCTGCATGTCGGCATTGGCACGTTCCGTCCCGTGAAGGTTGAGAACGTCGAGGAGCACAAGATGCACGCCGAGAGGTTCTCGATTTCGGCGGAAGCCGCCGCGGCCGTCCGCAGCGCCGGCCGCGTGGTGGCGGTGGGCACGACGGTGGCGCGGACGCTCGAGTCGTGCGACGAGGTGGAAGCGCGAGACGGCACGACCGACATTTTTATCCGCCCGCCCCACACGTTTCGCCACGTCGACGTGCTGCTGACGAACTTTCATTTGCCGCGCTCGACCCTGCTGATGTTGGTCAGCGCGTTTGCCTCGCGGGAGTTGATCCTGAAGGCGTACGAGGAAGCCGTGCGTGAGCGGTACCGCTTCTTCAGCTACGGCGACTGCATGCTCATCCTGTGACGATTGCCGTCTTTGTGAGCCGAGAAAAGGCTTGATAGCACTGTGAGTGAGGATAGTTTATCAGTCAAAGAGACTGGATGGCCGCGATGGTCACGGTGCACGAAGTCATAACGACACGCAATACATCCTGAACCTGCTCAAACGCATCATTACCGTCAGCCTCGAAACCATGAAGATCGTCAAGGCCTTCCTTACCGGCAATCAAAGAGCGAAACGAGCTGGTCAAGGAAAGCGCCACCAAATCAGCGCCCCAACCGTCCCCGCAAAACAGTGGTTGTTGGGTTACGTCTTGCACAACCTGACCTGCAAAAAGCCATTTGATTCTGAGTACATGGCCATCGCACCACATTCCGATCCGCGTGTTAGGCAGATTGTCGCAACGAATCAACTCAGACGGTGTCTGGTCGAGAATTTCACCGACCAGTTGGGAAATCAGAGGCACCCCAGCGTGTTGGTTGTTCGAGAGGACGCGCCGGAAACAGTCCGGCATATTGATGCGGTTGTGAGCTTCCGCAATCTCTTTGCTATTTCCTGCGTGATCTTCGGCTGGCAACAGAGCATCCGCGGCCCGAACGTTCGCGGAACGCTCTACAGTGACTATTTCGACTTCTACCCAATTATGATCACTCCAGATGGGACAGGAGTTTGGACAATTTCGCCGGCCTTGAATGATTTTGACTACCAAAGAGAAATTCATGGCCAGACTTCTCCCAGTCTACCATCCACTGAAAGGCTCGGCATAGAACCGGACGAGATGTTGGTTAATCGGTTGATCGAGGCGTGGAGCGATCTTTACATTGGCACGAAGCGCTTTGAACGTGAAGCAACCGTCTTGTTTCGGTCGCTTCAGGTCGCTTATCACGCTGCGGCGATGCCGGTAGGCAACCTGCCAAGCATTTATGATTTTGGCGTCAGAATCGGGTTGTGGGTCAGTGCGTTTGAGATTCTGGCGCATCCAGCATTGGATGGAAGCAACAAAAACGTGAACTTCTATAAAGTGAAGGAGTTGTTGGAAAAACGGACTTGGTTAAATGCGGAACTGAGAGACTGCAAGCACGATGTGCATTATGACAACAAGTGCCACAAAGTAAATTTGGTCGTGAAACTTTATTGGGAGACATACCAAGCGCGTAACGATTTCTTGCACGGCAACCGGGTTTCGTCAGAAGATCTGTTCCCGTTTAAGGAATGGCGGTTAGATAAGGCCCAAAACTTTTTTGCCCAAGCGTTTGCGTCGAGGGGGATTGGGCAGAGTGCCGAAGATGACCGATCGGCTGAGGATCTGCATCCGCTGGAGGATTT
>JBKQMH010000068.1:0-22563 GCA_052146795.1 Verrucomicrobiia bacterium
CGTGCCCACTCCCGCCACAATCGCGTCAACGCGCCCGTTGGTGTCGTCCCAAATCTCGACGGCGGTCGTGCGACGGTGGATTTCCGGGTTGGCCGGGTTGTTGAATTGTTGTGGCATGAAGGAGCCCTTGATCTCCTTGAGCAACTGTTCCGCCTTGCGAATCGCGCCGGGCATTCCTTCGGCACCGGGCGTGAGAATCAGGTCGGATCCGAGCATGCGCAACAGCACGCGGCGTTCGACACTCATGGTGTCCGGCATCGTCAGGATCAATCGATAACCCTTTGCGGCGCAGACAAACGCCAGCGCGATCCCCGTGTTGCCCGACGTTGGCTCGATGATGGTGGATTCTTTGCCGATCTGTCCGTCCCGCTCGGCGGCTTCAATCATCGCCACGCCGATTCGGTCCTTGACGGAGCTGAGCGGGTTGAAAAACTCGCACTTGACGACGATCTCGGCGTGGAGACCGGAAGTGATGCGGTTGAGTCGCACCAGCGGTGTGCGCCCAATCGTCTTGGTGATGTCGCCGAAAATCTGGCTCATACTTTTGTCCTCCGGGATAGAATTCGCAGTTGAGAATCGGCTGCTTTCCACTACTCTGGAGGAAGCTTGTAGGTGAACGGGATGGCAAACGCAAGCTTGAAAGCGGAACGGAAAGGGCGGAGCAAATTCAGCCGGCAAGGGTCGCCGTGCCTCCGCGAAAAGACAATCGGTGGAACAAAGATGGGGCCGTCTTGTGTGAACGCTTCGTCACTCAGGCTCAGAAGCACAAGAATGTACTTGGCGCATCACAGCCGCTTGAATGCAGAGGGCACCGATGTAGTGATCGGAGACCCCGCATTACTCATGCCGTCATCTGAGCATGAGACCATGTCCATTTTTGTCGCTGGCGACAAGTGCTCGCGATCCTTCGGCGAGTTTGGTAGAGAAAAGCCATGAGCAAAAAGGCCAAAAATGAGATTCAGGAGTTGCACGCCAAGGAGGTGGGGGTGGGGAACCCCTCTGAAGAACGTGCAAACTCCTGAATCCTCAAGTTAGTATTTCTAGTACAGAATATAGTTTGTCCGATTAGATTGCAACTATTTTTTGCACGACCATGACCGACACCGGGAAACCAGAAGGCAGACACATGGGGACGCCACAGGAGCCAAATCTTGTAGAACAAGTGAATAAGGCCCTCCTGAATTATTCAGATAAGGACTGGAATTACAGCCGTATCTCCCTAATTATTAAGCCATTAAGTGGCATAGAATGCCCCTATGTCTTGAAGGTTGAGATACTCGATCAGAACACACGCGAGGGTCGCAGCGAGTTGAAAACGCTTTCCGATGAAGTCAAATGGGGAGATCGCCATTCTTCGGAACTTGGTGTGCTGGAAGTAGTTAGCCTGCGAATTAATAAGGCGCTGCTTGAGGTCACCAGTAATGACTACTGGAACCAGAAGCGTCCCGTTGTGCGGGTCGTAAAGAAGCAAGATGTTGATAAAGAGAATACTACACACGCAATTTGGTATCACATCACCGAGGTAGCTGGGGAGGAATTTGATAACCGCTAGCGGGAGTGGATTTCAGGTCCAAAAGGTCTAACCACCCGCCACTGGCACAATCACTTCGAGGCAGTCACCATCTGCCAGCATCAGCGTACGTAACTCGTTCCGGGCCAGTACACTTCCATTTCTTTCAACAACGACCTGGGTCGTTTTCCACCCGTGCGCTTGAATGAATTCCGCCACAGAACAGGTGGAATCCAGATGTTCTGCTTTCCCATTCGCAGTAATTGTGATGGGATCAGGCTTCATTCAAAGCGCCCTCCCAATCCTTCCAAACCGGCTCATATTTCAGTTGTTCCAGCCGCGCCGCCACCTCCGCTGGTGAACGCTCGTCCGCGATCTGGAATTGCACAGTCGCGTGTTCCCCCTCCGATTGGATCATCGGCAAATCTGGCCTCACCATCCGCCCGCCCTTGGTCATGTGCAGCTTCTCCCTACCCTGCCCTGTGTATCCGCCCGGTTCCGTGTGGCTGCCGGCGCTCATCATGGTAATCCCGAGCGGAATCAAGTGATCGCGCAACTTCGCCGACTCGCGGGTGCTCAACACCAAACCCACCTCGGGAAACGCGATCCGCAGCGCACAGATAAACTGCACCAGCTCGCGGTCGTTCATATTCACCAATGGCTCAAAATCGCCGGCTGCCGGCCTCAACCGGGGCGCACTGATCGTCAATTGCGCCATCCAGCATTTTTTCAGCAGGCACTTCGCATGTGCCGCCAGCGCGATGGCTTCGTTGCGCCACGGAGCCAAACCGAGCAGCGCCCCGATGCCGAGTCGCTTGAACCCCGCGGCATACGCGCGCTCGGGAGTTTCCACCCGCCAATCGAAATCCCTCTTCGGCCCGCTGACGTGCATGGCGTCATACACCGCCCGGTCATACGTCTCCTGATACACCACGAGGCCTTCGCCGCCAGCCTGCACGATCGGGACGTACTGCTCGGTCTCCAGTGGCCCGACCTCCAGCGAAATACTCGGCCATTCGGCGTGCAGCCGCGCCACGCAATCGCGCAGATAATTGTCCGAGACAAAATGTGGATGTTCCCCCGCCACGAGCAGAATGTGACGAAAGCCCTGCTCGCGCAAATACCGCGCTTCCGTCACAACCTGGTCTACCGTGAGCGTCACCCGCAGAATCGGGTTGTCGCGCGAGAAACCGCAGTACTTGCACACGTTGATGCATTCGTTGCTGAGATACAGTGGCGCAAAAAAACGCATCACCCGCCCGAAATGTTTCACGGTCAGATCGTGCGACCGCCGGGCCATCGCTTCGAGGTACGTCGGTTGGGACGCGACCGGCGAAATCAACACCGCAAAGTCGGTCGCCGACACGTGGCCGCCTTCGGCGCGCCGCAACGCCCCTTCCACATCGTTCGCCGTCGCGTGCTGGGCAAAACGTCCCAAATCCCCCAACGCAAGCTGATCAAAACTGGATGCAAAACTCGCCATACGGAGAGTTTAGTAGATCGCCACCCAAACGTCAAACCGCACTCGTTCTCAGCCGCTGGTCAATCTTCACTTTGGAGGACCACCCCGCGACTCACAGGCGTCAACTTCAGCGGGCCCTCTTCCAAGGTTACAGTCGCTGCACAACGTTCTGAGATTCTCCAGAACTGTTTCGCCGCCCTTCGCCCATGGTATTATGTGATCAACATGTAGCGTCACCTTTGGGTGAGTGGCTGGGCTTCTCCCGTCGATCACACAACGAAATCCGTCCCGTTGCATCACTTTCCATCTAAGCCGCAGTGATGGACCTCGCGGCGTACGGTGGAACTGCGCCTTTGGCTCAGCGTCCCGTGGCCCCGGATGTATACCTTGATCAGACATGGGCGCAGGAATCGGGGGTCCGCTCCCGTTGCGGTCTCCGCAGAATGCGTGAATTGCCTTCATCCAACTTCCGAATCGCTTTTCGAACGCCTTCGGCGACATCTTGCTGCCGCATTGCTTCAGTTCTCTTATCTGAGGCTGCCTGCCGAGAAGCTCCCAGATTCTCTGCAACTCCGCGAAATACTCCTCGTCAGAGAAGGTCTGCTTTGATCGCCCGTCCTTTAGGCCGACCAGTTTGAGCGCCTTTCTCCATGAACCAAAACGATGCTGAAAGGCCGACAAGGAGTACGTCCCACCGTGCCTCCTGTACGCCGCAAAATCCAATACGGGAGGATTACCAGCTTTCGACGCAATTGCTCTGATCTCCTCCAAAAGCCCATCGCGAGTGGTCTCAGGCGATTTCATCCGTTCAATCGGATAACCCGTCCGAGCACAGAACTGAATGACCGCTTTCAACCAACCTCCGAATCTTCTCCGATAATGAACCAGACCAATTTTCGACATACGGCGGAATTCCTCACTGGTAGGTTGCCTGCCGAGTCTGTCCCAAACTACTTTCAACTCGGAGAACAATTCCGCATCAACCGGTGGCTTTCTTGGCTGCCGTACCGAAACGATGGTCGTTTTCGTTCTTGAAAGTTCCAGACACCTCATCAAGAGAGCGGACCAGTTCTCGCACTGGAAACGGTCCATGAGACGGGCTGGCGAGTACAAGCCGCCGTTCTGGACATAGAAGGCCTCGCCAAAGTAGCGGCCTTGGGTCATCTCCTTGAACCTGCGAAGATCCTCGATGACCTCATTATCGTTTGTCGGAGCCTTTAATGTCCTGCGGCTGGGATGCAACCCAGCTTGTGTAATCGCGTTCGCCCATGATCCAAACCGACATCGGACAGTGGCTGAGTGAACACGTCCATATCGGTCAAACTCCCTCTGCTTTGGACATCTTCCTCCAAAGAAACCAGAGGCGACGCGTTGGATTTCGCCAATAATTTCCTCGTTCGTGTAGGCCGTCAAACGACTTGGTTCATAGTTGGCCATTTCACAACCTCCAAGGAACGACAGGGGGTTCCGCGCTGCGTCGAACGGCTTCCTCCCTCAATTGAAAAAAACGCTCACTTCAGAAACCCCGTCAACGGACTCGTCGCCTCGGCTTCTTTCCGCCGCGGGGCCAGGCCAATCTCGTACGCGGCACGGCCTGCCGCTACGGCAGCCTTGAACGCTTCCGCCATCCGGTCGGGGTCGGTGGCGACCGCAATCGCCGTATTCACCAGAACCGCATCGGCGCCCATTTCCATCGCTTCGGCAGCATGCGACGGAGCGCCCAGCCCCGCATCGACCACGACGGGCACCGTTGCCTGTTCAATCATGATCTCGATGCTCGCCCGCGTCTCGATGCCGCGGGCGCTGCCGATGGGTGAACCGAGCGGCATCACCGTGGCGCAACCGGCGTCTTCGAGCCGCTTGGCGAGGACGGGGTCGGCATTGATATACGGCAGCACCGTGAAACCTTCCTTCACCAGGACCTCCGCCGCCTTCAACGTCTCCACCGCATCCGGCAACAAGTAGCGCGGGTCAGGATGGATCTCGAGTTTCAGCCATGTGGAACCTGTCGCCTCCCGGCCCAGACGCGCGAGCCGGCAGGCTTCCTCCGCGTTGCGCGCGCCGCTGGTGTTCGGCAACAGCACGTATTTCTTCGCATCGATAAACGTCAGGATATTGGCGAACTTGTCGCGTTGGCCGGACAAGTCTGCCCGCCGCAATGCCACGGTCACCAGTTCCGCCCCGCTCGCTTCGAGGGCCGACGCCATGATTTCCCCCGAAGCGAACTTGCCCGTGCCCAGGATCAGGCGCGAGTTGAAATCGCGGTTGGCGATACGCAGCTTTTGCGGTTTGTCGGTCATTGTACGCGGTACAGATTCTGATTCAACGGATAACTGCCGGGCGTGCGTTCCGCGACCCACGAACCATCCCTCAGCAAATAACCGTGGTTGCCCATGGCGAACTCCGCGCGATCGAGGCGTTTGAGTTCCTCAACCTTCTTCTGATGCAGTTCGTTTTTTACGACGGTGATCTGTTCCCTCAACGCCTTCAAATCATGCAGCTTGGCTTCCAAGACGGCCTTTTCCGCCGTCAGCTTGACGTATTCCTCGCGCATCGCTTGCAAGTGCGAAACCGTCTGCGCGTGCGTCGTTGTCAACTCCGCCAGCTTCTGGTTGACGTCCGCAATTTGGTCGCTCAAGGACTTCACGTCCGTCGTCAGGTTCGCCTTGTCCGCTTCGAGGGAGTGAACCTTCGACTGCTGCTCCGCCAGCTTTTGCTCCAGGTCGGCCTTCAGCGATTCCATCTGCTTTTCGGTATCGGCTTTCTGTTGGGCCAACTTCGAGATGTTTTGTTGCAGTTCATCGACTTTCACCTGCATCTGCGTTTTGACCTCGACCGCCTCAGCCCGCGCTGCCGCGAGCTCATTCGTCGCGGTCGTCAACTGTTGCTGGGTCTCTTGCAGCTTCTCGTCCCGACCGCAACCCGCCAGCAGTATGACCGCACCGGCGACACCAATCCCCATGGCGACAACGTTGATTCTCATCACTCAGTCCTCCTTTAGTTTGGCAACGACTTCGTTCGCGCTGCCACGCCGGTACCCTTGCAGGTCCAAGGTGACATACGCATACCCGATCTGTTTCAGGGCACGGGTCACAGACTCGCGCACCTCCCCTTCCAGAAACCGCGCAAATTCGTCCGCACCCACTTCGATGCGGGCCACGTTCTTGTGGTGGCGGACGCGTACTTCATAAAACCCCGCATCGCGCAATATGTTCTCCGCCGCCTCGATCATCCGCAGCGCCTCGTCCGTCACCGGCTCTCCATACGGGATCCGCGACGACAGACAGGCCATTTGCGGTTTGGTGGCCGTCGGCAGACCCAGTTCCGCCGACAGTTCGCGAATCTCCTGCTTCGTCATTCCCACGTCCTTCAATGGCGCGCGCACCTCGTATTCCCTGGCTGCGACGGCGCCCGGCCGAAAATCGCCCGCGTCACTGGCGTTCTCGCCATAGACGATCGTCTGCCAGCGCTCGCGCTGCGCCGTCTCCATCAACTTCTCAAACAACTCGCTCTTGCAAAAATAGCAGCGGTTCGACGGATTGCTGGTGTAATTCGCATCGGCCATCTCGTTGGTCTTGATCACGCGCACGGGAAACCCGAACTGTTTTCCGATTTCCAGCGCCTCGTCCAACTCCCGCCGGGGCAGGCTTGGCGAATCCGCAATCACCGCCAGCGCGTCGCCGCCCAGCGCGTCATGCGCCACCTTCGCCAGCAATACGCTGTCCACCCCGCCCGAGTAGGCCACCAGCGTGCGTCCACCCGAGCGCAGCACAGCCTTGAGTTGATCCAGCTTTGAGGCCACAGACAGAATACTATCCCCGAACCTCCGGGGTGTCAAAGCGCAAGAGGCGCCGGCGCTTCTATGAAGCACAGAATCCCTCGCGCTGCTCGGAAGTGGTCTCATAAACCGCCGCTGCCACCCGAACACCGAGTCCGACGAGAGGCACCGAGTATGTGTCGGCGGCGCAAATGACCGAAAAATGAACGGTTTTCTTGCCCAAAAACGTACTTGTTTCAAAAGTTTTTTTGTTCGGTTTTGGCTTCTGGCGGGTTTTTAATAATGAATTGAAGATGACGGACAGCCAGCGATTGCTCGCGGACTATGTCAGGAATGGCTCGGAAGAGGCCTTTCGTGAACTGGTAACGCGCTACCTGGCTCTGGTCTATTCCACAGCGATCCGGTTGGTCGGCGGCGACACGCATCGGGCGGAAGACGTCGCCCAAACGGTCTTCGTGGACCTGGCTCGCAAGGCTCGGAGGCTTCCAAACGACGTGATGTTGGGTGGGTGGCTGCATCGCGACACGTGCTTTGTCGCCTCCAAGACCATGCGGAGCGAACGTCGTCGTCAGTCCCGCGAAAGGCACGCTGTCGAGATGAACTCCTTCCAAGACCATTCCGAATCGGATCTGCTGCGGGTTGCGCCCATCCTCGATGAGGTGATTAACCGGCTGGGAGCAGAGGACCGCACCGCCATTTTGCTGCGCTTCTTCGAGCAACGCGACTTCCGCTCGGTGGGCGACGCGTTGGGAAGCACGGAAGACGCCGCCCGAATGCGGGTGACTCGGGCATTGGAGAAACTGCACTCGCTGCTGAAACATCGTGGCGTCACTTTGTCCGTGGCGGCGTTGGGAACCGTGCTCACCGCCGAGGCCGTCACGGCCGCGCCCATCGGTCTGGCGGTCACGATTTCCAGCGTTGCCTTGGGGAGCGCGGCGGCGGGAACCGGAACCACACTCACCCTCATAAAACTTATGACGATGGCCAAAGTCCAAGCTGGAATTGTGTGTGGCATCGTTGTCGCCAGTGCGGTGGCCTCTTGGCAGATTGAACATCAAGCCGAGGCCAAAATGCGCCAGATGGACGTGTCCTTGCAGCAACAAACCAGTCAACTGGCCCAATTGCAGGCCCGGAACCAGCGGCTTTCGAATCTCCTGACACAGGCAACCAGCCCGAACAACCCGGGCGATCTGCAGAAACTGCGCGATGAGGTGGCAATCCTGCGTAGTCAAACCAATGAACTGACGGCCTTGCAGGACGAAGAACACCGGCTACAGGCATCACTGGCCAAAGCCCGACACAATTTGGTCAGTTCAAACGGGGACAATTTCAAATGGAGCGAGGAGCTAAGCGCCAAACGGAATTATATGGACAGACTGTCGTATGCGATCCGCCAATACGCCAGGAACAACCAGGACCGGCTTCCCACCAGCTTTGAGGAAGCGGCGGCTTTCCTGCCTGATCCGTCCCGCACCGAAACTAATTATACGCTTCCTCCGGATAAATGGTGTAACACGGGTATGTCTGTTCCGGCCCGCACCGAAACCAATTTTACGCCGGCCCAATTTGAAATCGTTTACCAGGGAAGCATGTCCGACGCGTTCAAATATGCGCATCCGAAGCGCATCCTCCTCATCCGGGAACGGCAACCCTGGAAAAACACCGACGGGAACTGGGTGAAACTTTATGAAGCGATAAACGGTGTGAGGTACGGTGTCAGTCTGCCGTACGGCGATTTTGAGGCCTGGGAAGAGCAGCGCATCGTCCCGCCCGAATCCTCGAACGAATGAAAACACTTCAACTCAGCATCATCGGCGCGGTTCTGGCCGCCGCTCTGGCGGCCCCGTTGCTGGTTCAACATCGCGCGGACGTCCGCGGGCGCGCGCGGCAGCAAACCTTTCAACAGCAGGCGGCTCTCCTGGACCAATGGTCGGCAGAGAATGAACGGCTCTCGAATATGGTCGCTCAGGTGGAAAGCTCGCAATCTCGTTCTGACGCGCGACGCACGGACTTGATGAAACTGCGAAACGAATTCGGGCAGCTTCAACAGACCCTTCAGGAAATGAACCAGCTTCGGCACCGGATTCACCGATTGCGCGACCGCTTGCAAGACGCAGCCAAGGAGGAGGAGAAAGGCCATGACAACTACACCGCCCTGTTGGCGGACGAGATGCCGCAGAGGCAGGCGCGGGTGGCCCGGCTGAAACAGTGGCTGGAAGAAATGCCGGAGGAAAAGATTCCGGAACTCCAATTCCTTTCCGAGGACGACTGGATAGGGGAGGTCGACGATCCATTGGTCACGGACGATGACTACCGCAGCGCAATGACCCGCTTGCGCGACAGCGCGGACGCCGTGTTCGCCCCGAGGGCATTCGCGGCGCTCCAGCAATATGCCCAGGTCAACAATGGCCAATTCCCAACCGATCTCTCGCAATTGAATCCCTATTTCGAGTCCCCCATCGACGATGCGATTCTGCAACGGTTCGAGATCGTCCCCACGAAAAGCCTGGTCTCATCCCTGGCTGAGTTGGGCGGAGATTGGCTGATAACCCAGAAAGCTCCGGTTAACAAGGAGGATGCTCGCCTGGCCGTTGGCCTGACTGGCTTCCGCCTCCTTGAGCAGGAGGGCCGGTGGGATCCAGTGCAATAGGATCAGGCAGTCCCCCCATCGCCGATCGTTTGGACACATCAAGTCAAGAGTGCCTTTTGGGCTCAGGCCTAATCAATGACACAATTACAACATCGGCAACGATCACGCTCGCGACCAATGTCGCGGGTGGCGTCGCCGCGTTCAACGCCTGAATCGTGATAAATCGGGCGTTCACCCAAACTTGTAGCGCTTCCGCACCGGCTTGTGGACCTTCCAGACGCACGACATACCAGCGGGAAACGTCACAAGATCGCCCTTGCCCATCTTCACCGGTTTCCCGCCCTCGGGCGTGACCGTCACCTCGCCCTCCAGAAAGCAACAAACTTCCTGTTCATCATAGTGCCACGGGAACTCCGACACTTCTTTCTCCCAGATCGGCCAACTGGTGATCCCTCGTTGTTCGAGTTCCTTGGGTTGCGGTTCGTGCGTCACTCGAATGTCGCTCATACTATTTCCGCTCATTTGGCGTTTACCACTTTCGCCACGGATTCTATCACGCCTTTGATTTCTGCCAACTTTTCTTCAGGCATGGCGCCGGTCATGCGGGGGAATTTGCCGCCGACCTGGAACAGCACGCCGCGCTGCGACAGCATGATTCGGTCTTCCCGGGTTTCGACAGTGTCGACGTGCGCCTCGCCCGCCTGGATTCGCACCTCGGCGCATTGCATCAGGATTTCCACTTCGCGGGGAATCTTGCCAAACCGGTCGCGGAACTCACGGCGGAGCGCCTTGACGTCGGCCTGCTCCAATGCCAACGCAATCTTGCGATACGCCTGGATGCGCAGTCGCGTGTCGGAAATGTAATTGTTCGGAATCCGCGCATAAGATTCGCCCAGTTCATCATTCAGGAAATCCAGCTTGAGCGTCACCAGCGTCCGATGCCTGGGCTTTTCGCCCTTCATGCGCGCGATGCTTTCCTTGAGCAACTGGCAGTACAAATCGAACCCGATCGCCGTGATGTGCCCGCTCTGTTCCGACCCCAAAATATTTCCCGCCCCCCGAATCTCCAGGTCCCGCATGGCGATTTTGAAGCCGCTGCCCAGTGACGAATATTGTTTGATCGCGCCGATGCGTTTCCGTGCGCTTTGCACCAGGTTCATGTGCCGCGGCAACAGAATGTACGCGTACGCCTGGTGTTTGTAGCGTCCCACCCGCCCGCGCAGTTGATACAAATCGCTCAACCCAAATCGGTCCGCGCGGTCAATGATGATCGTGTTTGCATTCGGGATATCGAGCCCGCTCTCGATGATCGTCGTGCACACCAGCACGTCGATATCGCCCTTGACGAATCGGCGCATGACATCTTCGAGTTCGTCATCGCTCATCTGACCGTGCCCGACGTCGATCTGGATCTTCGTTCCCTCCAGCAGCGTCCGCAGTCGCGCGGCCACGCCTTCGATGCTCTGCACGCGGTTATGCAGGAAATACACCTGGCCGCCACGGTTGAGTTCGCGCTGGATCGCCTGCTTGATCAGCCGCTCGTCATAACCGGCAATGATGGTCTCGACAGGCAACCGATCCTGCGGCGGCGTCTGGATATTGCTCATGTCGCGCGCGCCCGTGAGCGAGAGATACAGCGTCCGCGGAATCGGCGTGGCGCTGAGCGTGACCACATCCACCAGCTTGCGCAATTGTTTGAATCGTTCCTTGTGCAGCACGCCAAACCGCTGCTCCTCATCGACGACAACCAGCCCGAGGTTCTTGAACAAGATGTCGCCGCTCAATAGCCGGTGCGTTCCGATGACGATGTCCACGCCGCCTTTGCGCAACAACTGCGCGACCTTCTTCTGTTCCCGCGCCGTGCGGAAGCGCGACAGCATTTCAATGGCAACGGGATAACCCGACATCCGTTCGCGAAACGTGTTCCAATGTTGTTCCGCCAGCACCGTCGTCGGGCACAGCACCGCAACCTGGTAGCCGTCCATCACCGCCTTGAACGCCGCGCGTATCGCCACCTCCGTCTTGCCGTACCCGACATCCCCGCAGATGAGCCGGTCCATCGGCCGGCTCGATTCCATGTCGCGCTTGACCTCTTCGATGGCGGTGATTTGGTCGGGCGTCTCGTCATAAATGAACGCTGCCTCGAACTCGTGTTGCCACGCCGTGTCCGGCGAAAACGCGTGACCTTCGAGGATGTTGCGCGCGGCCTGGATTTCCAGCAGGTTTGCCGCAAGATCCATGATCGCGCGCTCGGCGGAAAGCTTCTGCCGCTGCCAGAGCGCACCGCCCAGTTGATGCAGCGGCGGCTGGCGTTTCCCCGCGCCAACGTATTTCGACACCAGATGCGCCTGATCGATGGGCACATACAACCGCGCCTCGTCGGCGTATTCGATGGACAGCACTTCCTGTTTCGTGCCGTTGAAGTCGAGCGACTTCAGCCCGAGGTATTTCCCGATGCCGTGCTGGACGTGGACGACGAAATCGCCTTCCTGCAATTCCGTCCAATCCGCCGGTTGCGCCAGTTGATGAAACTTTCGGCGCGGACGCACCAGCTTGTAGCGCCCGAAAATCTCCGAGTCCGTGACCACCGCCAGTTTGGCATCCGACCACAAGAAGCCCCGCGACAGGAACGCGACATTCACCACTATCTTGTCATTCTGAGCGGAGCGAAGAATCTCTGGTGTCCCGGTCGAACGACTGAGACCCTTCGCTTCGCTCAGGGTGACAACTTTGGTTTGTTCATCCCACAATTCGCGAAAGCGTTGTTCTTCGCCGGTTGTGCTACAAAACACTTGAAGTGTGTAACCTTCCTCAACCCAGCGTTGCATCTGCTCAAAGAACACGCGCCGCATTTGCTCGGCCACTTCGGGTTCGGGAGAGCGCGTGTCGAGCGGGCGAAACGCGTCGAGCGACGCGAGCCGCAAATTGATGTGCGATGGCGGCGGATCGATGGCCAGCGCTTCAGTTAGTTGCACGATGGTCAGGCCCGACTCCAACGTGTGCCGCCATTCGACGAAAAACTTGTCGCCCGCGGGAATCTGGCGGGCGTAGGTTTCCGCCGCTTCCGCCAGTTTGTCCGGTTCATCCAGAAGCAGCAGCGTATTGCGCGGCAGAAGATCGACCAGCGGCGCGGTCTTGTCAGTGGCTTGCTTCAGAAGGCCGAGTTCACCGGCCGGCGTGACGACAAGTCGGTCCCGTTTCTCCCGCGATTGTTGCGTGACGGGATCGAAGGTGCGAATCGACTCAATCTCGTCACCGGAAAATTCGACGCGCACCGGCTCCTCACGGTCGATGGGGAAGAAATCGACAATCCCGCCGCGCATGGCCATGTCGCCGGGATCGCTCACTTGGTACTCGGCGCGATAACCGAGTTCGGTGAGCGTGTTGAGGAATTGCTGAAGCTCCAGCGTCTGGCCGAGACGAAGTTCCGTCCGCAGCGACATGAAGTATTCGGGCGCAAACGTGCGTTGCATGAGCGCCTGAACGGAGGCGACGGTGACCGGCGCGTTCAGGTTGGTCAGCACCTTGAGCCGGTCGGCAATCGTGTCGGCATGCGGGAGAACGTCTTCGTGCGGCAGCGTTTCCCATGCAGGATAGAACTGAATGCCCGGTGAGAGGGTTTGCAGATCGTTGAAAAACGCTTCCTGTGACTTCAATCCATCCGTCACGAGTAGGATTGGACAGTTCGCGATTTGCGAGAGCAAGGAGGCGGCGAAGGGTTTGGCAGCGTCGGCCACGGAATTCAGAGACAAAAAGTCCCCCGCCTTGAGTCTCCGTTTGATAGGGGGTATCAGCGGAGACCCCAGCGCTGCCTCGAATAACTTGTCTTGTCCCAAACTGGTGTAGCGGCACCCGTCTCGGGCGCATAACACAACGCCGCCGAGGCGGCGGCCTCTACACCAAGCAAACTACAAATTCAACCGCTTCACGTTTTCGAGGACGTGGTCGGCGGACTTCTTCAACTGCGCGAGTTCGTCGTTGCTCAACCTCAACTCGACGATCTTCTCGACGCCGCCCTTGCCAAGCACGCACGGGACGCCGACGAACATATCTTTCACGCCGTACTGGCCGGTGCACCACGCAGCACAAGGTAGCACGCGTTTCTCGTCATTCAAGATGGACGCGACCATTTCGACAACCGACGCCGACGGCGCATAGTACGCCGAGCCGGTCTTGAGCAGCGCCACGATTTCCGCGCCGCCGTTGCGCGTGCGAGTGACAAGCGCATCGAGTTTGTCTTTCACGATGAGGTCTTCGACCTTGATGCCCGCGACCGTCGCGTAGCGCACAAGCGGAACCATGTCGTCACCGTGTCCACCCAGCACCATCGCATCCACATCGCGCATTGAGACGCCGAGTTCCATCGCAATGAAACAGCGGAACCGGGCGCTATCGAGCACACCGGCCATGCCGATGACCTTGTTCTTGGCGAAACCGAGCTTCACGCCCGCGAGATAGGTCATCACATCGAGCGGATTGCTGACGATGATCACCGTCGCGTTCGGGGCGTTCTTCTTGATCGTGTCGCACACGCTGCCGACGATCCCCGCGTTGGTCTTCAACAAATCGTCGCGGCTCATGCCGGGTTTGCGGGCAATGCCGCTGGTGACGACGATGAGGTCACTGCCGGCGCAGGCGGCGGGATCGTTCGCGCCGGTGATCTTGGCGTCGAAGCCTTCGAGGCAGGCCGACTCCATCATGTCCAGCGCCTTGCCCTGGGGCATGCCCTCGATGATGTCGACCATCACCACGTCGGCGAGCTGTTTTTCCGCGATGCGTTGCGCGGTGGTCGAGCCGACAAATCCCGCGCCGAAGACGGTCACTTTGCGATTCATGGGTATCCTGGAGTTTGAGTTGGGTTCGCGTCCGTTATTGAGAAAAGCGCGGGCGATGTCGAGCAGAAAGACAAGAGGGTGGGTGTGTCGCTGCCGCTTCTCCTTCGCGTGCCTCTAGTCGTCAGCGACAAGAGCGATGCCGTTGGTGGCGCAGACGACGCGTTCGTTGATTTCGGCCAGGTCGGTCGCGGCCCGCACGTGATAGGTTTTGACCCGGGGCGCATGCGCGGAGAGCGGGTCGCATCGTTCGCGGAGGTCGACGTATGCCGCCAGCTGCACCACGCCTTCGGTGTACTGTTTGGTCATGGTCTTGAGGAACGCGGCATCGTCGATGCGAACCCGATAGTTGGCGCCGGCGTCCGCCTTGAGCCGCTGACGGATCGCCTCCATTTTGCGGAAGGTGGGCACGAAGTAACCCGCGGTAGCGATGCGCGTACCCTGATAGTTGAAATAGGCCAGGCTGAGGATGATGTTGAAGCCGATCATCAGGAGCATCCCGGCGCGCAACGGACGCCGCCAGCGGCTGCCAGCCAATCCGCGCACCATGAAAACGGCGGGCAGGAGAAAGAGCAGCGGGTACTGCACGATCAGGTAGCGGCTGTTGAAATTGCTGAAGGAGGAAACAAACAAAACCAATGGCAGAACCAGCAGGGACCCGACGAACACCTCACCGGGCGCGTCGGCAAAAGCCTGCCTGGGCGAACGCCACTTCCCGCGCAATGATTGAACCAGGTGGACGAGAAAAGTACCGATGATCACGACGCTCAGGACCAGAGACAGCGCGTTGAAGGCGGCGAGAATCCAAAAGGAACCAAAACACGCGTCGCCGAAGACACGGTATTCGGAGAAGTCGCGCCCGGTCACGCTGCTCATCAGGTTGGACAGGTCGGTAAACGGGAGGGTGAGTATCTTCAGCACCGAAAAGGACGGGGGGAGCGGCCCCCCGAGGATTCGGCGTGTGTTCTCCCAGCCGTGCCTCATTTCGCCGATCACGTACGGGACGTAAAGCAATACCGAAGCCAGTGCTCCGGCGGCCAGCCAGCGTAGATTCAGGCGCGACGGACTCCACCACAGCAGGAGTATCACCACCGGCGCTATAAACACCGCCACCATGTGAAATTGTGGCATGATGGCCAGCAGCAGGCAGACCCAAAAAATGTTTCGCGAGTTCGGCTGCGTCACCACGTTCCAAAGCGCCAGATACAACAACGCCCCGAAAAACGCCATGGGGATGGGATTCCAGGCGGTGGCGGAATAGTGGACCGGCCAGGGAGACGTGGCAAAGAACACGGCCGCCCAGAGTGAATACTCTGGTCCGAAGATGTTTTCCGCCAGGCGGTACACGAAGTAGATGACGCACGTCTGCAGGATGATCATCATCAGGCAGACTGTTTCGGGGGAACTGCCGATTTTGAGGCCGACCAGCCAAAACAACGCCCACATTGGCCCCGGGAGCTTCCCGGTCTTGAAATTGGGCTGCCCGATGTACAGGGCCCGCTCCTGGCCGGCATCCAGATCGATTGCGACCCGATATGCCAGCATTTCGTCTCCCATGGCCGCGTAATGGTAAGCCTGGCCCCAATACAGACCGACCAATCGGAGCAGGAAACCGAGACACATGATCCCGATCAAAAACGCGATCTTGGTCCGCTGTGACATCTCGCGCATTGTAATGAAAGAAGCCGCCAAGGCGAGATGAATTAGGGCAGGCCGGCGGCACGGGAACCGCTTGGGCCGCAAGGAGTATCATCGGAACGTTGACGCTTCACGGCTAGAATGGTAGTCTTTTACAAGCGTACCGCCGCGAGCGGTGCGACCTCTGGGAATCGACCATGAGGAACGTGTTAAACGAGAATGTGTTGGTGCTCAACCGCCTGTGGCAGGCGATCAACGTCTGCACGGTGGAGCGGGCGTTTATGCTCCTGTACATGGGGCATGCCGAGGTTGTCATCGAGGATGGCGGCAACTTCCAGACCTTCGATTTCCACGAGTGGCGCGAATTCAGCCAGGGACACCATGGCGAGGACGTTGTCCACACCGTATCGTTCAAGATCCGCGTGCCGCGCGTGATTCTGCTGCTGTTTTTCGACCGGCTGCCGCACAAGGAAGTGAAATTCACGCGACATAACATTTTCGAGCGCGACCACAATATGTGCCAGTATTGCGGGAAGCGTTTCGACCGCCGCGAGTTGAACCTCGACCACGTCATTCCGCGCGACCGCGGCGGGACGACCACGTGGGAGAACATTGTGTGCGCGTGCATCCCGTGCAACACGCACAAAGCCAACCGCACGCCGACCGAGGCGGGCATGCACCTCATCAAGAAGCCGAAGCGTCCGAAGTGGCGTCCGTTCGTCAACGTCACCATCGCCATGGTCGCGCACGATAGCTGGAAACACTTCCTCGACCTCGCCTACTGGAACGTCGAGTTGGGCGAGGACGCGGAGTAATATTAACACCGCAGGAATTGCGCAATGATTGTCTACACCAATACCGATGCTCCCGGTGAGGTGAAAATCATCCAAGATGCTATGTCCTGGAATGATGCCGCAGAGAAGATCCTTCGCGCAGCGGGCGATGAGCTCGTGTACCGTGAGCTCGCCAAGAGAATTATTGCGAAAAACCTTGTCGCCACCAGCTCCGCAAACCCGGAGATTTCCCTATACACCTCGCTGAGGCAAGAGATAACGCGCCGTGAGCAGCGTGGCGAACCCCAGAGATTTGCCTTTCTCGGCAAGGGTATGTTTACACTTGTTGAATTCGGTGGTGGGAGCCTTGCCAAAAAGACCAAATCCGCCCTCGAACAAGTGAAAGGCTCCCGAAACGAGGCATGTGAGGAACTGTACAAGAAGCTTACGAATACTAACCAAGGTGGCAGCTTCGAGACTATGGTTGCCGATCTTCTCGCAAAGATGGGCTACCAAAACGTCGAGGTGATCGGTGGAAGAGATGACCAAGGAGTGGACATTCTCTGCCAGAAGCGCGACGGAATGACCAGAATCAAGGTTGCCATTCAGTGCAAATGTAAATCGCTTACCAACAAAATTGGGCCGAAAGACGTAAGCACATTAAGGGACAACATATCGACATACCAATGCCAACAGGGAATCCTAATTACTACCAGCGAACTAAATGAGGCTGCGAAGGCCAAGGCGAAGGAGGCAGGCAAGGACCCCATCCACTACATTGAACACGGTGAAATCTTGGACTTGTTTGCCGAGCACAGTGTCGGCCTGAAGAGTGAGGCCCTCAAGTATTTCCAACTGGATCCCTCATCCTACGACTTTCTGAAGTAGCCGATTTGGCTTACTGTTTAGCCATGACCGCGAAGGAAACAGTTCTCAACGCTGTTCGTGATTTGCCCGACGATGCGTCCATTGAGGACGCAATCCAGCGGCTTGTGCTATTGGCGAAGATCGACCGTGGGCTGCAGCAGGCCGATGCCGGGCAGACGATCCCTCACGCCCAGGTGAAGGAGCAAATGGCGAAGTGGCTGAGGTAAGATGGACGCCGAAGGGCTGGAAGCCGGTGAAGGTCGGCAAGGGCGATCTCGTGGCCTTTCCCGCTGGCATGTCGTGTGTCTGGAGGGTCCACAAACCGGTGCGGAAGCATTACAAGTTTGGGTGAAGATTTGTGCGTTAGGGGTACGGATGGTAGGTTCCGAGAGGTTCAACCCAAACGACAGGAGGCAAGGATGAAAGCTGGCATATTGGTGGCGGTATCGATGATGAGTTTGGCGGTGGTTGGCGCGCGGGCGGATTCGGTGACCAAGGCGGTGGCGGTGCTGTCGTCGACCAAGGGCAATGATGTGTCGGGGGTGGTGACGTTCACGAAGGTCGATGGCGGCGTGAAGATCGTGGCGGACGCGACGGGTCTGACGCCCGGGTCGCACGGGTTTCACATCCATGAATTTGGGGATTGCAGCGCGCCGGATGGCGCGTCGGCGGGCGGTCACTTCAATCCGCATCACATGCAACACGGCGGGCCCGATGCCGAGATGCGGCACGCGGGTGATTTCGGCAACCTCGAAGCGGACGCGACGGGCAAGGCGCATTACGAGCGCGTGGACAAGGTGATCTCGCTGGACGGCGCGGATTCGATCATCGGTCACGCGGTGATTGTGCACGCCAAGGCCGACGATCTGAAGACCCAACCGACCGGCAACGCCGGTGCACGGGTGGCGTGTGGCGTCATCGGGGTGGCGAAACCGTAAGCGGGAGACACGGGGTGGCGAGCGGAATCAGCGTTTCTCGGCCGGATCCGTTGGGGGATTCGGCGGGAGGTTTGTGGTGGTTGATGCGCCGGTTTTCTGGCTCAGTTCAGCGATTTTTCGCTCGATCGCGCGGCGCACGGACGCCTGGTCGTTGCCGGAAAGTTTCGACACCCACTGTTTGGCTTCGTCGATGCGTCCCAGCCGGATGCACACGCGGGCCAGGTGACCGCACACAAATGCGCGCTGCCGGTCGTCAAGGGGTTGGCGAAGACAAAACTGCCAAGCCTCGTATGCGCCCGGCCAATCCGGTTTGGGCAACTGGTAGAAGGTCTCGGCGTAGGTGCTTGAGAGATCGTAGTTTTGCGGGTCGAGGTCGCGGGCGGCGTGAAACTGCTCCAGGCTATGTTGAAAAATCTCATCCACGGTCCAGCCATAGACGGTGCGCGACTCGTTGCGGAAGAGTTGGCAGGTAGTCGCCCAGTTGAAGCGGAAGATCGGTTCGGTCGGCGCCAGGTCGATGGCCGTCTGGTAATACTGGAGCGCCTTGGCGGCCCGGCCATCGTGACCGTAGACATTCGCGAGGTTGTTGTATGCGTAGGGTTCGCGCGGATCGACCGCGATGGCCTTTTCCCACCAACGCGCGCCTTCGTTCTCGGCCCCTTCATCGTAGAGCAGACCGCCGTACGCGACCATCGCGCGCGCGTGTTCGGGATGATCGTGGAGGAAATGTTGGTAGTCGCGTTCGAGGCGCTTCTGGTGCACCTTCCAGCCTTCGATGACCGCGGGCGGTGTATGCGCGTTAAACCGGTCCTGTTGCGCCCGCAGTTCGTCGCCGCGCGACAAAAGGAAACGAAATTGGCGTTCTGCGTCGCGAGGGTCTTCTTCGGCGTAAACATTATGCGCGAGCGTCACGGCGAACAGGCCGATCATCAACGCGCGCCACATGAAACGTCAGCGCCCCTTCCATTCGGCGGCGGGATTGTCCGCATCGGCGCGCTTGTCGAGCGGGTCATACTTTTCGGCGAGGCCCAGCTCGAAGGGCTGATTGTCCGGGTTCGGCGCGACCTCGCGGTATTGCGCGTAGCACTTGTAACAAATCGTCACGTCGGGCAGAAATTTGTAGAGCAATCCGTCGGCCAGCACAAAGGCTGCCCACACCAGTGTGCCTTCGACGAGCCGGTTTTTCCAAGCGCAGAGCAGGAACAGGACCGCGCCCGCCACGAAAATGCTCACGCCGAGGGTGCGGTTGAAGTCTTTTTGGACGTACACGGTGTTGCAATCGCACACGGCACAACGGTCCACCACGTTGTTGCGCCGCATTCGCTCGGTGATGCGCAGCTGAATCGTTTTCTGGCAGAGCGGGCATGGCGATTCATCCCGCGACAAATCCTCAAACTCCAACTCGTGCTTGCAGTGGGGACACAAGAACTGAATCTTCACAGGAGAAGCCTAACACAAGCGTGCACCCGTTCAAGACTGGACAACCCCGCGGCCTTCGCGTATTGACCTGCCCGATGAAAGCCGTCGTGCAACGTGTGTCCCGCGCGTCCGTTCGGATTGACGGCCAGACTGTCGGCGAAATCGGACGGGGCCTGCTCGTGCTCCTGGGCGTCGGCAAAGATGATGGCGCAGCGGACGCCGAGTGGATGATCAAGAAAGTGCTCGCGCTGCGCATTTTTCCCGACGACGCCAAGAACATGAACCGCTCGGTCACGGACATCGGCGGCGGGATTCTCGTGGTGTCGCAATTCACGTTATACGGCGATGCGCGCAAAGGTACGCGCCCGAGTTTCTCCGATGCCATGCCGCCCGCCGACGCCGAAAGATTCTACAACGATTTCATGGCGAAGCTGCAGGCGGCAACGACATTGAAGGTTGCGGAGGGCCGGTTCGCCGCGATGATGGATGTGGAGTTGGTGAACGACGGCCCGGTGACGATTGTGTTGGATTCTCATGCGTAAGCCCACGGAAAAGCATCCGGAGCCGGCGTTGACGTTTGGCACGCCGCGCCATCTGGCCAACGTTACCGTCATTCTCGTTGAGCCGGCGGTGCCGGGAAATATCGGGTCGGCGGCGCGGGCGATGAAGACGATGGGGCTGACCGATCTCGTCGTGATCAACGGCCCGAAGGATTTTCAAACGCACCAGCAGGCGATCATGTTGGGCCACGGCGCGGGTGATGTGCTGGAAAAGGCCCGTGTGGTCACGACGTGGGAGGAAGCGACGGACGGATTGCACTGGCTGGTCGGCACGACACACCGCAAACGCCGCGCGCAGTTTCCGCAGATTGTCGAGGCACGACAGGCCGCGGCAAAAGTCGCCGAGCTTTCTCATAAACATCGCGTGGGAATCGTCTTCGGACGCGAGGAAGCGGGGCTATCCGACACGGAATTGCGCCGGTGTCATGATATCGTCAGCGTCCCGCAAGCGACGGAGCATCCATCGCTGAATCTTGCGCAGGCGGTGATGTTGTTCGCATACGAAGTGTATTTGGCGAGCGTGGGCGAAATCCCGAAGCCGCGCTACAATTTGGCGACGGTCCACGAAGTCGAGTCGGTGCTGAACCATCTCGCGCAATCTTTGGCGAAGATTGGCTTCCGCCCGCATCAGGGCGATCCAGATTCATTCCTGCGTTCGTTGCGCCGTGTCATCGCACGCGCTCCGTTGGAAAAACGCGACTGCAATGTTCTGCACCGGATTTGCCAGCAGATTGATTATTACGTGAAGGATCATCCGAAGACGTAGCGTGGGCTGAATCCCAAACGCTAACCGTTTTTCGGCTCCAGCGCTGCGATACGTTTCATGATTTCCCGGCCGATGTCGAAGTAGACGGCCTTCAAGGCGTCGCCACGGAGCTCTTCGAAGTTCTCCGGGAGCGGATAGAGGAATGGCTCGCCAAATTTTATCTCCACGCGTGCCGGCCGCGGCAGGCTCGCCCCTTTCGGCAGCGCCCGCTCCGTGCCGAAAATGCGCATCGGCACAATCGGCACGTTGGCACGTGCCGCAATCATTCCGATCCCCGCGCGTGGTTCCTGCAACTGGCCATCCTTGCTCCGCGTTCCTTCTGGAAACATCAGCACCGCCTTCCCCTCGCCGAGCATCCGCAACACCGTTCGCATCGCGCCGATATCGCCACGCTCCCGGCTCATCGGCACGCAGTGCCAGCTACGCAGGATCCAGTTCGCGAGCGGGTTTCGGAAGAGCGTGTCCCGCGCCATGAAGAATGCCTCGCGCCGGCACGCCAGACCTAAGAACGGCGGATCGAGAAAGCTGATGTGATTGCCGGCCAGAATGAACGCCCCGTCGTCCGGCAATCTTTCGGCGTTGTACACGCGACCCCGGTGATACAAATAGAAGTAAGCGCGAAACCAAAACCGGCAGAACCGATACCACCACAGTCGCATAACGCGCTCAGGCCCCGCCAACGCCGAAACTGCCGCGCCGCAGCGACTGCTGTCGGACATGATCCAGGATTACTTTGGCATTTTCTTCGACCGACAAATTCGAATTCTCAATAACGGTCGCACCAAGTGCGATCTGCAGGGGCGACGTGCTGCGTCCGGAATCCTTCCTGTCGCGGCTCTGGAGCGATTCCTGTACGCCTTCCTGGCTGGCCGGGATCTTCATCGCTTCCAAGTCGCGCTTCCGACGCAGTGCGCGCACTTCGGGGCTGGCTTCGAGGTAAAACTTGTGGGGCGTGTCGGGAAATACCACCGACCCGATGTCGCGTCCCTCCATCACGAGACTCCCGAATTTCGTGAGCGACCGCTGATGGTGCACCAGCACCTGTCGCACCTCGGGAATTGCCGCAATCGTCGACACTTTGTCCGTCACGCGCGGATCGCGGATCGCGTTGCCGGGATACTTCCCATCAATCAGCATGCGCACCTGTCCATCGACCACCTCGAAACTGAGCTTGATGCGATGAATCATCGCGATCACGGCGATCGTGTCATCCGGGTCCACGCCCTCTTCGAGCGCCTTCCACGTAATCGCGCGGTACATCGCGCCTGTGTCCACGTAGTGATAGCCCAGCATCTTGGCCAATGCCCGTGACACCGTGCTCTTGCCGCTGGCCGCCGGCCCGTCCACCGCCACCACCGTTACATTCTCGCTCATAGTTTGGAGGATCGCGCTTCCGAGTGGCCGCGCCGTTTTCTGGCTCGCTTGCGCGA
>JBKQMH010000069.1:0-21256 GCA_052146795.1 Verrucomicrobiia bacterium
GTTGTTCAATGACGGGCACGTCGCGTGGCAGAATACGTTGCCATTCACGTGTGGCACCAACGACTCGCCGAATTCGTCGAACGTGCTGCGCGCCGAAGTCACCCCGTCGTATTAACGGATCAACATCTGGACACTAGCGAACGAGCCTAGGCGCCGTGGTGCCGGGGCTCGTTTTTTTGTTTCGTCCCTTGCCCGGTCTGGTAGATTCGCTCATCGACAAATGGCAGACGACACGGGTTCGACGCATGTGGAATCGCAAGAGGCGGGGATTGGTTTTGGCGTTCATCCTTGCCTTGCCATTGTTCGTCTTCCCGTTGAGTTGGCTCCCCAGATCTTGGGCCCACTTTCGGTATGACTGCTCGGTGCCTCTGCCCGAGATTATCCTGGCTGGGAGCGCGGTTCTGGGCGGCACTCGGCTTCTGAGAAAAGCGCTTGGGGGGGACAACGCGATGGCTCTCCCCGCTTTCGCTGCCAATCAATGGGTGATTGCGCCCGTCCTGGCGGTTATGGCAAGCGCGGTCGTCTCCACGCGGTTCAGCGAGCATTCGTATTTTGGAATTGGACTGCTCCCGCGGCTTTGCGGAAACGCAGCGATCTTTTTTCTGGCGGCGAGCGCACCACGTGAATCGAGCCGACGGATTTGCCAACTATGGATCGCCACGGCCGTGATCGTGGCAGCGAATGGTTTGGTTCGGCTGAAGTATGAACCGGAGTTCCTGTCGACGCTTGGGAACTGGGACTTCCTCGGGGTGTACCTCGCGACGTCGCTGGTCATTGGCGCATCCGTCGGCGGAACGTGGCCGCTTCTCGGCAACCTCGTTCTGATTGCGGCGATGTTGTTCTGCCGTTCGCGGGGAGCGTGGCTGGCATTGGGGGCCGTGTCCACCCTTTGGTTTCTTGGGTTTGGGAATCGGATTTTGCAACATTGGCAGGCGCGCGCCATCGTCGTCGCGCTGGCGCTCGTGATCGCAAGTTTGTCGGGGTGGTCCTACGTTCGGGAACAATGGCAGACCGATGTGAGACCGCCGATCTGGAAAGCGACAATTTCCATGATTGCCCGGCGGCCGCTTCTGGGACACGGTTTCGGAACGTATGTGGCCGTGTATCCTCAGTATCGGTTGCCGCAGTATTTCTTGCGACGGAAAGCGACCAACGTCACCGACCATGCGCATAACGAGCTGTTGGAAATCGCCGCGGAACAGGGGCTGGCGGGGTTGGGTGCCACACTCTGGCTTTGGGGGATGGCTGTGTGGTGCGGTTTGCGCGCAAGTCGGCAATCCGATGGACCCGAGCGCCGCGCTACGCTGGGGTTGTTGGCGGCGATGCTGGTGTTCATGATCCACGGCTTGGTGGACGTGGACCTGCGGTATCTCCCCAACCAAAGTTTGCTCTGGTTGCTCATGGGATTGCTGGTCGGAAGGAGAGCCACGCTAGCCGACTCGGCTCCATTCACGATTCACTCGAAGACACTGCAATGGTGTGCCGCAGTGGTCGGCTTGGTTTTGGGGGTCGGAATCATCTCATCAGCCGTCGTGCACCCGATGGCAGCGGATTGGCTGGATCGCCGGGCGCGTCTTGCGGAGGAAAGGGGCGATATGGGTGCTGCGGCCGATTACGCGTCACGAGCGCTCGGCTTGGAGCCTTTTCGATTGAGCACGCGATACCTTTTGGCCGGCGTGCTGGCCCGTTCACCCGACGCGCTAACACGCCGGAGGGCCGTCGATCAATGTCTGCAAATCGAGGAATTCGCGCCCGATTACGCTGACGTGACCTACAATTTGGGGGAGCTATACATGGCAGCCAACCAGGTCACCAGCGCACTTCCCTGCCTGCGGCGAGCTGTGGAAATCAACCCGTATAACGTGGATCGCCATGTGGCGCTGGCCGTGGCGTTACGGGATGTTGGACAGAGAGCGGAAGCCATGCAAGAATTGGATCGCGCCCTGCAGCTCCAGCCGGACAGCCGGGTCGCCCGTGCTCTTCGGCAGGACATTCAACAGGAAGGCACGCCATGAGGGCATTGCCTCAACCCTTTGACTTTTCGCGCCATGCCCGCTAAACTGACAATTGCAACGGAACCATGAAGGTCGGGATTCCCAAAAAGACGGTCTACAGACTAAGCGTATATTTGCGCTGTCTGGATCGATTCGCGGAAGACGGCGTGCAGACCGCATCGAGCCAGTCACTCGCGCTGGCGGCGGGCGTCAAACCGACCCAGTTGCGCAAGGATCTGACCAGCTTTGGTCATTTCGGCACACGCGGTCTCGGGTACGACGTCTTGAAGCTGCGCGAGGGGATTGCCGAGGTTTTGGGGCGCAAACAGCTTCAACCGGTCGTGATCGTCGGCGTCGGCCATCTCGGCTCGGCATTGCTCGCCTACAAGGGCTTTGAAAAAGAGAGCTTCGAGATCGTCGCCGGCTTCGATATCGATGTGAAACGCAAACGCCGCAAGACGTACAATCAACCGATCCTGCAACTCGACAAGCTCGAAAACTTCGTCCGTGCGCGCAACATTCGCATGGGGATTATCACCGTACCGAGCGCCGTCGCGCAGGATGTGGCGAACCGGCTGGTCGCCGCCGGCGTGACCGCGATCCTGAATTTTGCGCCCAACGTGCTACGTGTACCCAGCAACGTTGTCGTCAGCAACGTCAACCTCGCCATCGAATTGGAAAACCTCAGCTACTTCCGCTCGTTGGCCGAGAGCTGAGAGGACAAGGTGGCGTTTGTTTGGCGGCGCCCCCCTGCTTGAACCCGCAGTGAATTGCTGGTTGAATAGGCGAGTAATGACCTCGAACCAGCCTCCATCAGCACCGGGCCGGCTCGATGAACCCAAGGTTCCTTTCGGCCTGCCCGACTGGCTGCTCGCCCCCCTCTTGGTGGCGGCGACGTTCCTGGTGTATCAGCCGGTGTGGCATGGGCTGCCGATTTGGGATGATTGGCGGCATATGACCCGGTCCGAATTGGGGACCCTGAATGGCTTGAGACGGATTTGGTTGGAGCCCGGAATAACGCAGCGTTTCGACCCGCTGGTCGATACGGCATTCTGGATCGAGAAGAAGCTGTGGGGGGCTGCCCCATTGGGCTACCACCTCGTCAGCATCACCTGCCATGTCGGCGCAGCTCTGTTACTGGTCGCGGTCCTGCGCCGCTTGCACGTCAAAGGCGCCTGGCTCGCCGCAGCGATCTTCGCGCTGCACCCGGTACACGCCGAATCAGTCGCCTGGATCAGCGAACTTAAGAACACCATGTCGGGAATCTTCTTTCTCGGCACCGTCCTGGCTTATCTGAAATTCGATGAGACCCGAACCCCGGCATCGTTCGCCATGGCCACGGGATTGTTTCTCGGCGCGTTGCTGAGCAAAACGACGACGGTTGTATGGCCCATCGGCATGATCGTGATCGTGTGGTGGAAACGCGGCACCCTCTCCTGGAAGCGCGATGTGCTGCCGCTCATCCCGTTTGCGGCGCTCGCTCTTCTGGACGGATGGGTGGCGCTTCGTATCGAACACGAGGCCGTGGGTAATGCGAGCGGGCCATTACAGTTCTCGCTGGCGGAACGGCTCGTTATCGCCGGTCACGCCTGTTGGTTTTATCTGGGAAAACTCGTTTGGCCGGTTGGCCTGTGCCCGATGTATCCCCGCTGGCAGATCGACCACCTGACGGCCATCGACTATCTCTACCCCATCGGTATTCTGGCATTGCTGGTCGTGTTGTGGACCCTGCGGAAGAGAAGCCGGGCCCCATTGGCTGCATTGCTCTTTTTCGTCGGCGCACTTTCGCCGCTTCTCGGCATCTTCTCGTTCTCGTATCTGCGGTATTCCTTTGTGGCTGATCACTTCCAGTACTTCGCGAGTCTGGGCGTTATCACACTGGTCGCCGCCAGTGGCGTGCGGTTGCAGGGGAGATGGCGGCAGTTTCCTCGTTTCGCGGGCATCGCCTTGTGTGTCGCGGTCCTGGCGACGTTGGCGATTCTTACCCGAGAACACAGCCGGGCGTTCGTGGATCTGGGGACGTTTGCCAGGGCCACGCTGGCTGGAAATCCGGACAGCTGGGTCGCCCGCGATCACTTGGGCCTTGTGCTCACGTCCGAAGGGAAGCTGACGGAAGCAATCGATCTGTTCAATCAGGCTTTGCGGGCAAATCCGAAATACGGGCTTGGCCACTACAATCTTGGCTGCGCGTTTCAGTTGCAGGGCCGGATCGAAGAAGCCGTTCAGCAGTACCGGCAGGCCATCGAATGGCAACCCGACCTGGCTCGCCCGCATTACAATCTCGGTTGCATCCTGGACTCCCAGGGCAAGTTCGCTGAAGCCATCGAACAGTATCAGGATGCGCTTCGGTTGGAGCCCTACGCTTCCGAGGTGCGCAACAATCTGGGAACTGCGCTCGCCTCCCTGGGAAAGCTCGACGAGGCCATCGCGCAGTTTCAGAAGGCCATCGAACTGCGGCCCGATTTCGCCGAAGCACACGTCAACCTGGGACACGCCTTTGCGACACAGGGGAATTTCGTCGAAGCCGTCCAACACTACGAAGAAGCCCTGCGGGTTGACCCCAAAAACGCCAGCGACCACTACGATCTCGCCAATCTCCTCGCCGAGTACGGTCGCGATGACGAAGCCGTCTCCCATTATACCGCTGCCGCGCGGTTGGCCCCAAACGACGCCCGCATCCAAATCAACCTCGGCAATCTGTTCCTCAAACAGGCCCGTTGGGACAAAGCCATCGCCGCCTACACGGAGGCGTTGCGTGCGGATCCAACCGCGTTCGAGGCCCACAACAACATCGCCATCGCCTTGGCCAACCGCGGGGACTTGGTCCAAGCCACCGAACACTTCCGCGAAGCGGCGCGCCTCAGCCCGCAACAGCCCGAGATTCATAGCGCCCTCGCCGAAGTGTTGGAGCGGCAAGGACTCCACGACGAAGCGCAGCGCGAGTCTGTCGAGGCACAACGGCGTGCGACGCCCGCCCTCAAGGAAAGCCCTAACGCAAGTCCGACATTGACTCCCTGATACACCGAAACTTCGCGATCAAGCCCGCTTCACACGGGTGCCATCGTTGTCGGCAACGAGGATGTGGGGCTCACACTGGATTTGCTGGCGGGCGAACACGTTGACCATGGCTTCGGCCACGGCCTTTTCTTTTTGCTCGGCAATACACATGATCGAGGAGCCACTGCCGCTCAGCCAGCCGGCGAGGGCCCCGGCTTCCACGCCCGCCAAGATCACATCGTCAAGCATGGGAATCAGTTTCTTGCGATAGGGCTGGTGCAACTTGTCTTCGAACAACCCGCGCAACAGGGAATAGTCCCCCGTCGCGAAGACCGAAGTGATCAGCGCGACGCGTTTCATATTTTCGACGGCGTCGGCGAGGGAAACCTGTTTCGGCAACAACGCCCGGGCTTTTTCTGTGGACACGGGAAAGTCGGGGACGCACACGATGAACTTCAGCGAGGCAGGCACGTTGAAACGGCGGTAACGAATCGTGCCGTCGACAACACCAGACACCACGAAGCCGCCAAATAGAGCCGCCGCGGCGTTATCGGGATGGTGCTCGAGTTCGGTGACGACTTCGAGCAGCGCCGTGTCGGAAAGCGGGCGGCCATTGAGTTCGTTGAGGGCGTAGGTGATGCCGAGGCGGACCGTGACACTGGAGCCGAGTCCACCCGTGACCGGCACGTCGCCTTTGACTTCGATTTGCAGGCCGTGAGGTTTGACCTTGCTGCGACGGAAAAAAGCGTCGACCGCTTCCCGCGACATGGCATTGGCGGAAGGCGACCCCTTCTGGTCGTCAACTCGTTCGATGTTCAGGCCGTCGGATTCACGGATGGAAATGTGGTTGTGCAGCTTGAGGGCGACGCCGAGCGTGTCAAAGCCAGGGCCGAGGTTGGCGGTCGTGGCTGGCACGCGGACGGTAACGGATGGTTTTCTCACGGCGCGCGATATTGCATCGCGGTTCGGGGCAAGTCAAGTGGTAGCGGGACGATCTGCGGAAAACGCCCCACTCCCAAGCGGCAGGCGCTTTCCAGAGGCGCTTCGGCACGGTATTCTCGCCGTCATGTTGGAGCGGCTTTTCAGGCTGCGCGAACACGGAACGACCGCCCGCACCGAAATGCTTGGCGGCGTGACCACCTTTGTCACCATGGCGTACATTCTTGTGGTGAATCCGGCGATTCTCAGCTTTGCCGGGATACCACCAGGACCCAGCACGGTGGCAACCATTTTGTCGGCGGTCTTTGGCAGCTTGCTCATAGGACTGTACGCGAACCGCCCGATTGCGGTCGCGCCGTATATGGGCGAGAACGCGCTCATCGCGGTCGGAGTGTTGATGCTCGGTTCCGTGAAAAAGATCCGATTCGACGACCTGACCGAACTGGTGCCGGCGGTTGAGACCATCATCCATGATGTTGTTCACTTACAATATCGCCAACGGGCTGACGGCGGGACTGGTCGTCCATCCCTTGATTAAACTGGCCTCCGGGCGCTACTGCGAATTGAGCTGGGGCGCCGTTTCGCTCGGTTTCTTGTGTTTGATCTATTACATCTTCGGTTTGCCGCATTGATGATTCTGCCGAGGTATTTCAGCCGCCGCATTCCTCCTTTTTGAGATTCCTCGGAGTTCTACCCCATGGGGATTCCTTGATTTTTGGCCTCTGGAAGGCGGTTGGCATACCCACTGCTATTCAGACTTACAGTCAGGCGTTAGTCAGATAGGCGTTAGGCAGAGGCAGGACCAGGAAATGATCGAAGCCAACAAAGAGGCAATTTACCGAGTGCTCATCGTGGATGAAAACGCCGCCATGCGCGAGATGTTGGCCGGATTGCTCCGCGCGCCGAATCGCAGCGTCGAAGTGCGCGATGGCGCCCGCGCGGCGTTGGAGTTCGTCCAACACAATCCCATCGACGTGGCCTTCGTCGACGCCGCGCTCACCAACGCGTCCGCCCAACACCTGGCCGATGCCATCAAGAAACGCTGCCCGCACGCGCACGTCGTGGTCTGTGCGGGACGTTTGTCTCAGCCGTGGGACGCCGCCGGTCGTTCCAAGAAAGGCGACAGCGCCCTGAGACAACCCTTCAATTTTGGCGAAGCTCTCGAGCTCGCCGATTCGTGCACCACAGAATGAAAACTAACCCGTTTATGGCGCTGGCTCTAGGGTTGGCTATGAAGCAGGCTGCGCGGGGTGCGCAGGATATACCGTTCATGGCGGGCCAGCGCCTGTTTTACAGCGGAGAGACACGGGTCCATCGGGGACCCGGTCCTTCCGCGCGTCACGGGTTGAGAGTCAACTGTTCGAATCCCCCCAACGCCATCAAGGTCGGCGCCTCCTCCGACCGAAGAACAGGCTGAACTCTCAACCCGCGCGCGCGGTGGATTCCCATCGCGCGCGCATTTTTTTGCCGCCGTTTCTGCGCTCCGCCGGCTTGCTTTCTCCCCGCCGTCCGCCTATATTGAGCCCGCCAGACAACGCAATATTCTCATGGGGGCGAAACGGATTCGACTTTGTGGGGTGAGCGTGAGCGGCATGCCGAGGTTGTCGGGAGGCCTCGTTAAACACCTGACAAAAACATAACTGCGAACCAAGAACTCGCACTCGCGGCTTAATTGACCGCGACGTCTCACCAGCGACACCTGCTGGTTGGCTGAGACGACAATAGCAGGTTAGTTCGTGGATGGTGTCTTCAGGTCCACGGGCGAATCTTTCACTGGAGGCTGGCGCGGCGCGTGGCCTGTCCATCGGCAGCGCGCCGGGCGAGAACCATAGATGGACTACGCATGTAGTCATTCACGTACGCTTTGCAGAGGACGTGGGTTCAACTCCCACCGCCTCCACCATTTCTCCCATTGCAAGCAATGGGAGAAATGACCCTGAGGAACGTAGCGACGAAGAGCCATCTCGGTGGAAATCAGCCGTTGCTTCTTCCATCGGCTTCTGCGTGTTACCGACTGTGTTGCTCTCAAGGATCACGCCCTTCCGCTTCCCCCCTGTCTCTCCACCCCGCGCTTGCGCACCGTCTTCGTGTGATTCGTGTCTCCTTCGCCCCCTTCGTGCTCACGCAAGATTTGCGTTGATTTTGTCGGCTGTTTACACCAGACGTAAGGACTTATGACAAAGAGGATGGCGTGCCTTTTTTTGTCGTTTGGCGTGGGTTGTTTTCTCTCGGTGGCTGCGGCGCCGGAATCTTCCGACCCCGTGGAATCCATTAAGGGCTTCAGCGACTTTGCCGCCATCGATCTGGGCCGCGTCCTCAACGGCGAGGTTCTCTCCGAGCGCGGTTCGCTGATGAATTTCCCGAACGGAATCTCCGCGCAAACGTGTTATGTCATGCCCTTGCCCGCCGACGCGGCCGCCAGGCATCTGCAACTCTGGGACCCATCGACGTATCCCGAATTGAAGGTGTTCGCGTTCCACGCACTCCACGTTCCGTGTGAACCAGCGGATTTTCAAACGTTGGATTTCCAGATCCACCAAAAACCGGTTCGATGGTTGTTGGACAAAACGGTCGCGACCACTCCGGCCAGATCGGAACTGAACCTGACCCGCGACGAAGCCCCGCAACTGGTCGGGTGTTTGTCGAAACAGGCCGCCCCGCAAAAGGTGTCCGAGTGCTGGGCCAAATTGCTCCTCGCCCGCGCGTCCTCGTTCCAGCAAGAAGGTCTCGCAGGGATGATGCCGTATGAGGTCGCGGGGGAAACCGTCTCTCCAGCCGATCAACTTCGCAGCATGTTGCTCGAACAAATACCGATCTCGCACGAATTCCTGCCGATTTTCAAGGGAATCGGATTGTTGGGGAAAGACACCATGCCGTCGTTGACACCGTTTTATTATTGGTCGCTGTTTGACGCCGACTACCACGGCACGATCAGTTTGGGCGCGGTGTATTTGCTGCCGGTGGGCAATCACTTTCAGATTGTCGACATGGAATACTACGTGAACGCGAATTACTACACCTCGGCGTCGCTCTACGAGGTTTGGCCGATTCAGGCCCAGGGCAAATCCATGGCGCTCGTGTGGCGCGGCGATTTTTTCGCGGCCCCGACGCTCCGGTTCACCAAGGGAACCGAGCGCATCGCCTACGGCGCGCTCATGCTGCAGGACATCAAGAAAGAGATCCACTGCATGCAGGATGAGGCGAAGACGAAACGATGAAGACGGGATGCGTCGCCATTCTCGTTGCCCTGATGCCATGGACCGCGCTGGCCGCCAATCCAATGAGCGTCTCCGAAGAATTGGATGCCGTGTACAGCTACGTTGGTGACGCCCATACGCGCGGCGCGAACCTCAAGAGCGGCGAAGTCGACGAACAGAGCGCCGACGTCAAGTACGTGGTATCCCCACAGGTGAACAAGGACTTGCTGTTGCGGTTCGGCGCCGAATGGCAACGGTTCTCGTTCGATGTGCCCGATCACGCCGCCGTGCCCCGCCTCTTGCAGCAGGCCAGCGGGGTGTTGGGGTTCGACTATCAGGTCGCGGACGAATGGCTGATGCGCGTCGAGGTGGAACCGGGCATCTACGGCGATTTTGAAAACATCAACTGGCGTGATTTCGATGCCCCGCTGGTGATTGGCGGCCTGTACCTGGCGTCCGCCGACGTGCAGTGGCTCTTCGGGCTAAGGGCCGATGTGCGGTGTGAATACCCCGTCCTACCCGTGGCGGGCGTCCGCTGGAAACTCTCCGACGAGTGGACACTCAATTTCATGCTGCCCAGCCCGCGCGTGGAATACCAGGTGAATAATCGACTTACGCTGTACACAGGCATGGGGATCGAGGCGGGGACGTTTGCCACCGGCGAGACGTTCGGTAGCGACCATGGCGAAAAAAAGCTGAATGGGACCAGCGTGGATTTTTACGAATTTCGTCTCAACGCGGGTTTCGCTTGGAAGCTCTTTCCCAGCGTCTCCGTCGAGGCGGAAGCGGGCTACATGCCCTATCGCGAATTCGACTTCTCCGGGCCCGACCTCGACGTCCGAAGCTACAATGCCCCCTACGGCCAAATCGCCTGCCATGCCCGATTCTAAACTTTGGTCGAGCAGGAAACGGATATTTGCTTAAACGGACAGCAAGCCCTGGTAATTGTCGGGGTTGACCCGGTGGTTCGGGAATATCTGGCCGACATCCCGGGCGCCAAGGTGGTTCTGGGCCAGCTCGGCGAACACGTCGCGGTAATCGGTCGTCAGCATCAGGTCGCGTCCTTCAAACAACTGTTCGCGGGCCAGCCCCGGCCATCGGCCGTAGACTTTGCCGCCCCGCACGGGACCGCCGAGCACGGTGAAACACGTCGCGTGACCGTGATCCGTCCCGCGGTTGCCGTTCTGGCGCACCGTCCGGCCAAACTCGCTCATGGTCAACACCACCACGTCGTTCATCCGGTCGCCAAGGTCCTGGTACAACGCCGCCAGACTGTGCGAGAAATCCGTGAACCGATTGGCCAGTTGACCGGTCGCGCCACCCTGATTGGCATGCGTGTCCCAGCCGCCGACCTCGGCAAACGCGACTTCGACCCCGATGTTGGCCTTGATCATCTGGGCGATCTGCAGGAGCGCGCGGCCAAATTCGCTGTTCGGATAGGACGCGCCATTCTGCGGCTTGTACTTCGTCGGGTCCGCCGACTGCAGCATCCCGATGGCGTCGAACGCCTCCTTGCCGGTGCCGTGAAGCAGGTCGCCCACCGCGCTTTGGTACATGCCCTCGAAACCGGTCGCCGCCCCGCTCGTCGTGCTGCTCGGTGTGAATCCACCGGCGCCTGCGCCGACGCCGAACGTTTTCAGGTCGGCAATCGCCAATGCCTCCTGGTCGCCCTGCAAAGTGCGCGGCAACATGGCCGTCATCGAGACGGCCCGGAACGGCGAAAGCTTCGCGCGGTCTTCGGGACATTCGAGCAACGCGCGGTTCAGCCAGCCCGTACGCGTCGATTTGTCGTCGACCACGCCGCATTCCATGAAATCCTGCGCGTCGAAATGCGAACGGCTGGAACTCGGCGAACCGCACGCCTGGATCAGCGCGAGGTGCCCGCTCTGGTACATCGGCAGCAGCGCCGCCATGTTCGGATGCAAACCGAAGAACCCGTCCAAATCGATCACCCCCGATGGGCCGGCGCTCTGCGTCGGCTGCGCGATCGCGATGTCGGACCGCGCCTCGTAATAATGCGGGTCGCCGAAGGGGACAACCATGGAGAGCCCGTCCAGGGCGCCGCGCTGGAAGATGCAGATGAGAACTTTCTTCCCGTTGGTCGCGCGTGCGGGCTCGGCAGCGAACACCAGTTGCTGCAGGAACGACGGCCCCCACAGTGGCATGGTGCCGACCGACACGAGCGCGAGTCCACCGCGTTTGAGGAATGCCCGGCGTGTGAGTTTCATCTGGGTGCGTCTCCTGGTGTTAGTGGCGTTGAAATTCCGGCGAGCCGAGAATCAGGGCCGTGAGCTCCGCGGCGTTCACGGTGCTGGCCTCGCCACCATCGCTTCCCGTGACCTGTTTTTCCAGCGTGGCGCGAGTGGGAGCGGTCATCTCTCCCTGGAGGAATGCCTCATTCAATCGGTCAAAGACAAGGCCGGGCTTGTCGATATCGACGCCATGAATCAGGTCCGTGGGGGTGACCGATACATCCACAACTTTGTGTTCGGCCAGCGCCAGCGCGAAATTCATCCGTGCGATCAACGCGCCGGTGTTGACCCATTTGCGCGAGTCCTCGGTGTACCCGGTGGGCGCTTGATACGCAAACAACGGTTCGCCCATCTCGATGATTTCAATATTCAGCGACTTGCGCTTGGCCGAGGCGATCCGGTCCATGCCGCGTCCGAACGTGGCGCCGGCTTCGATGCCCAACCGTTTGTCGAGGGGCAGGAAATCGTCACTGACGATCTTGCCGCCGGACGCGCGAACGGCGGACACGGCGAACTCGAACGGTGATTTTATTTTGGCCCGGTAAGCCTGTCGCGAGAAAAAATCCGGGCTGTAAATGATCGCTTGGTACACCTGACGCAGGTCGCCACCGGTTTCGAGAAAAACGTTCGCAACGCGGTCTACCAGCGCCGGGGCCGGATCGTCGGCGACAAACCGCCGGCACAACTTGGTGGCGATGAATCGGGCGGTCGACGGATGCGACGCCAGAATATCGAGCACCATCTCGCCGTCGCGGATGCCGCCGTTGGCCGGGATGTCGTGACCCAATACCATCTTCGGGCCGTTGTCGTGACCGCGCGGCCTGAAGATGAACTCACCCGTCTGTTGGTTTACCGTCCAGCCCGTGAAACAGCGCGCCACTTCCTGCACGTCCTTCTGCGTGTAGCCGCCGTCCACGCCCAATGTGTGGAGTTCCATGATTTCGCGCGCGTAATTCTCGTTAAGGCCGCCGACCGTGCGCGATTGGTTGTCTGTCCCCGCCGGCACCGCCGGTTGCGCTGGCACGGCGCTCTGTTGCAGGGCTTGCTCGCGGCGGCGCAGTTCGTTGGGAGAAAGCTGGCGGGGGGCGGAATTCTGGAAATTGTCGAGGTAGTGCAACATGGCGGGGCTTTTCGCGGAGGCCTCGAGCAGGTCGCGGAATTTGCCGAACACATGCGGGCGAATGACCTCGCGGTCATCGGTGACTTTCAGGACGCGGCACGGCCCCTTGCGAACGTCGATGTTGAAATGATTGCCCCAGAAATCCACCAGCACCTCGTACAATTGGCGAGGGGATTCGACGGCGCTGATGATCTTGGCGTTCTGGAGTTCCGCCACCGCGAGAAACGACCGGCGCGGGCCTTCGCGCTGTGGGTTCGGCTGAACGGATCGCTGGTTCCCGGTGGCGAGTGCGCCTAGGGAGGTTATATTCGTTTCCGTCTGGCTGGCCTTCGCAGCTTCGGCCTGTTCCCGCTGGCGCTCCCGCTGCATCTGCTGCTCGTCGCGGAAGGTCTGGTACAGATCGGTCGCATCCATCGTGAGGATGTCGAATTTCGCAAGGTCGGACTCCAACTCCGAATCGTCGATCCGCTCGGGATGCAACTGTTGCTCGATGTACCGGTCCAACCCCATTCTCGCAACCCGCTCGACGTCGCCGGGGCGCGGACCGTAACCGAGTCGATCCAGAACGTGGACGATTTTTTGTCGGTCGGTCAGCGGCTGATCATCAGCGGACGGTGGCGACGCCGCGGCCAGCCCCGCTCCCAGCGGGGCCAACCCGATAACTGCACACGAGATGAGAATCGCGCCCGCCAGATGGATGCTGCGACTTGTTGTGCGCATAGCTTTAGGTTGTAACACCACGCGACCCCGTTCGTTGTACAGCATCCCTGTCACCGGTGGCAAGAACCGCAGGAAATAGGCCAAAAACAGCTCGGCATCCTGGCAAAACAACAGTTACAGCAATTCCATTTGCGGGCCGGAGGGACGGCGGAACGCGGCGGGTGAAAGCTGTAGCCCGCGCTCCGGGAAGCCGGCCCGGCGACAGGCCACGGCGAACATTTTTGCCATCTGCTCGGCGACAATTCCTGTACCGGTCATGCGCGTACCGAAATCCGAATCGTTCAGTTTCCCGCCGTGCATCGCGCGGATTTGGGCGAGCACCTTCTCTTTGCGGTCGGGCATGTGCTGCTCCAGCCATTGTTGGAACAGGACTTTGACCGCGTACGGGAGGCGCAGGGGTACCATGCCGGCGAATCGGGCACCGGCTTCGGCAGCAGCGTTCACTATCGCGGGCAATTCGTGATCGGTGAGGCCGGGAATCACGGGGGAAACCATGACGCCCACCGGGATGCCTGCGGCTGACAGTTCACGGATCGCCCGCAATCGCGCTGCGGGTTGCGCCGTGCGCGGTTCCATGAAGCGGGCGAGATCGGCGTTGAGGGTCGTGACCGACAGAAACACTGCGGCGGCATTGTCGCGCGCGAGATCGGCGAGCAGATCGATATCGCGGGTCACGAGCAGGTTTTTCGTGACGATGGCGACGGGGTTGCGGAATTCAGCGAGCACCTGGAGGCATCGGCGCGTGATCTGCAACCGACGCTCGACGGGTTGATAGCAATCCGTGACTCCGCTCATCGCCAGCGCTTGTGGTTTCCATTTTCGGGAAGACAATTCCCGGCGCAGCAACTCCGGCGCGTTCTCTTTGACGACGATTTTCGTTTCGAAATCGAGGCCGGCGGAAAAGCCAAGGTATTCGTGGTATGGCCGCGCGTAACAATAGACGCAGCCGTGCTCGCACCCGCGATAGGGATTGATGCTGGACGTGAACCCGATGTCGGGACTGTCGTTGTGCGTGATGATCGACGCGCTGGCGTCCCGATAAAACTGCGTCTTCGGCGCGGGATCGTCGGGCTGGTCCCAGTCGGCATCGCGCTCGTACGCGATGTGCTCAAATCGGTTCGGCGGATTCTCCGCCACCCCGCGCCCGTGAATGGATTGCTTCATGCCCATCGACACAACCGTAGCACTCGGGCCGCATTCGTCAACTCCGGCGAGCGAGATGGGAATCTAGAACGCAAACTCAGCGCGGGTCATGATCTCGTCGAATTGATCGCGACCGAACTCGGGGTTCAACTCGCGGAAGTGCGACCATGTATGCAGGTAGTCCAGCATCAGGGAGATCTCCCCGGGACCATTCCCCCTCGGGTAATAATTGATGCCGCCGGTGGTGGTCCGCAAGTCGTCGCTGGGCAACTGGTCGAGATCGAAGTACTCGTACTTGCCCACGAGTTCCAGCTTCTTTGGGATGATCTGGAAGCCGGTCACGGCCCAATAGCCGTGCGCCGTGAAATCGCGGATTGTGGTCAGGGCGTCACGGAAACGAGTCTGGAGGTATTCGGCCTGGACGGTGAGCGGTCCACAGTTAAACATTTGGTCCACGCCGCTGGCCAACCGTTGATCGCCCTTGGTTTGTACGTACAACGGCGCCAACGAACCATCGGGCTGTATCCAGATATTGCCGGTTTGGCTGACCAATGTGTTGCTGGCGTCCACCGAATAATACCCGTCCACACCGAGCTTCCACGTGGTCGGTTGACCAAAGACCTCGCCTTGGAACGGCTGCACTTCCACGCGTCCCATGTACATGAAGTTGTTATTGTCGTTGACGGTCATGTTCCTCAAGTTGCCGTTGAAAACGCCGAAGTAATAGGCAAGGAGATCCTTTTCCTCGGGCCACTCATCCGCGAGTGGTTTTCCCCACACCATCACGCCAAGCTGCCGTTCAGCCCGCAATCCTTCGGTCACTTCGGAACGCTCGGGTGTCAACGTCAGCATATCGGGAATCGAGAACTGTTCCATCCCGAACGGAGTATCGAACTGGCCGAACTTGATGTTGGCCTCGGGGAGGCCGTGCCAGTTGAGATAAATGTCGGTCCCGGAAAAGGCGGTGCGGGGGCTGATCCCATCGCCCTGACCGAAGTCACCCATGAGCTTGTAGTCGAAATTCTCCAAAAAGTCGCCCCATACGCCAACGCGGGCGCGGCGGATCTCGAACCTGTCGAAGACGCGCTCGTTGTGCCCCTTGACGCCGGCCCAGGAGCCGCGGTAAGCATCCACATCGCCGAACTCGGCGTTACCTTGGAAATAGCCGCCCAGGACCAACTTGCCTTCCGTGCCGCCCGGAATAACAAACAGCCCCGGTTCATTTGTCCCAGCGGGCTGAAACATATGCGTCAACTTCTGTGATTTCAGATCGCTGATCTCCTGCTGGAGTTGCTCGTTTTGTCTGCTGAGCTGACGCACGGCGTCCTCCAGCTTTTGGATGCGGTCCGCATCCGTCGAGCCCGCGGCATTGTTCGTGTCTTGGCCACGGACCGGACCGGCCACACACAATGCCATGGCCAGGCTGACTACAAGGCGCGCAGTTCGATCTTGCTTCGATTTCATCGTCGGTATCTGGATCTACATTGGTTGGGACGCGAAAACGTGCCGACCCGGTCTTGCCTCGCTCAAACGCGACGAATCTTGCAAAAAAGGTGCGGCAATTAAAGCACGAAATCGTTCCGAAGAACTAAATTCGATTTTTGTTCCGCCATCGCGAAAACGCAGTCGTGTCAGTTGCTGAGACAGTCGGAAACGGCTCGCGCGTGGCACCTATTGGTTCACGCTGGTTGCACCTGAACGCTATCAATCTCGCCGGAACGCACGCTAATCCTCACCGTCATGGGTCGGCAGCAGACCTCGCAGTCGATGATAAACTCGGCATCGCCTTCGCTCGGGTCGAAGGCAACCTCGAAGCCCTCCCCGCAATGCGGGCAGGTGATCGCGAGAAAGTTGCTCATTTCGATTTGATCGAGGTCCACAATTCGTCGTACCACGCGGCGCGGGGACCGAGGTCTTTGACGAACTCCAGTTTGTTCATCACATCGGGCGGTGGATAGATGACGGGATTCTTCAAATCATCGGGATTGACGAATTCGAGCGCGGCCTTGTTGGGCGTGGCGTACTGGTTGAAGTTCGAGATTTTTGCCCCGATTCTCGGGTCGAGGATGTAATTGATGAATGTTTCAGCCATCTCGCGGTGCGGGGCATGAGCGGGCACGGCCATGTTATCGAGCCAGATCTCGCTGCCTTCGCGTGGGATGAAATAGTACGTGTCGGGGTCTTCCCGCATGCCGCGGACGGCATCGCCGTTGAAGACCGTGCCGACGCGACAGACTTTGGCGAGGACTCTGTTCTTCGCGCCGACGCCGCCTTCGAATCCGAGCGAGCGTTTCCTGGCCGCGACGAGCAGGTCGCGGGCTTCCACGAGCTGTTTCTTGTTGGTGCTGTTAAAGCTGTAGCCTTTGTATTTCAAGGCGATGCCGATGGCGCTGCGGGCGTCGTCGATCATCAAGAACGAGCCGATTTGTTTCCGGGCGTCGAAGATCAATCCCCACGTTTCGTCGATCGTTTCGCCGGGCCTCTTGCGGACGTAGAGCCCGATCGTCCCCCACTGGTAGGGAACCGTGTATTTGTTGCCGGGATCGTACTCGCGTCCGGCGAACTTCGGATCGAGGTTTTTGATGTTCGGGATGTTCTCGTGGCGCAGCGGTGCCAGCAATTTCTGGTTGATCATTGAGGGGATGATGTAATTGGATGGAACCACGACATCGTACAGGGATGTGCCGCCGCGCTCCAACCTGGCAAGCATGTTTTCATTGTCTTCGTACAAATCCACGGTGACCTTGCAATCGTAAGCCTTCTCGAAGCTCTGGATAACCGCGGGGTCAATGTACTCGCTCCAGATAAACAGATTCAGCTTGTTCTTCTGCGCCCGCGCGGAGGCGGCGCACAACAGCAGTGGAAAAATAATAGGGATGAATCGTTTCAACACATCGGTCCTCAGGCCGACTGGCGCAGGCGTTGGAGCAGCGAAACGCCAAGGGTGCCGACAATCGGTGCCAGCACGATCAATGTCGAGTGCGCGTTGATATCCGGCGTCATGCCGCGTTTGACGGATGAGTAAACACGCAAAAAGGCTTCGACGCCACCGAATCGACGTACCAGATTCTCAACCTCAATCGCTGCGGTCTCGCTTGCCATTCTTGACTCCTCGAGCTCGACGGGCCCGAACCATAACAGATGCCCGTGATGGCTCGATACAAAACTTGTTCGATTTTTGTGGAAAGTGACACAAGACTTCTGTTTGGATGTGCTTGTAAGTCGTTTATTTGCAAATCGTTGCGTGTTCGACTGGCTGGCTTGCTGGGCTTGTGTTATGCTATAATCGACCAGCCGAGAGTGAGATCGTGATGGACGAGAAAGTAACAGAGACCACGCAGACAAAGGACACGGCGGCGGTTGCGACGCCTGCCGCCACCCCTGCGCCTCGCGAGGCGGCCAAGCCCAATAAGATTGAGGAGCTTCGCCGCAAGTCCGCGGACTACCTCGATGCCGTCAGCGGGGGTAAGAAGCTCGACCCCGAGGACAAGAATTGGATCATCAAGCATACGCTGGAGAATTTTGACGATTACTTCAATCGCGGCTTTCTTCATTATCGCAAGTCCGTCGCCGAGGCCGAAGATTTTGCCGCCATCGAATGGACCGGCCAGGGCTCGATCATCGAAGACATCATGGGCCGGAAGTTCATCGATTGCCTCGGCGGCTTTGGCGTATACAATATGGGCATCCGCCACCCGAAGATCATCGCGGCGGTCAAAGCGCAACTCGAACGCATGCCGCTCTCCTCGCAGGAACTCCTCGACCCCCTGCGCGGTTTTCTCGCGGAATTGCTCGGTGAACTCACCCCGGGCGACCTGCAAGATTGCTTTTTCATCAGCAATGGCACCGATGCCGTCGAGGGCGCGCTGAAACTGGCCCGACTCTACACCAAAAAAACCGGTTTCATTTCCACTACGGGCGCGTTCCACGGCAAGTCGATGGGCTCGCTCTCGGTGATGGGCCGCGCCGTCTATCGCAAACCATTCCAGCCCTTGCTGTCGGACGTTTACTTTGTCGACTACGGGGACGCTAAAGATCTCGAACGCGAACTCAAAAAGCTCGTGGATCTGGGCGAGGACATCGCCGCGATCATCCTCGAACCCATACAAGGCGAGGCCGGTGCCGTGGTGCCGCCCGACGATTATCTGCCGCGCGTGCGTCAGCTCTGCGACGAATATGGCGTCCTGTTGATCCTCGACGAAGTACAGACGGGCATGGGTCGCACGGGCAGGGTGTTTGCCTGCGAGCACTGGAATGTCGTGCCCGACATCCTCTGCCTTGGCAAAGCGCTCGGTGGCGGCGTGATGCCGCTCAGCGCGTTCATGAGCACTCCAAAAATATGGAAGGTGCTGGAAGACAATCCATTTCTTCATAGCTCGACTTTCGGCGGCAATCCGCTCGCGTGCGCCGCTGGCATCGCGGCCATCAATGTGATGCTCGAAGAAGATCTCGCCGGGCAGGCCGCGGAGAAGGGCAAATACCTGATGAAACGTCTCGGTGCGTTGCAGGCGTTGCACCCGGAGACCCTCAAAGCGGTTCGCGGCAAGGGACTGCTCATCGGACTCGAATTCAGCGACCGGTTCATGGGTTATCGCGTGGCGGCGGCACTGTTCAAGCGCGGCGTGCTCGTTGCGGGCACGCTTCTCAGCGCCCGAACCATCCGCATCGAGCCCGCCCTCAACATCAGCTACGAACTTCTCGACCAGATGCTCGACAAGCTGGCGGATGCGCTGAAGCAGGTTGAGAAACAGGTCGAGAAGGAAGCCAAAGAAAAGTCTTCCAAGGACAAGGACCCGAAAGACTCGAAGGACGGCAAAGGAGATTAGGCCATGAGACAGCAATGGGTGGGGGGCCAGTGGCTCAAATCCAAGCGCGACCGCATCGCCGTCATCAATCCCGCCACCGAAGAGGTCATCGACCACGTTCCACGCGGCACTGCCGCAGATGCCGACCGCGCCGTGCAAGCCGCCCGCGAAGCGTTCCGCACGTGGCGCTGGATTCCCGCCGTCGAGAAGGCGCAAATGCTCCACGCCATCGCCCGCGACCTGCGCGCCCGGCAGCAGCAACTCGCCACGGTCATGACCCACGAAGGCGGCAAACCCTTCTGTGAAAACCGCGACGAAGTCGAATGGGTCGCCGCCTGTTTCGACTATTACGCCGAAATCGGCCGCAACTCGCGCGGCGCGTCGCTCCCTCCCGTCTTTCATCATCAGGTCAATTTCACTGTCAAAGAACCCTACGGCGTGGTCGTCGGCATCATCCCGTGGAATTATCCCCTCCTGCTGATGGTCTGGAAAGTCGCGCCCGCCCTGGTCGCGGGCAACACCATCATTCTCAAGCCCAGCGAGGAGACCCCGCTCTCGACCCTCGACATCGCCGACATATTCGGCGCGCACCTACCCGCGGGCGTCGTCAACACCGTCACCGGCTACGGCGAGGAAATCGGCGAGGCGCTGGTCAAACATCCCGGCACCGATTTGATCGCGCTTACCGGCTCCGTCGAGACCGGCAAACGCGTCGGCCAACTCTGCGCCGCGCAGGTCAAGAAGTTCCACGGCGAACTCGGCGGCAACGATCCGTTCATCGTCTGTAGCGACGCCGACCTCGACATCGCCAGCCGCGCCTGTTGCTGGGCGGCGTTTCTCAACACGGGCCAGGTCTGCACCAGCGCCAAACGCATCTACGTCTTCGACGACATCGCCGACGAATTCACCCGGCGCGTCGTCAAGCACACGAAATCGCTCCGGCTCGGCAACGGACTCGACCCCAACACCGACATCGGCCCGATGATCAACCTCAAGCAACTCGACGACGTCCACGCCCGCGTCCAGGACGCCGTACGTGACGGCGCGAAGGTCCTCTGCGGCGGTCGTCGTCCCCCGAGGTTTAAGAAAGGTTTCTTCTACGAGCCGACCGTCGTCGTGAACGTGAAACAGAAGATGCGGCTCGTCCACACTGAGACATTCGGCCCGGTTCTGCCCATCATGCGCGTCAGGGACATCGACCACGCCATCGAGCTCGCCAACGACAGCATTTACGGCCTCGGCGCCAACATCTACACCAACAACATGGAATGGGCCATGAACGCCATGGACCGCATCACCGCCGGCACGTTCTGGATCAACGACCCGCTCACCGACAACGACGCCGGCCCCTTCGGCGGCATGCGCCAGACCGGCCACAGCCGCGAACTCGGCGAGGAAGGCCTCGACGAATTCCGCGAGACCAAGCACGTCCACCTCGATTACCACCAGGAACTCAAGCCCTACTGGTACCCCTACTCCAAGTACAACAAGCTGACATCGCACTAACCCGTCGTACCGTAGCCGCAGGCTTTAGCCTGCGCTGCCCTCGTCCCGAATTCGACCTCGTTTCCCCTCCATTTTATGCCCCTTTGCCCCTCCACTACCCCAAAAACGAAGCGATGTGACAAACTGTCTCACTTAGACCTCTAACACGTTGTCCCTCAAGCCAATCCACAACATCAAACACCCGGAACCGCCGAGTCGGACAAACCGCCGTCGTATCCCGCAATTTGGGTTCGTTTTTGGCTTTCCCAAAAAGAATTTCCACGCCGGCCTACGTAAACTTGGGTTCGTTTGCAATTTTACTTTTTTGCGTCGCCCCTATCCCCCGTCGTCGGTGTAGCGTCGGCTGTCCCAGCCGATTCTCTTCCTACCGCGTCATCTCTGAAAGCGCGCTTTGTCAACACCTCTCGCTGTTTGTTCATCGGGTCGTTCCCAGTCATCTCTTCGCCCTCGTCGGGGCATGAATTTGTTCGAGAGGTGTGTCGCATTCATTCCGCGAGCCACCGGACAGGCTGGCTCATGACAACCCCGCGCTTACACCTCCCTGGATCGTCCCGCGTACTGTTGGCTCTCGATACGGGTTGAC
>JBKQMH010000070.1:0-7304 GCA_052146795.1 Verrucomicrobiia bacterium
GGCGGCAATTCAAGGTTCGTCAGCACCTCGCCCACGAAAATCCAATTGCCCAGCCGCCGGCTGATAAGGTTCGTGTGCTTGCCGATGAATCCGATCCCCGCGCGCTGCGCCAGGTCGCGTTCGAGAATCGGGCCGGTGTCCACATACCAGAGCGAACGCGTACCCGGTCCGCCATACTCATCGATGGCCGACGCGAATTGCTTCAATTTGTCGGACATCACGTCGTGGTAGTCGCGCGGGCCCTGCGCATAGCGCGCGATCCGAGCCGTTGTAGGCCGCGTCCCCCGACGCGGCGACTCGTTGAAATAATTCAGCCCGACCACCACCACCGACCGCACATCCGCCAGAATCCTGGATGGATCAACGCGCTTCTCCGCGTTCTTCGCCATGTAGCCCATCTCGCCGTGAAATCCTGACGCGAGCCACTGCTGGAATTCCTCTGCGTGTTGCGGCGGCTGCGCGGTGGTGATGCCGACCAGGTCGAAGCCGAGGGCCAGAGCGCGCTGCTTAATCTCCTCCGCGCGGCCTGCCGGGTTCATCTGTCATCCCTCCGCCCTCATCCTTTCCTTGTAGATGCGGACGATTTCATCGGCTTGTTGCTCCACGGTCATCGCCGAGGTGTCGATGCGCAACGGAATCGCCTTGTACAGGAGTTCGCGCTCGCCCAACAGCGCCTCGATCTGTGTGCGGCGGTCGGTACCGGCTTCCAGCAACGGGCGATGCTTCGCGTGTTTGGTCCGTTCGTACGCGACACCCGCATCCACCCAACAGCAAATAACAACGCCCGTGCGCCCGAAATCGCGAAGGTTGTTCGCATCCAGCACGAGACCGCCGCCGGTGGCGATGACCCGGCCATCTTCCGAAGCCAACTCGCGAACCAGCGCCCGTTCCTGCTGACGAAAGAAGGCTTGGCCCTTCATCTCGAAAATGCGTGAGATCGTCTGGTTATGGCGCTGTTCGATAATCTCATCCATATCCACAAATTTCATCCCCAGCCGCGCCGCGGCCAGCTTGCCCGCCTTCGTCTTGCCGCTGCCCATGAATCCCACCAGCACCAGATTTTTCATCGCCATTCACTGTAGCAGAGCGGCGCACTGGCCGAAGTCTTATTTTTGCCGACAACATAATGATTCTCTGATAGAATTCTCGTCAACAATGAAAGCGTCCACTCAGGTTATTCAATTCCCTTATTCCGTGTCAGAGCGTGAGTGGTGGAAAGATCGAATTATCTGTGGTGACTCGCAGGCGGTGCTGAGATCAATCCCGGATGAGTCGATTCACCTTGCAATCACTTCGCCTCCATACAACGTCGGCCTTCAATACGATTCTCACCACGACAAAATGCCGTATGAAGAATACCTGACGTGGTTGATGCCGATTTGGACCGAACTCAAGCGGGTATTGACGGACGGCGGCCGGTTCGCGCTCAATATCGCCCCAACCAGCATCAAGGACTTCCGGCCAATTCATTACGACATGGCCGGTCAACTTCGGGGGTTGGGCTTCATCATGCGTACTGAGATTCTCTGGTACAAGCAAACGATGCGGCGGCGCACCGCGTGGGGATCGTGGAAAAGCCCGCGTAATCCTCACATTGTGCCTAGTTGGGAATACGTACTCGTGTTCTCAAAGGGTTCATGGGCTCTGGAGGGTAAGAAAACGGATGCCGACGTTACGGGCGACGAGTTTATTCAATTCTCTGACGGATTCTGGCAAATCCCTCCTGAGACACGAGGTCGCCAACCGTTCCTTAAGAGTCTTTATCCACCGCGTCGTGGCAGAAAGACGCCTCAAGCCAAGCAAGTAGGGCATCCAGCTCCATTTCCTGAAGAATTGATATATCGCCTGATCAAATTCTATAGCTATAAAGGCAATGTAATCCTTGATCCGTTTGCAGGAACCGGGACAGTCGCCGCAATTGCCGCTCGTACTGGCCGGCACTTTGTGCACATCGATCTTTCCAAGAAATATTGCGAAATTGCTAAAGAGCGGTTGGACGCTGAAACGCGCCAATTGAAAATGGACGACGTCATGTCATACGCCCCAGCACACGTGGGCGAAGTTCGTGGGAAATACGCTTTCGCAAAGAAGAGCCGCAGCAAGTGATGGATAACCAGACCGCCCAACGAGCCCGGGCCGCAGCAGGGGGCAATCTCGAATACGTGGTTGCCCGCATTCTGAACGAACTCCTGAATAGCCAAGACATTTTCGTCGTCAAAGGAACGAAATCCGAGCTGCAGCGAGTTCTTCAGGACAAAGCCCAGGTCGAACAAATAATTAATTACTGCAGATTGCCGGTAAAGCGACCGTGCGATCAGAAGCAACTGGAGGACTATCCGGACACAGATCTCTTCGTGCTTTACAAACGCAGTACCGACTTCCGTGTCTTGGCCGTGATCAGCTGCAAGGTTTCATTTCACGCTCGTCACACCGAAGTGGCCTTCTGGGGCTTGGCAATTCGTATCAGTTCCAATATGAAGTACGTCTGCGTTACTGAAGATGCTGACATTTATGATGGCAAAAAATCCGAATTGGGCGCGTCCTGCACCCAGTCGAGGGCCACGAGGAGGATTCTGGAGAGTTATACGACGCGCACCTACCTCATCAAAAAATATGAGTCAACTGAGGACCAGCATCTAGTCCGTGATATCGCAGCCTTCCGGAATCAACTCACACAATCCACCCGATCACTCAGGCGAGACGAGCCGTGCTTCGACAATCCCGTCAAGTCAAATCACACCGAGTATTGTCCAGGCATCTGTCCACTCGACGAACTGTATTTTGATATCTTGCGGTGGCGCGATGAGTCGTTCGGCGAGAAATGATTCTTAGCGCTCCCAACGCTTGATGCCGACTTTGTCCGCTGTCCATCATCGACCGTACAATTGCCGCATCAATTCGCGCGCGGATACCTGACCGGGCGCGACGGGCGTGTCCAGATAACCGTACGTCAGGCACGAACCGAGCCTCGGGAAATCGATGCGCGTCTGTGGACCCAGCGGCCCCATTCCGAGCACGCACAACGGCGTGGGACGTTTCTCGGCGAGCAGCGCCCGCAGGATGGCGAGGTCGTCCTCAGTCCTCACCATCGTGGCGACCTTGGCCACCGTGCCGTAGCGGGAGGCCTTGTCGACGATCACCCGGAGCTCCTCCAGCGGCGGCGTCCGGCCGAAATCATGGTGCGACACGATCAGGCCGCGCTTGTGTTGGCGCGCCAGCGCCGACACCTGTTCGAGGATTGGGCTGCGCAATTCGATGTCCGCCGCCGCGAGATGGCGCAACGCTTCCTCGAACAGCGGCAACCGCAATTCATCGGGTTGTTTCCATTTCCCGCCCTCGGCGTCGAGACGAACCGTCACCACCACCGGCAAGCCGCGCACTTCGATGGCTTGCGCGTGCTTGAGCCAGACCGGTTCCGCATGGGGCGAGTGCGGCTCGTAGGGACCGATGAGGTCCACGCGCACTTCCACCACATCACAATCACGCTCGGCACGGGCCGCCAACCGGGCCAGTGTGCCCTGTTGCGACACGACGCCAACGACGCGCGCCGTGTCCCCAAGCGTAAATTTACCGGGCTCTTTCTGCGACTCAGCCACGTGCAACATGATACCCCGCCACGGGGCGGAGGGAAAGCGATTCCTCGCCCGGGCGAAAGTTTTTCATTGGCGTCCGGGGGCAAACGTTCTACAGTCAGTTGTGATTGTCCGACAATCCAGCACATCCATGAATAACATCTTGAATCAATTGATCCAGTTGCAGGAACTCAACTTTGCCAAGGAAGAACAAAAGGCCTCCAATTCCCAAATGCCCCTCGAGCAGTTGGAAAAATCCATCGCCAGGATCCGCGCGCAGTTGCCGCCCGAGGTGGCCGAGCGCTACGATCGCCTGCAGAAGCACTACCCGCTGGCGGTGGTCCCCCTCGCGAATGGAAGTTGTTCGCGGTGCGGCCTGGCCGTGCCCATCGCGGTGGTGAACGCCGCCAAGGCCGGCGAGCAGTTGCAGTATTGTCCGCATTGCGGCCGATTCCTCTTCTTCCCCGACACGGTGGCGCGCCAGCCGAAGAAGAAACTGGATACGAAGCGGCCTGTCGAGGTCGGCATCGCCCGCTTCTCAGCAGCAACCCTGATGGTGCCCAAGCTGGCTGCGACCACGCGCGAAGAGGTCATCGGCGAGCTGGCGAAGTTGCTGGGCGACGGCGGATTTGTGGAAGAACCCGCGACCGTGACCGAGTTGGCGTTGCGCCGCGAAGCGATTGTCAGCACTGCCGTGGAACACGGGCTCGCGTTCCCGCACGTCCGCGACGTGGAAGGCGGCGGCCTGACCTTCGCCGTCGGCATGAAGGAGAAGGGCATCAAATTCGGCGCACACGAAGATCATCTGAGCAAGATCTTCTTCTTTATCGTGATCCCGACGGCGGCAACCGCATTTTATCTCCGCTTGCTGGCCGGGCTGGTCCGCACCTTCGAGTCCACCGAGGCCCGCAAGGAACTGCTCGACTGCGATACACCCGAACAAATGTGGAAGACCCTCGTCAAGCTCACGAAATCCGCCGTGCCGTAAAGTTCGATTGAACAATTCTCTGCCGTGCGCTGATCTTCAGGCCCACACGACGGGGGACTGTCCTGCCGAGTTCTTCTTTGGAATCCCCTTATCCAGAGACGTGACAATAGCGTCACGCGTCCGCACCGCCCCACGTTGCCTCGGCCTCATTCCGCGGGTAGTGTATCAATTTGCTGTAGCGGCGCTCGGCGCCTGCCCTGAGTCGGACCGAAGGGAGCGTCGTGGGAATGCGTATTTTCCAAGATCGGCGGTCATACTCGCCAGAGGCCGAGGGTTCAGGGCGGCAAACTGCCCCTACAATTTTGAAAATGCCGCACTACCATTCCGCGTGTTGCATTGACGTTGGAGCCATCCTCATGATATATCGCTTAGCGACATATCATCACGTCCTATGGGAATGCTTGAACGCACAATGCTGCACGGGAATGCGGAGACACTGGTGCTGGCGTTGTTGGCCTGGCAGCCACAACACGGCTACCAGATCCGCAAGGAACTGGCGGCTCGATCGCAGCACTACTTCCAATTCGCATTCGGACGGCTCTATCCCCTTCTGGCCGCGATGGAACAGCGCGGCTTGGTCACGTCACGCCTAGAGAAAAGCGGACGGGCACGCCGCAATTTCACGATCACCGGCAAGGGTTTGGCCGAACTCCGCCTCCGCAAACAGAAATGGCATCAGTTCTCCGCCGCCATGGATCGCATTCTCAAACCGTAACGCCCGCATCCACTCTCCACCACTGGCCCATCCCTTCTCGACGCACCACTCCACTCGCGATTCTCCACAAATCCGGGTCACAAAGCATGATATATCGCTAAGCGACATATCATGCCACGGTCTCTTCGTACTGCTTGAAGGAATAGGCTTTGCGGTGATCGAGACACTTTGCTATCCAGCTAAACAACTTGTCGAACATGGGATGCTGCAGTCTTAAATCGGCGAGATGCTCCCAATCGAGAGTCGGTCTGTCCTCCCCAGAAGAGATCGTCGTTAAGCGCATTTTCTTTTCAATCTCCTCTAGCTCACTCACCTTCATACTCAGAATCTTGTCCGCGCTGGGAAGTGCATCAAGATCAGCCGGTTTCACCCCATAAGCGACGACCGCAACCCTAAAGGAAGCCCCGAGACGTCTGAGCTCTTCCTCCAAAGTCTTGTCGCTGACCTCGAAAGCGATTGCAAGCTGCGCCCGATGCGCCCAATTAGAATTGCTCACACATTGGAAGAACGCCTCACGCACCGTTGAGAAAGAGAGTTCAACTTTTAGTTCAGTGCTGGTGAGCTTGAACGGCTGCTCTCCGAGTGCCTTCTTGACCTCAAGAAGATCCTGCTTTAAGCGAAATGCACCCCCGAGCGTGATCTCCTTATCCAACTGCCTCAGCCCCTTGTCCCACTCCAGCACAACCACGTCTGGATATTTCCATTTGTTTTGCCCAGCCGGTTTTCGCGCGCCTTCTGTGTGCTCTATGTGCAACGGAAAACTGCTGTTGGCTTCTGCAAGCCTCATAAAGAGACTTCGGAACTTCTCTTCTCTCTGGGCGTCGCGCCCTTGCACTTCCATTTCGGCCACAGGGGCTGCAGCCTTTGGTCCCTTCCCGGTTCCGGCTGGCTCAGCGTCCACACCTCCCCGTCCCGACGCGCGCAGATAATAGCCGTGTCCGCTCGCCTTCTTCGCAATCACTGAGTCCGGCTCTTGGGACATCATCGAGAACAACTGACGGACAGTGTTCTCCGAGTAATCACCAACAATCCGGCCTCGTATTGCGTCCCACAACCCAGAGCCGGTGACCGCGTCCTCCGGGTCGCTTGGTAGAAACTCGGGCAGGAGCTGAACGAGTTGCTCACGAATCGGAACATCTGCCTTCTTTCTACGATCGGAGGTGGTCATGGGCAAGTGATACCGCCATTCTTAGAACACGCCAAGCAAAAAGCCCGCACTCATTCCTGAATGCGGGCTTTGGAACCCCGAATTTCTTCGGGTGAAATTACCCCGGCAGCGACCTACTCTCGCGCAAGCTATACAGGCACTACCATCGGCCCTGCAGCGTTTCACGGCCGTGTTCGGAATGGGAACGGGTGGGACCACTGCGGCAAAACCACCGGGAAATCTTCGAAGCCGTCGGCGATCGGCGTCTCCACTCCCGCCGAAACGGGGCGGAGGGCCAACAACCGACAACTTCTATGTATAAAGAACAGTGTTCTCTGATAATTGCATACAGCAAGCGGGGCTACAACGGCTGAGGTTGTTTAAATCACTTCCTTCAAGCTCTCGGCCTTCCGCCATCAGTCCAGCTTGTGACTGTCCTGACGCGGAAGACGTCGCGCTTGAAAATTTAAGTGATCAAGCCTCACGGCTGATTAGTACCGGTCAGCTCACGTGTTGCCACGTTTACACACCCGGCCTATCAACGGGGTAGTCTCCCCCGAGCCTTTAGGGTCTTGCGACCGTCAGACGTAATCTTGGGAGGCGCTTGGCGCTTAGATGCTTTCAGCGCTTATCGTTTCCGCACACAGCTACCCGGCGCTACTCTTGACAGAATAACCGGAATACTGGAGGTGCGTTGTTCCCGGTCCTCTCGTACTAAGGAACAAATCCCTCACGTCTGCTGCGCCCACAGTGGATAAGGACCGAACTGTCTCACGACGTTCTGAACCCAGCTCGCGTACCGCTTTAACCGGCGAACAGCCGGACCCTTGGGACCTTCTCCAGCCCCAGGATGCGATGAGCCGACATCGAGGTGCCAAACCG
>JBKQMH010000071.1:0-4750 GCA_052146795.1 Verrucomicrobiia bacterium
GTGAATAGCCGACAACATCCGCCGCGAGGATCGCCGCCAGTTTGCGGTTGATGCGTTCTTCGGCCATGAATTCGTGCCAGGTTCCCTAGCCCTTACGCCGAGTGCCGTAACGGCGTAAGTAATGCGCTATCGGGGAAAATCCAGGATTTGGTAATTGGTAGCCGTTACAAGGTCTGCTCGACTTGAAAGACCGGCGCCTTAAGCCCCCTCGGTCAACCTTCCAACTCTGCAAGATCAAGAACTTACCGATATAAAGCAATCCTCGCGGGCTTTGATTGGGGGCCAAGCGCCTGTGGATTTGGCATGGCCCGCGTTTCATAATTTTGTCGTCCCTGGCCAAGGGACCTTGGCCATTGCACTGACGACTCGCTTGTCCAGCGCGGTCTTACCGATTTGGGCGGCAATCTGGTCTGTGTTCGCCTTGATTTCCGCAATCATCTGTAGTCGTTGTTGCTCGAAATATTCCGCGCTCATTCTGCGCGCCTAACAGCAACGACACCTTCGGGCGGTCGGGAGACGTCAGATTATAACTGCTGCTTTGCGAACAAAGAAGCCGTTGCGCGCGCCTTTCTTCACATCGCCGCTATCGTGACCCGGGCGCGGAATCGCGCTCTCCTCCCGAGATCTCATCGTTCCCTTGCGAGAAACGTGACCACCCTCCACAATGACCGTCTGAAGGAAATCTGCGACTGTTGCCACCCGGCGGCCGATGCCAACTGCTTCTAGTCGGGGTTCACCACTGCGACGGGAGACGAACATGAAAGTTGGAATCCTTGGGTCGGGCGTTGTGGCCAAGTGGCTGGCGGCTTCATCAAGCACGGGCACCGGGTTGTCCTCGGCACGCGTGATACCGCCAAGCTCGCGGACTGGGTGGCGCAGCATCAAGGAGCGCAAACCGGCAGTTTCGCGGATGCTGCGAAATTCGGCGAACTCGTGGTTCTCGCGGTGAAGGGAATGGTAGCGCTCGATGCGCTCAATGCCGCAGGCCGGGCGAATCTTGCGGGCAAGCCCGTGATTGACGCGACCAACCCGATCGCGGATGCGCCTCCCACCAACGGTGTTCTCAAGTTTTTTACTAGCCTCGATGCATCACTAATGGAGGGCCTGCAACGGGCCATTCCCGACGCCCACTTCGTAAAGGCATTCAATTCCGTGGGCAATGCATTGATGGTCAATCCGCAACTCGGGGGCGGCAAGCCGACAATGTTCATCTGTGGAAACGACGATAAGGCTAAAGAGACCGTGCGCGGCATTCTCGACCAATTCGGCTGGGAGACCGCCGACATGGGCAAGGCCGAGGCCGCCCGCGCCATCGAGCCGCTGTGCATGCTCTGGTGCATTCCGGGCCTTACCCGCAACGAATGGAGCCATGCGTTCAAGCTGCTGAAGCAACCCTAAAGGTCGTGCAACAGACAAGCACGCCCGCTAACTAGGTCGGAAACGTCAGATGCCGGTAGTACTGATCACGGGCGCCAATCGCGGGCTCGGCTTGGAGTTTGCTCGTCAGTATCTGGCGCACGGTTGGCAAATCTTCGCGGCATGCCGAAATCCGGCCGCGGCCGACCAATTACAGCGGTTGGCAAGAGGAAGCCGCGGCAAGCTCACCATAGTTCCCATGGACGTGACCAATTCCGAGAGCATTCGCCAGGCGGCGAAACAACTCGACGGCGTCGCCATAGACGTGCTTGTCAATAGCGCGGGGGTCACCGGCGTCTCCGGGCAGCGCGTGGGCTACGTCGACTACGAATCTTGGGCACGGGTCCTCGATGTGAACACGATGGGTCCCTTGCGTGTACTGGAGTCGTTTATCGACCACATTGCCCGGAGCGAGCGCAGGCTGGTGGTCACTATCACGAGCGGCATGGGCTCTATCGGCGACAATACATCCGGTGGTTCGATTGCCTACCGTAGCTCCAAGGCGGCAGTGAACATGGTTATGCGAAGCGCCGCGATCGACCTTGCCCCACGCCGCGTCACGTGTGTTGTCGCCAACCCGGGGTGGGTCAAGACCGATATGGGCGGTCCCAGCGCGACGCTGACGCCGCAAGAAAGTGTGACGGCCCTGCGGCGGCTCATCGAGACGTTCGGCCCAAATAATTCGGGTAAGTTCTATCACTACGATGGTAGCGAATATCCCTGGTGACTGCTGAGACCATCAAGTTTGTAGGATGGCTTGAGCGTCATCAAAACAAGCGGATTATGCCTCGCGGCTTGGTCGGGTCAGATGTCCGGATCGGGTCATCAACCGCCGCGTCGGCCATCGACCCAGCGCGGCAGCTTCTCTAATCGGCCGTTGGGGTCAAGCACTTTCAGGCCATCCGCGACTGCAGTGTTAATGTCGCTCACGGGCTCGCGCTTCTCTTCGGAATCGGCACCAAGGCCGTTCCAGTATGGGGTTCGAGGACAAGGTGGAACAATCTAGACCGCGGCCTTACCGTCAAGCTGACGTCAGGTCCAAGCTGCCGCACGAACTCACCTCATCCATCGTCCCGCGAGGGACATCGTTCCACTGCTTGGTGGAACTCGAGTAGGGGAGGCGCGACGAAAGTTGCGCCTCCCACTTCACGATGCCGCGATTACTTGATGTCTTTGCCAGTACCCCGTGAAATCCGTTGACCGCTTCATCGCCAATCCAGCAATCCGATAAGTCTGATCGCCGTTGGAGGCGTGGCGTCCGCGCGGCCGGGACGCCTCTTGCGCATGGCGGAGCAGTTAAGCGCTCGCGATATGGTGATGGTGCCCGATCTCGGCGCGGCGCATGTGGCTGAAAAATTCCTCTGCCCAATTCGTGCAAGCGCCATCATTGCCACAGGCTTCTTCATTGTTGATGAGATGAACCTCGAAACGGTCGTTCAGCTTATCCCAGGAACCGGCTTCGTCAGCATTGATCGTGGTGCCATTGATAACGCGGCGGCGGATGAAGTCGCGCGCATGGCCTTCACGGTGGGGCACGGCGGCGCGTGGAGTGAGCTACCATCGCGCTCGCGGACCACGACCACCACCTTGCGCTTGCCGTTCTGATTGTAGAGCAAGCAGCGGTCGCGCTGGTTCTCTCAATAGTTGGCGGGCTTGAGGCGAGGAATGTTTTTCGACGCTTCTCGGTGAAATGTCATTATGCTATCTTTGCTTTCACATTGCGAATACGCTTGCCGTTACAGAAGTTCGCCCAAGCCTGCATGATCGCTCGACGCCGATCCAAGCTGTCGGTACGCCGATAAGCTCGCTCAACCGCAGTGCCAACCTGATGTCCCAGCGACTCTTCGAGGAGATCGCGTGGGAATCCCGCATCGTCTCCCCACGTCCTGAATGTGGCGCGTAGTCCGTGTGGAGTGATCGGGCGGCCGCTCTTGGGATCAATCCAGCGAGGCTTGCCGGATTTGTCGCGGTTCATGTTCTTCAGCACGCTCAGCATCGCCATGTTGCTCAGCGGCTTGCCTGGTTTAGGGCCGCTAAAGACAAACTCTCCCAATCTCGGCAGTGCCTTCAGGACGGCTACCACCTGGGGTGACAACGGAACCCTATGGGGCTCAGTCCGGTTTTTGCGGTCCTTGAGACGCTCGGTGGGTATGATCCAAGTTTTTCGCTTCAGGTCGATTTCGGTCCATCCAGCGCCGATCACCTCGCCAGTACGCAGCCCAGTCAGCAGCGTCACTTCGAGGGCTCTGGCAGCGATTCCCTGCCGCTGGCGCAAAGCGGCCAAAAACTCAGGCGATTTCTGGTAATCGAGGGCAGCTTGCCGACCACGAGATAGCTTGCGGATGCGCTCGAAGCCACGGTCGCGGAGATCCTGCCAAGCAGCCGGGTTGTTCGGCACAATAAGGCCGTGCCGGTCCCGCAGGTGAATTCGGGCATAATCGAACACGCGGCGCAATCGCACGAGTAGCTTGCGCCCGGTCTCGTGCTTGCTCCGCCAGACCGGTCGCAGAACTTGTTCAATATCGAGAGTGGTTATTTCGCTGATCGGCTTCTGCAGGATCGAATCGCAATAGCGGGGGCCAAGCAGGAGTTCCCACTGATAGCGAACCTTGTCGTTGGTTGACCTCGCCCGCGCGTCTGCGATCACCTGGGCCGCGATTGTTTCAAATGTTGGAATGGCGGCCTTCGCTCCCCTGTCGTGTCGGCGAGCCGCGATCGGATCGATGCCCTTCCGGATCTGGCGACGCACTTCGTCGGCCGCCTCTCTGGCATCCTTGAGGCCCATGCGTCCCAAGCCCATCTCACGGCGTTTTCCTCGCGAGTGGTAGATGAAGGCCCACCGCCGAGCGCCAGATGAGTCAACGATGAGGTAAAGCCCGTCACCATCGGCGTGGTAGCCCGGCTTCGCGGCCGTATCGACCTTTCGTGCAGAAAGACGTCGGGTGGCCCGCGCCATGTTTTCACCCTAAGACATACCCTAAGGAACGGCCTGGATTATAGCGGATTGCTCTGGACCGCAATTGAACAAAAATCTTTAATTTCAAGCGATTTTAGGCCATAACTTGGATCAGGCTGGACTACCTCGGAACGTAAGTTGGGTGCCTGTTGGGTGCCTCTCCGCGGCACCACCGCCGTCATTCGGCGCGCGCGAAGTCCAGACTCCAACTCGCGGCGTGACCGTCATAGTCTCCCCATCGCAAAACTGCGAATATCGTGATTATAGATTGCGGGCGCGATAGGGGGATGAAATGCCAGGCATTGTGGAAGGCAAAGTCGCCATCGTCACCGGCGCGGGGCGGGGCATCGGGCGGGCCATCGCGCTTTTGCTGGCGCA
>JBKQMH010000072.1:0-29219 GCA_052146795.1 Verrucomicrobiia bacterium
TAGAGCATTTACATAAATCATATAGCGTAACGGGCGTGTAAAAAGAAACCGCGGCAGTCGGCGGTCGAAATGGCATTGAAGGCGGCGCGGGCGGCTTGCATAAGTTGGTCCTGGGTCCGTGGAGCGGCGCTGCGCAGGACCTGCTTGATCTTGCTCCACATGTTTTCGATGGGGTTGAAATCCGGCGAATAGGGCGGCAGATACAGGAGCCGGGCCCCCACCGTCTCGATGGCGTGGCCAACACCCGCCATCTTGTGCGTCGCCAGATTGTCCATGATCACCACGTCGTGCTGTTGCAGCGCCGGCACCAACCCCTGCCGAACCCACGCCAGAAACATGTCCCCATTCATGGCGCCGTCAAACAACCACGGGGCGCAGGGCCCCGTCAGGCGGATCGCCGCAATGAGGGTGCTGGTTTGATAGTGTCCATGCGGGATGGGCGCGACGAGTCTTTGGCCGGCAGGTGAGCGTCCGCACCAGCGGGTCATTTTGGTGTTGGCCCCACTTTCATCCACGAACACCAGCCGGGCCGGGCTGTCTACGGCAAGCCGCTCATGCCAATGCACCCGTTGTTCGACCACGTCGGGGCGGTCTTGCTCGGCGGCGTGCAGCGTTTTTTTTATAGGTCAACCCCAGCTTGCGCAGCCACACATCCACCGTCGAAGTCCCAAACGGACGGTCCAGGCGCGCACCCAACTCGGCCAGCGTCGCATCGGGCTGCGCGGCCACCAGTTGTTGCAGGCGGGCCTTGCGCTTGGCGGTTAACAGCGTCTTGCGCCCGCACAAATGGGTTTGTGGCTGGAGGGTGCCGCGTTGCCTGAACTGCTGCCGAACCCGGCGCACAGCCGCCACGCAAAACCCAACAAACTCCGAAATGTCGCGGGTGCTCTTGCCCTGTTCGTAGAGTTGGATGACGCGTTGGCGTACCGGCACAGGGATGGCTCTCATGCACCCCACTGTGCCATACCACTCCCCCTTTGTAAAGCTACATCATTAGTGGAAATGCTCTAAGCCCGAGCAAATCCCTCAACACTGAATTCGGAGAATCGCCAAACCGCCGCACGCGACCCTCCAAGGCCTGATAAACTTCTTTGTCCACATTGATCTGCACGTCCAAATCCATAATCAGTTTCTTCTTCTTATGCAGTATATACACATACTGCAAAGAACTGTCAATAAGTATATTGGTCAATCTTTAAGTGGATATGCCGTAATCGATTCAATACAAAAAACCAAGTGACACTTGGCTTAGTCCAGCTTTGAGATGTAGTGCCGCCACATCAAGAATGCGTCGAGTCGCGTTTGATGAGAATGCCGCGGCTGACTTTGCCTGTGAATTTGCCGTCCTTTGCCATGATTTACGATACTGGCAACGCTGACCAAATCGTGATAGCTTTACATACGATATGGCTGATGTGAAGGAAATCATCCGTGACGCCGAATCACTTCCGGTCGAGGAACGGGCCAAGTTGGTGGATTCGTTGCTCCGCTCCTTGAATCCAACCGATGCGGCGATTGACCGGAAATGGGTGGCGGTGGCCAAACGTCGGCTTGCTGAATTGCAATCGGGCAAGGTGAAGGCCGTGCCGGCTGATGTGGTAATTAGGGAAGTTCAGAAACGCTTCGGGAAATGACCTTCGCGTTTCACCCGGAAGCCAAGACCGAGTTCTACGCTGCGATTGATTATTACGAGACGGTTGATGTAGCGCTTGGGCTGGACTTTTCCATCGAGGTCTTTTCGACCATTCAAAACATTGTGGATTACCCTGGCGCGTGGCCTGTCCTTGAAGATAATGTGCGGCGCTGTCTTGTCCACCGGTTCCCGTACGGCGTGTTGTACAGCATCGGGCAGGACGAAATTTTCATCCTCGCCGTAATGCACCTCCATCGCGATCCGGGCTACTGGAAGAGCCGCGTCTAGCGATCAAAAATGCGTCGGGTCGCGTTTGACGAGTTTGCCGCGGCCGACTTTACCGACGAATTTTCCGTCTTTGGCGGCGAGTTCGCCGCAGACAGTGACGGCATGCGGACGACCTTTGATCGGCCAGCCTTCGAACGCGCTGTAGTCCACATTCATCAACATCGTCTTTTGCGAGATCTTGCCGCGATAATCAGGATCGTAGACCACGAGATCCGCATCGCTGCCGATGGCGATGGTGCCCTTGCGCGGGAAGAGGCCGAACAGTTTCGCGGCCTGCGTGCTGGCGCAATCGACGAAGGTGTTGAGATCGAGCCGGCCTTCGGCGACGCCGTGGGTGTAGAGCAGGTTGATGCGGTCTTCCAGCGCCGGGATGCCGTTGGGGATCTTGGTGAAATCGCCACGGCCCATTTCCTTCTGGCCCTTGAAATCGAACGGCGCGTGGTCGGTCCCGACGGTCGAGGCGAACCGCTGCCGGAGCGCATTCCAGAACCATTCCTGGTTCTTCTTGTCGGGGAGTGGCGGGGACATGACGTACTTGGCGCCCTCGAAGTTGGGGAGCTCGGCATAGCTCTTGTCGAGCACGAGATACTCCACCAGAATTTCGGTCCATACGTGGACTCCGCGCGCGGCGGCGGCGAGCGCTTCCCGCATCGATTCTTCGCAGCTTGTGTGCACCACGTAACAATGCGTGTCGTGCATTTCCGCGAATGACGTCATGTGATGGACGCCTTCGGCCTGGACCTGCGGCGGGCGGCTCCAGTAATGCCATTCGGGGCCGGTCTTGCCTTCAGCGAGTAGTTTCTTCTGGGACTCATACACAAGATCGGCGTTTTCGCAATGGGCGGTGACAATCACGCCGAGTTTTTTGGCGAGGCGCATCGTGTGGTACAACTCTTCGTCGGTGATGCCGAACGCGCCTTTGTAGGCGAGGAAAATCTTGAAACTGCTGATGCCGCTCTTGACGATTTCGGTGAGCTGTCCTTCGCATTCCTTGTCGAGGCGCGAGACGGTCTGGTGGAACGTGAAATCGCAGGCGCTATGGCCCTGGGCCTTCTTCAGCCAGAATTCGAAACCATCGGCGATGGGTTGCTGGTTGCGGGCCTGGCAGACCATCTCGATGATGGTAGTCGTGCCGCCGACCAGCGCGGCTTTGCTGGCGGTCTCGTGCGTGTCTTTCGAGAACGTGCCCATGAACGGCAGATAGATGTGTACATGGGGATCGATAAAGCCGGGGAACACGTATTTGCCGGTGGCATCGATAACGGTCGCCTTGGGCGGCGCTTCGAGGTTCGTGCCGATCCGCGTGATTTGTTCGCCTTCGCAATAGATGTCGGCGGTGTATTGTTCGCCGGCGGTGACGATACGGCCATTCTTGATGAGAAGTGACATGGAAAGCCTCCTGTGGCAATTGCCAATGTTTGTCTGACAAGCGGGATACTACTCCGCAGGTCGATGAAATCAAGCGCGGATCATTTATGGGGCACAGCCAGTCGGGCTTGGTAGCAATGGCGCTGGTCTTGGGGTGTTGTTTGGAACGAAAGCTGCAAGGAATCGACTGTCCGGAAGCCAAATTGGACAGTCACATGAAGATGTGCTCTTTTATAGTGTTTGGTCGTTTGAGGTTGACTTTAGGGGACAGTTTTGGGATAAGTAAAAGCGTTTTACCAAGGTAGATTTCAACGGATATTGCCTCGATGCAAAACCCAAACAGATACAAGCACTTCCAAGTCGTTGCCGCCGCCTTAACCTTCAGTTTCGCCATCGCAGTGGGCGGGTCGGTTCAGGCACAAACCAATGCGGGTGCCATCACCAATATGGTGGTCTCCGTCGATCCCACCAATGGCGACTCGTACTACGTGTTTTCGCTCAACAGTGGCGGCTTGGCATCCGTTACCGCGTTCGCGGATGACGTGGTTCGCGTGCTTTTTTCATACAACGGGTTCTGGGCTAAGGAAGAGCCGATGATTGCCGCGCCGCTCGGGATGTGGCCCACGGAACCCAACACAATCACCGACCAGGGAACCAACTACCTGCTTCAGACCGGCCTACTCAATGTGGTCATCAACAAGAATCCGTTCCGGGTGGATTTCTACGACAGGCTCGGAGGCTACGCGCTCGTGCAGGACGACCCGACCAATGCCATTCAGTACAACACCTCGTACTCGATACTCAACGACTCCAGCGGGATTCCGTACACATTGCCGTCGGGATTCAAGCTGAAATGCACGAAGCAGATGCCGGCCAACCAGGCGTACTATGGATTTGGCGAGTACCCGGGGCCATCCAATCGGCAGGGCGAGAACATGATGTGTTGGAATTATCAGTCGTACCACTGGGGCACGGGCGCGCCCTATCAGAATCCCATGTATATGAACATGCCGTTCTTTTACGGCGTGCAACCGGCCAGCGGCAGCGTGCCCGCATTCACTTACGGGATCTTTTTTGATAATCCCTGCCGGGCGACGTTCCGGATGGGGACGCAGATTCCCACGGGCTACTCATTCGAGGCGGCAGACGGGCAGATGGACTATTATTTCTTTGGCGGCAGCACCAATCACACGATGAAATCCGTGATCAACTCCTACACGGAATTGACGGGCCGCGCGTCCATGCTTCCGAAATGGGCGATGGGCCATCATCTCAGCCGCTTCGCCTACGACGACCAAACCTGGGTCGAGTACATCGCCAGTGCGGCCACGGCCAGCAACATTCCGCTGGATGCGGTCTATATCGACATCGATTACATGGACTCAACCGGACAAAACAACATCGATTCCGGCAAGTTGTACCAGTTGCAGATGGACACAAACAACTACCCGAATCCTCCGAGCATGGTGTCGTCCTGTCAGGTGTTTGGAGTGAAGCTGATTCCGCTGATTGAGCCGTGGATGGAACCCAGTGATCCCAACTGGTCCACGGAAGACGGCGACCTCGATTTCATCAAGGACAACAACGCCAGCCAGTTTGAGGGAGATATTTATGTCGGCAATGTGTACTGGTTTGACTATACGAGCACGCCGACGCTGGGCCGTTGGCAAGGCGATCAAACCAACTGGTTCCATTCCGTTGCCTGGGGGGGGATTTGGAACGATCTGACGGAACCGGAAGACGTGCTCACATCAAATCCGGATCCGATCCCGCTGAATGGGCTGCTGTGGCTGGATGGCCGGTATGGCACCTCCAATACCGATACACGCCGCCAGTGGTCGAATGAGCGGAATTATTTTGGCCTGCGTTCGCAGATGTCGAGTTACAACGTGCTGCTCGAAGCGTATCCCAACAAACGTCCGTTCGTGTTGAGCCGGTCCGGCACCACCGGCAGTCAACGATACGCGGCTGGTTGGAGCGGTGACACCCAGGTGGGTTGGAACTACGAGCAAGCGTGTATCCGTCTGAGCGTGAACACGATGATTTCCGGCCAGAGTCATTTCGGGAATGATCTCGGCGGGTTTTCGGGAAGCGTCAACGGCGAGATGCTGACGCGGTGGTACGAATGGGGCGCATTGCTGCCGTTGTACCGCAGCCATTCATCCAATCCCGACAACCTGTGGTCGGACGGCAACCAGGGTCGCGAGCCGTGGCGGTTTACTCCCTGGCAGAACTGGAATCTTGCGAATAATACTTTCAATGGGGCGGATGGCACGAACTACTGCAACCTGATGCGCAACAACATCCAATTCCGCTACGAATTGATGCCGTACCTGTACACGTTGATGTACAACGACACGATCAACGGCACGCCGATGGACACGCCCGTTGTCTTCAACTACTACGGAGACAACAACACGCTCACGCTGAACGAGTATGATTTCCTGTGCGGCGACTTCCTGCTCGCCGCGCCCATTTATACCGCCGGCGCGACGACGCGTGATGTCTACCTGCCGTGGTCCGACGATTGGTATTACTACCCCACCGGCACGCGGTACACGGGCGGCCAAACGGTCACGGTCAATGCGCCCCTCGGCACGCTGCCGTTGTTTGTGCGCGGCGGCGCGATCATCCCGATGGGGCCATCCATGCAGTACGCCAACCAATTCCAGCCCAGCTACCTCGACATCAATTGCTGGCCCGATGGCAATTCGTCCTTCACGCTCTACGAAGATGCCGGGGATGGTTGGGACTACACCAACGGCGTGTACGCGATGACGACCTTCAACAGTTCGCAGACGGCCAGCAACTGGGTCTTCACCCTCAGTGGACGCCATGGCAGTTATAATCCGTACAGCGCCGGCACGCGGACGCTCCACATTTACGCCAATAACCCGCTGCCTGTGCAGAATGTGCTGCTCAATGGGACACAGATCAGCCAGGTGTCCGGTACGAATTCGCCCGCGCCGGGTTGGCTGGTGAATACCAACGGCCAACTGGTTGTTTTGGTGTCAGAAAATGGCACCCTACAGACTGTCCAAGTGGACTGGAACACATCGGACCCGTACAGCTCGATGAACCTGCCGGGCACGTTCAACGGTTGGAATCCGATGGCCAACAGTATGCAATACATTGGCAGCCGCACCTGGCAATACGATGCCAGCTTTAGCAGCGTCTCCAACGTCGAGTTCCAGTTCGCTGCCAATGGCAATGGGATGACCAATTGGGGCAGCAGTGGCGTGGCGCAGACCGCGCCGCTATCAGGTTTCGGCATCCTGAACGCATCCACCAACATCGTCGTTAACGGCGCGCTCAATGGGTATTATCGATTCACTTTCAACGACGAGACGTATGGCTACAGCCTGCAACCGTTGCTGCCGGGCGTCTACGGCTCGATGAACCTGCCGGGCACGTTCAACGGTTGGAATCCGGCGGCCAATAACATGCAACTGGTGGCCGATGACACCTGGCAGTGCATCGTCAGCTTTAGCAATGTCACCAACATCCAATTCAAGTTCGCGGCCGACGGTAGCTGGGCGGCGGGCAACTGGGGGGAGAATGGTGGGACACAATCGCAATTCACCTTGCCGATCTCGGGTACCGGCAAGTCGAACGGATCGACCAACATCCTCATCAATGGCGTCCTGAATGGGGAATATCAGTTCACCTTCAACGATGAAACCTTTGCCTATAGCGTGCAGTTGTTCACCGGCTCTTCCGTCAACGACGGCATCCCGGATTGGTGGCGGGCGCAGTATTTCACCAGCACCAGCGGCAACCCGAGCAACTACTTCGGCAACACGACCAACAGCCAATCCTGCGCCCTGTGCGATCCCGACGGCGATGGCATGAACAACCTGCAGGAGTACCTGTCGGGCACCGTGCCGACCAACAGCGCGTCGTTCCTGCACATCACGTCCGTGGCGCCGCAGAGCACAAATATGGTCGTGACCTGGTACACAGCGGGCGGACACACCAACGTGGTGCAAGCCGCCACTGGGCTTTCCAACGGTTCGTACTCGAACAACTTCGTGGACGTAAGCCCGTATATCATCATTGCGGGTAGCGGCGACACCACAACGAACTACACCGATACGGGTGCCGCGACCATTAGCCCGTCCCGCTATTATCGCGTGCGGTTGCAGCAGTAGCACACGCGGCCGGGTTCGCTATGCACTGCGGCTGCTAAGGATGACCTGAGCGCTGTTCACGCAGGCGCATCGCACCCTGGACGGTTGGGTGTGCGAGGACTTGGCGTGCTGGCGCCTTGCGCGTCTCCCGCTTCTCATCGGAAGTCATCGACATCCAAGCCACTGCCTTCGATGATGCTTTTGAGGGTGCCAATCGGTATCGGCTTGTTCCCATGCACCGCCGCGATTACCTGGCGCCCGTTCGCATGACGCCATTTCTGATGGCTGCCCTTTTGGCCGATCAGCACGAAGCCGTTTCGTTTCAATACCCTGGCAACTTCCCTCGCGGCCAGAACGGGAAAGCGCGGGCTCACGGAAGGGATACTTCGAGCAACTTTGCACCCTTGGCGGGTTTGATTTCGGAGGGTTCAAACCACAATTCCAACGCTTCCTTGGCGTTGCGCACGGCATCTTCTTCCGTATCGCCGGCGGAAGCGCAGCCCGGCAGCTCGGGAAACACCGCCGACCACCGTTTGCTCTGTGGATCGAATTCGACCAGCAACCGCAGCTTCATGATCTGTGAAGATACCCGAACCTTGCGTCCTTGGCAAGCCCGGCTCCGTTAGGGTTCGCACCGCCTTGGTCTTTGTTAAACCTCGTGCGCCGACCGAAAGCGTCACAACTGGCCTTTGCCAACAATCTTGTGTTGAGCTTGCGGTTGCAAGAGCAATAATCTGCAAGCAACAGGGCCAATGAAGTGATCGGAGACACGCTGTCAATCGACATCGGTTTTGTCCAAGAGGAACCGCTGATTTCGGGATGGCCAAAAAGGCTTGTCGGAACTAACGGGGATGGTAGGATGCTGCCCCAGCCAATCCAACCGGCGTGTTCGTGACAGAGACCGAACACGATAGCGCGGTCAGACGACGCAAAAACCTGTGCAACGGATCGGCCACGAACTGTAAGCGAGGAGAACCCGATGGACGGAACCGGCAAGAAATACGAGTGGTTTGTCATTGGTGATATCAACGGTTTCTTTGGATTGATGTTTGACAATTTGACGGTTCTATCGTTTCTCGCCGGTGTTTTGGTTTTCGGCTTCAAGTTTCCGGCGGATATCGTCTACTCGAGGATGTTCCCCGGCACCGCCATTGGCGTTCTCTTCGGCGACATGGTGTACACGTGGATGGCCTTCCGTCTCGCCAAAAAAACCGGCAACACGAGCGTGACGGCCATGCCGCTGGGGTTGGACACACCCTCGACCATCGGCATGGCCCTTGTCGTGCTCGGCCCGGCGTTTCTCGGTCTGAAGGCGGAGGGAATGCCGGAGCGGGAGGCCGCGATCCTGACGTGGCAGATCGGCATGGCGACCGTGGTCATGATGGGCGTATTGAAATTGGTTCTCTCGTTTTGCGGAGGGTGGGTTCAGAAAATTGTGCCCCAGGCGGGGCTTCTTGGATCGCTGGCGGGCGTTGGCCTGGCGCTGATCGGGTTCATTCCATTGGCGGATATCTTCGGAATGCCGCTCGTCGGGTTGGTGGCGTTGGGCCTGATCCTGTACACGCTGATTGCCGGGATCCGGCTGCCGCGGCATTTCCCGGGAGTGCTGGCCAGTGTCCTGGTCGGAACGGCTCTGTATTACCTGCTTGGCCCGACGGGATGGGCCGGGGGCAGCTATGTTTCCCCCCCGCCGCTCACGCTCCATATGAGCTTTCCCGTGCCGAATCTGGGTTTCATACACGGGTTCGTGCCGGCCCTGAAGTACCTGCCGATTGCAGCTCCGTTCGCCATCCTGACGGTTGTCGGCGGGATCAACGTTACCGAAAGCGCCCGGGTGGCGGGCGACAATTTCAACACGCGGAATATTTTGCTGACCGAGGCGGTGGCAACGTTCGTGGCTGGAATCTGTGGCGGCGTCGCCCAATCGACCCCGTACATTGGCCAGCCGGCGTACAAACGAATGGGGGCCCGGGCCGGCTACACACTCCTCACGGGGCTGTTCATCGGGCTCGGCGGCATTCTGGGGTACGTTTCCTTCTTCGTGGAATTGATACCCCGCGCCGTTCTGGCCCCGATTCTGGTGTTTGTTGCGCTGGATATCATGGCCCAGGCCTTCCTGGCCTGTCCGGCAAAGCATGCCGTTGCGGTCGCGTTCTCGTATTTTCCGACGGTGGCTCGTCTGTTGTCCATCAAGCTGGGAAACCCTGAGTTTGTGTCGGTCGAGGCATTTCAGAAGCTGATGGTGGCCCAGGGACGAGCGCTTCCCGAGTTGTTGGTCACGGTTGCGCTGGGAAACGGTTTTATTTTGACGGGCATGCTGTGGGGGGCATTTCTGGCGGAGCTGATCAACCGGCGCCTGAAAATCTCGGCGGTTTATCTCGCCATACTGGCTTTGTTTTCCTTCTTTGGCGTGGTGCATTCCTGCTCGCCCGATGGGAACATTTACCTCCCCTGGTTGCTGACCGGAATCGCCCGGAAGATTCCGTATCAATTCGCGCTGGGATACGCGGGGCTGGCGGTGATGTTTCTGCTGCTTTCCGTGACCGCTGCGAGCCGAGAACCTCCGTTGGATCCGGAGCATGTGTTTAAAACAGAAGGATGAACCCCGGCGGGAGACCACTCTTATGCGCGTTTTGAATCGACTGAGCATCGTTGTTGTTGTTTTGGGGATTTCGCTGCCATCGGCCCTGGCCGAGTTCAAAGTTGGGCTGGTGCTGGATCTCGGAGGCAAGGACGACAAGTCGTTTAACGCGTCGGCGTACGAAGGGGCCACCGAGGCGAAGAAGAAACTGGGGATTTACCTGAAATACGTCGAGCCCAGTGATGACAACGCGTTCGAGCCGCTCCTGCGGGCGTTCGCGCAAAAAGATTTCGACCTGATCATCGGGATCGGTTTCGCCCAGAAGGAAGCCATCGCCAAAGTCGCCGCGCAGTTTCCGCAGAAGCATTTTGTCATCGTGGATTCGCAGGTCGACGCCCCGAATGTGCGGTCGCTGATGTTTGAAGAGCATGAGGTCGGGTACATCGTCGGCGCCATTGCCGCCATGACCAGCCAGACCGGCAAGATCGGATACGTTGGCGGAATGGATGTGCCGCTCATTCGGCGGTTCGAGATGGGCTACGAGGCTGGCGCGAAGAAGATCAATCCACAGGTCACCGTCACCGCCAACTATGTTGGTGTGACCCCCGAGGCATGGAACAACCCGCCGCGGGGCAAGGAACTCGCTCTGGCGCAGTACAATGCCGGCGTGGACGTGATTTTTGCCGCCGCCGGCGCATCGGGTTTTGGCGTGTTCGACGCGGCGGAGGAAAAGAAGAAACTCGCCATCGGCGTCGATTCCAATGAGGACTGGGTGAAACCCGGCTATATCCTCACCAGCGCGCTCAAGCGGGTTGACCTGGCGGTGTTCTCCGCCATTCAGGATGCGCAGAACGGGAAGTTCACCAGCGGCTTGAAACGCTTCGGACTCGCCGACAAAGGCGTCGATTATTCCGTCGACCAATACAATGAGAAACTCCTGCCCGAGTCCGTCCGCCAGCGCGCCGACGCCCTCAAAGCCGACATCGTCTCCGGCAAAATCGTCGTCCCGGATTACTACAAGATCAAGTAGCCGTCCGCGAAATCGAATTGTGGGGCGAGCGTCTCGATTGCTTCCGTACCCGCACCGCTGCGATGATAACCTCGGTTGCGTCTTCGCTGGTGACTATGCCCCTTGCCGCATTTGCCATTCTCTCCACTGTTCTGTAAGATAAGATGCAATGAAACTGGAGAAAGGGAAATGCGCGGTGGCGATTCGCGCATGCGTGGAAAATGGTGAACGTCTGTTTGACGACGCCAAACTCATGAAGGATTTCGATCGATACAGCACGGCGATCGCTTTAACGATCCTAGCCGAGGAGGAGTTCGCGAAGGCCTTCTTGCTGCATCTCGTCCGAGACGGCGCTGTTCCATGGACGCCAGAAACAAGGCGGGCATTCCTCGATCACAAGTGCAAACACCTCTTGGCTATTCTGATGGCACATCTCTCTCCAGGAGTAGATGAATGGCAGACCCGCGCAATGGAACAGATTGATTTAGCACGCGAATCCCATCTGCCCAGCGATGTCATTAGCGCAATCAACTTGCTCAGGCACGAAAAGGTTGGAAAGTGGGAAAACCCATTTTGGGATGTACTTGAGCCCGGTGACTATGACCCGGAGACGAAACGAATCTCGGATGGAAGTGTGGATCGGACCAAACAGACTGCTCTATATGTAAAGATTGGACGTGACGGCTCAGTAAGCACGAGGCCTGCCGCAGTTCGCTCATCTCACGTCGAAAAAGAACTGAAAAGGTGTGAGCGCTTTCTGGATCTTGCCCGCGAGATCAGCAGTGGGTATGTCTTTATGGCAAAGGACTACGCGGCCTTGAGGCAAATCCTCTCGGCCGTATTCGCACCGGCAGCGGTTTCATCGAGTGGGGATCAGCCGGAAGCAGACGCCGAAGAGAAGGATCCATGCGACTCTCAGCCAGCAGGCAGCTGAGGGGACTATCCGCTTCTTACCCCCCCCGTGCTGCCCGCACCTTCCTGCCTATCTGCTCCAGCACCCTTGCCTCCGAGCCTAATTTTAGGCGTCGATGATATATCGATTGTCGACATATCATCGCATCGCCTCATGACCTGGAAAGCACACGTTCCATGGCGTTGGAGAACTGACGCCAGTTTCGCTTGCGGGCTTCCAGTTCCTTCAAGCCCTTGGCGGTGATGACGTACGATTTCCGCTCCCGTGCGCCGCGCGGCTTTACCCATCGCGCCCGGGCCAACCCACGCTTTTCGAGCGTCCGCAGCACGGGGTACAAGCTGCCGAACGAAAACTGGAAGTAATGCTTCGAGCATAGGGCAAGGTCCTTCCACAGTTGGTATCCGTATCCCTCGCCGTTGGCCAACAGCGCCAGCACCAGCGTTTCCGCGTGTCCGCGCACCATCTCACGATCGAAACTCTTCATAATCAGATGATATAGCGGTAGCCGATATATCATGTCAATGTCTCTCCATTGATTATCATTTCATGCGCGGGGTTTTGAAAGTTGCCGGCAGCAGGCAATTCAAGCCAGCCACACAAACACACACCCGGACAGGATCGCGGTCAGCCGCCAACGCATTTGCCAGCGGGGATCCGTTCAACAGCATTGACTCTCTCGGTTCAAATCTGGACACTGGACGACCATGGCGCCCGAGACACCGGCAGCAGTTGAATTGCACGGACTGACCAAGCGGTTTGGCAGCGTGGTCGCCAACGACGGGGTAAATCTCCGGATTCAGCCGGGCACGATCCACGGCGTGATCGGCGAGAACGGCGCGGGCAAGTCCACCGCAATGAAGATGCTCTACGGCATTTTCCCGCCGGACGCGGGCGAGATCATTGTCCACGGCAAGACGTGCGTGTGGGAATCGCCCGCGGACGCCATCGCGGCGGGAATCGGCATGGTGCACCAGCACTTCATGCTCGCGGGCCCGTACACGGCATTGGACAACATTCTGCTCGGCGCGGAACCGGTCCGTTTGGGCGTGATCGATCGACGGCGAGCGCGCATCCGATTGGAATCCCTGGCCCAACAATACGGGTTGGCGGTCGACTGGGATGCCGCCATCGAGGAACTTCCCGTGGGCGTGCAACAGCGGGTCGAAATCCTGAAGCTGCTGTATCGCGATGCAAGGATACTGATCCTCGATGAGCCGACCGCGGTCCTCACGCCTCAGGAAACCAACGAGCTGTTTCGGAACCTGAAGAAGCTTCGCGATGAAGGCAAGACGATCATCCTCATCACGCACAAACTCAAAGAGGTGATGTCGTTCACGGATCACGTGACGGTGTTTCGCGCGGGCAAGGTCACCGGCGAGATGCCGACCGCGCAGACCAATCCGCAGGAACTCGCCAACCTCATGGTCGGCCGCAAAGTGGTCCTGAACATCAACGTTTCTCCCGCACACGCTCGCAACGAACTGGCCATGGAGGTCGCGGCGTTGAGTCTCTCGGGAACGGTGGCCGGAAGCCGTCACAAACTTTCGGATGTGAGCTTTTCCGTGAAGCGCGGCGAGATCGTGGGCATCGCCGGGGTCGAGGGCAACGGGCAATCGGAACTTTTACAGGCGATTCTTCACCCGCGCGAGCCGTTGTGCCGCACCGCGGGCACGGTCCGGGTACTGGGAGAAGACGTGACGCACTGGGACGCGCGGGAGATTCGCGATCTGGGCGTCGCCGTGATTCCCGAAGACCGCCAACGCGAGGGTCTTCTGCTGGAACGACCCGTAAGCGAGAATTTTTTGTTGGGTTTGCAACGAAGTTCCGCGTTCAGCCAGGCGGGGCTGTTGAACTCGAAAAACCTGCGGGCCGCTGCGACGCAGGCGGTGGAAGAATACGACGTGCGCCCGCGCGATCTGGCGATTCCGGCTGGAAACCTTTCCGGCGGCAACCAGCAAAAGCTGATCGTGGCGCGCGAATTTCAGAGGAAACCGCGTCTGTTGATCGCGGCCCAGCCGACGCGCGGCGTGGACGTGGGCGCGATCGAATTCATTCACAATCGGATCGTTTGCGCGCGCGATGAGGGCGCGGGTGTTCTGCTTGTCTCCTTTGAACTGGAAGACATCCTGACCCTGTCGGACCGCATTCTGGTGATGTACGAGGGCCGGATCGCGGCCGAGTTTGTTCGCGGAGTCTCCGAGCGCGAACTCGGATTGAAGATGGCCGGTTCATGAGAAAACTCCTGCAACCCGTCCTGGCCGTGGCATTCGGGCTTGTCCTGGGACTCGGCGTCACGCGGCTCGCTGGCGAAAACCCGTGGCACGTTCTGCAAATCCTGTGGAAGAGCGCGTTTGGCTCCCGCTACGACTTTGGGATGACGTTGTTTTACTCGACGCCGCTCATTTTCACCGGGCTCGCGGTCGCGGTGCCGTTCCAGGCGGGCCTGTTCAACATTGGCGCCGAGGGACAACTCACGCTCGGCGCGCTCGCGGCGGCGGCGGTCGGCGCCGTCTGGCCGGGGTTGCCGTGGCCGTTGGCGCCAGTGCTGGCAATCCTGGCGGCGGTCACGGCGGGGACGGTTTGGGGCGCGATCCCCGGCTGGCTTCGCGCCAAGCGCGGCAGTCACGAGGTCATCAATACGATCATGCTCAATTTCATTGCCGCCGGCCTGGCGAGCTACGTGACGTTGTATCTGCTCAAGAATCCCGACACCCAGAATCCCGAGACGCGGCTCATCGGCGCGGGTTACCTGATCAGCCAGTTTGGAATGTTCGGGGGCGCGCCCGTGAGCATGGCGCTGCCGCTGGCGATCCTGGCCGCGGTCCTCGTCTGGATTTTCTTGTGGCGGACGGTCGTCGGATTCGAGATGCGGGCCGTGGGCCAGAACGAATCCGCCGCGCGCGCGGCGGGAATCAACACGGGGCGCATGACCATCATCGCGCTGGCCGTGGGCGGCGGACTGGCCGGACTGGTGGGCGTTGGCGAGGTCCTCGGCAATGCCGGCAAGTTTCGTCTCGGATTCTCTCCCGAGTACGGGTTCATCGGGATCGCCGTGGCGCTGCTGGGACGCAACCAGCCGGCGGGCGTGGTCGCCGCCGCGTTGCTGTTCGGCGCGCTCCATAAAGGCACGGCGGATTTGGATTTTGAGACCGAACACGTCACACGCGAATTGTCGCTGGTGCTTCAGGCGCTGATTATTCTGTCGGTTTCGGCAGACGGCCTGTGGAGTTGGATGAAGAAACGGAGTGCCGCATGAACTGGGACCTGCTGGCATCCACACTGAGAGTCTCGACGCCGCTGATTTTCGCGGCGCTCGGCGGGATGTTCAGCGAACGTTCGGGCGTGATCAACATCGCGCTCGAAGGTCTGATGCTGCTGGGCGCGTTTGCCGCGGCGGTGGGAACGTTGGTGACGCATTCGCCGTGGCTCGGTTCCGCGTTCGGAATGGCGGCGGGCGTTTTGCTGGCGGCGGTGTACGCGCTGTTTGTGATTCGGTTGCGGGCCAATCAAATCGTGGCCGGCACGGCGATCAACATGCTGGCGATGGGTCTCACGCCGTTTATTTGCAAGATCCTCTACGACGTTACCGGCTCGACGCCCTCCATTCCGATCCACGAACGGTTCCATTCCGCGCCATTGTACCTGTGCTGGGCGCTCGTCGTGATGTGCGTCCTCTGGGTGAAATACACGCCGACCGGTTTGTGGGTCAGTTTCGCCGGGGAACACCCCGAGGCGCTCGACGCGGCGGGAATCCGGGTCAATCGCGTCCGCTGGATGGCGGTGCTGGTCAGCGGTGCGCTGGCGGGGATGGGCGGCGCATCGCTTTCGGTGTTCCTGTCGTCGTCGTTCTCGCGCGACATGACGGCGGGGCGCGGGTTCATGGCGCTGGCGGCGCTGATTTTTGGAAAGTGGAAACCGCTGCCGACGGCCCTCGCGTGTTTGTTGTTCGGGTTTGCCGATGCCGTGCAGATTCGGCTTCAGGGCGTAGGGGTTTGGGGCGGGCATCCCATCCCCGTTGAATTCATCCAGATTCTTCCTTATCTCGTGACAATTCTCGTCCTCGCGGGGTTCGTCGGTCGCTCCCGCCCGCCGAAGGCGGCCGGCACGGTGTTTGAGAAAGGGTAGGGCCGGCAGGGGTCCGTCTCGAACGTCAACGGAGTATTGACACGGGGCAGGTAAGACAGTATCTTACCGTGCCATGACGACGAAGCTTTCCACGAAAGGGCAGATTGTGTTGCCGGCTGAAATGCGGCGGCAGGACGGCATTGAGCCGGGGCAGGAGTTCGAGATCGAGCGCGTTGACCGCGGCGAGTATCGGCTGGTGCGGCGCCAGCCGCGCCCGAATGAAGGTTTGGTGGATTGGCTGTTGGCCTGCCCGGAAAAAGGGTACTTCGTCCCGATTGAATCCGAATCGACGGACACCTTGTGAACTTCCTTGTTGACGCCAACGTACTGAGCGAACCGACCAAGCCGGCCCCGAACGCGGAGGTGATTCAATGGCTCCGGCGCAACGAACGGGAAATTGCCGTAGATCCAATCATCCTCGGTGAGATTCGGTTTGGCATTCATTTGCTGCCTGCGGGCAAACGGCGTCAGCGATTGGAGCACTGGTTCACGGAGGGCGTCAGCCACATACTCTGCCTGACGTGGGATGCCGCCATGGGCCTGCGCTGGGCGAAACTGCTTGCCGACTTGCGCGGTCGAGGTCAGGCCATGCCGATCAAAGACAGTTTGGTCGCGGCGACGGCGCTGGTCCACGGCCTGAGCGTCGTTACCCGCAATGTGTCTGATTTCAAGAAGGCGGGAGTGAAGGTCATCAATCCATTCAGTTGAGATGTGGAAACGACGGCGTCCATGATTTGCCGCTCGCGTCGGCTGAGTTCAAGGATGCGCGTTCTTGTCATGGCTATTCTCCGGGCACTGCGCTTGTTGCGAGGTGCTAAATTTTTAGCATACCACGAATGGCGGGTCGAGTGGTTTATGGGGAGTCTTTGATAGCCCGCGCCAACGAACCGACACTGCTTTTCGCACCCGATTCTGTGTTATTATCTCTGGCAAGCATTTGTACCAGTATGCGCAACAAGTGGTACTCGGATAACCGTGACTTGGTAAAGTGGTCAGTGCTGCTGCTCCTTGCAGAAGGGTGTGGCGCTGACCGAATCATTCAGATTGCTTACTACAAGGAAAGCCCCTTCCAAGAACTTGAAATTGACGGACACCAACACGAGATTCCTTCCGAGGTGCTTTCGCATTTTCGTGACATTCGGAGAATCAAAGCGCTTGCGTCGCGCCCTCGAATAGAGGTGTTTGACAATCTTTTCAGCAACCGCAATTTGTACCTCGAAGCCGTAAAGGGTTTTATTACCTCCTTCACCAGTGAGCGATGTGTCGTTTTTCTCGACCCGGATACTGGACTTGAACCACCTGGCAACCCAAGTCTTGCGCATGTTCTTAACCGGGAAGTGCGATTCATCTGGGATGTCCTGCCTCCAAACTGGGTCATGGTGTTCTATCAGCACAGGACAAACCGGAACAAGCAGCCTTGGATCGATGCGAAACACAAGCAGTTCGCACAGGCAATCGGGAGACCACAAAGGGAAGTCAAGTTGGCCTACGGAAAGAAAATCGCGGGGGATGTCGTGTTCTTCTTCGCATCCAAGCCCGAGACTACGGCCGAGGGGGACGCGCTTTGACTTTTGCAGCGGTGGGAGTTCTATAACGATCCGATGGGTACATCTCTGGGCGCCCTGGCGGACTTGGTCTGTTCTCGCCGTTCGTCAAGGCTGATTGGAAGGGTTTGGCCTGTAGCCACAAGCCTTGGCCCGCGCACCCTAAAGGGTTCGGCTACTACGTAGGAGAAAAAGGGTCGCGACGTAGCGGTGGCTCGGCGGGAGCCTCACCCTCCAATGCGGAAAGCGCCGCGTGAGGGCACGCGGCCTACAACGGCAGGCGCTTCACAGAGGCGCCTCTACAACAGCGGCCCGCGCTTACTTCTTCCTATTCAGCCAGTCGATGATGTCGGGTTTTTGGTTGGGCCAGGCGAGTTCGAGGGCGGTTTCGATGCGGTAGCGTTCTTTTGGGGAGCGCTGCCAGGTGAGGCGGAGCTGACGGAACCAGCGGGTGGTCCAGATGGCGGTATCGAACTCGGCGCGGGGGATGCGCATGGACGGGCCGGGGGCGCGGAGGAGTTTATCCAGCGTGATGCCGAACACCCGGGCGATGCGGATGAGCACGTCGGCGGACGGTTCATGGCCCTGGCTGAGCCAGCGGCTGATATTGGCCTGACTGACGGAGAGGGCGTGGGCGGCTTCGGTTTGGTTCCAGCCGCGTTTGGCCATCAAGGTGCGAAGATTATCGGCGAAGTCGCTCATAGGTCAATTCCTTTCACGCAAATTACCTGTTGACATTGTATTCATACTAGCATATACGTCTTCTTGTATGTGAATACGGATTGTAATCGTACGTGGCGCGAAACGCAAGCGTCGATCACGACGCGACCACAATCGGCTGGGGACAGCCGACGCTACAACAGTGGCAATGTCAAGACGCCCCGCCGGTCGCGCCCCACTCGCCAACCCGCAACACTTTCGGAAGAAGACAGTTATGAACGAGATTAATGGAACAACCAAAACCACGTCACTGCGGCGGCTGGAGGCGAATCGGCGCAATTGCCGCAGCTCCACCGGTCCGAAGACGGCCAAGGGCAAGATCCAGTCGCGGATGAACGCGGTCAAGCACGGCATGCGGTCGTCGCTCGTGGTGGTGCGGGGGTTGCAGGTCCGGGAACGGACGAAAGATTTCCAGAAGTTACGGGAGCAGTTGTGGGGGAAACTGGCGCCGGTGGGCCCGGTGGAGGAAATACTGGTGGACCGGATCGTGACGGCGCTATGGCGGATACGGCGGGTGTTGATGGCGGAAGCCGGGGAGATCGAGTTGAGCGTGGACGGTGGGCACTGGAAGCGGAAGGAGTGCGAGCCAGAGATGTTCCAGCGGTCTTTCAGCGGGTTTCACGATCCCGTTGTTGAAATGGAGGAGTCGGCGAGACAGTCGCCGGAGGCGTTGCCATCGCTGGCGGTACTGGACAAGATCGTGCGGTTCGAGGCGACGGCGGAACGGCAGTTGTATCGGGCTATGAACCAGTTGGAGCGGCTGCAACGGCGGCGAAACGGGGAACAAGTTCCGCCTCTGCTCGCGATGGAGGTGTCGCGGAGGATGTGAAGGGGCCATATAGGCATTTCTGCCAAACGAAGCCAATTATAATTGACAAAAATTAGGCATTTGTATCGTTGATGGACAGTGGGTTATGGAAAAAATAGGGCCGAATTTGATTTGGCTTCGTTTTGACCAAAATTGGCTTCGTTCGCCCCCGCTCACGAAGGCCTGCGGCCCGTACTACATGCGTCCGTCTCGGCGCTACCCTCGCGCCTCGGCTCGGCTTCGTTTGACTCTGCGCGAGCCCGTTCGCGTTGCCCTGCGGGTGCCGAAACGCGGATTGTTTGCTCGCGTGACAGCGCGGCGGGGTGGGGGTACCATTTGAGCGGATGAAGACGGGGACGTGGATGCGGACGCTGCTGGTGGGTTTGCTTGCGGCGCTGGCGGTATTGCTGGTAGCGAGTTTCCTGCTCGCGCAGAACCTCGAATGGCGCGGAAACGCCCGCTGGCAGTTGCTGGAAGAATCCATCGGCGCGTTTCTGGCGTTCGAGGTCGCGGCGTTCGCGCTGCTGCATTACGGGCTGGAAGCGCGACGGCTGCCATTGTTTATCGGGTTGGCCTATCTCAGCGCGTCGATCTCGGATTTGGTCTCGGCGCTGCTGTCACAGGGTTACTATGCGCAGCCGCTGGTCGGGCAAACGGTCGGGGTGATGGGCGCATGGACGGCGGGGCGACTGCTGATGGCGCTGTTTCTGTTGGCCGGGCTGGTGGCGAACCGCCATTTCCCACGGGCGGCCAACGTGCGGGCCGAACTCGTGCCCGCGACTCTGATCGGAGTCAGCATCGCATTCGCGCTGGTGCAACTGTCCCTGATGGTGCCGGCGCCGGGCTCCATGCGCGACGTGTTCGGCGGCTCGATCCACAAGCCGTGGCAACTGGCGGTCGCCTTGCTGATGGTCGCGGCGGTGCCGGGATATTGGAGCGTCTATCGACAACAAGGCGGCGCGATGCTCGGTTCGGTGCTGGTGTCGCTGGTGGTGGCGATTTTCGTGCAAGCCTACATGGCGCGCTCCACGGCGTTGTACGATGGATTATTCAATCTCGCGTCGGTGCTCAAGATCGCCAGCTACATTCCGCCGCTGATCGGCTTGTTCGTCGAGAGCGTGACCTTGTTTCGCGCCCAGCGAAAACTGACGAACCGCCTCGAAGTCGCCCAGGCGGAACTGCGGGACTACTCGACGGGCCTGGAGAAAAAGGTCACCGAGCGGACGCGTGAATTGGAGACACGCGCGAAGGAATTGGAAACGTTCGCCTACACCGTGTCGCACGATTTGAAAGCGCCGTTGCGTGGAATCCAGACCTACTCGCAGTTTCTGTTGGATGAATACGCCGCGAAACTCGACGAGACAGGACGCCGTTACACGGAAAACGTGGGCAAGGCGGCGGCCAACATGAAACAGTTCATCGACGACCTGCTGGAGTATTCGCGGCTGGAGCGGCGCGAGGCGGAACTGACGCCGGTGGACGTGCGCGGGCTCGTCGAATCAGTCCTGGGCGAGCGGCAGGCCGAGATCGAGCAGCGGAATACGTCGGTCGAGGTGGACGTCCCGGTACCCGCGGTGGCGGCGGACCGCGCCATGTTGCGGCAGGCGATTGCGAATCTGTTGGACAACGCGATCAAGTACAGCCGGGACGCGAAGCCGCCGCGGATCGTCGTGCGTGGCGCCGTCGAGAACGGCCAGTTCGTTTTCAGCGTGAGTGACAATGGCTGCGGGTTCGACATGAAAGACCACGAGAAACTGTTTCAGATATTTCAGCGGTTGCACACGGCGGCGGAATTCGAGGGGACGGGCATCGGATTGAGCACGGTGAAGCGAGCGATTGAAAAGCAGGGTGGACGCGTGTGGGCGAGGAGCGAGCCGGGCAAAGGCGCGACGTTCACGTTTGCGATTCCGCGGCGGGAGGCGCGGAAGCCATGAAACCTTCGCAACCAAGAGCGGGGATGGCCAATGCACTGACCCTGATCAGTTTGGTCGCCTTGCTGGTCGCGCTGGCATTGCCCGCGCTGGACGTGCAATTGGAACGCGCGCGTCGGGCGCGGTGCCTGGGCAACGAGCGCGCGATTTGGGCGGCGATGTCATTGTACGCGAGTGATTTTCGTGGTTGGTTCCCCGCGATGTCGATGTTGGGGCGCGATGGGACGCGGGGCGAAGCCGAGAACGGGCTGGACCGGCATTGTTCGCTGCTGCTGAATTTGGGATATAGCCACAACCCGTCGATCTTCGTTTGTCCCAGCGAGAGAGAAGACGGCGATCCTGCGATGCCGTTGAGCGACGACGGCTCGACCGGCCACGCTCGGGTGCGCATCGCCAGCGGGGGCCCGCCGTGGGTTCCCGGCGAGGAACCTCGCGCGAATTTCTTCTGGTACAACGTGAGCTACGTTTACGTGGCGGGGTTCACGATTCATGACCGGAACGATTTTCTGCTGCTGGCCGATAAACACTGGGACAGCGAAGGCGAATGCGCGGGCGATTGCCGTCACGACCTCGATCAATTTGACAGTCACGGTCGCGCCGGGCGGAATGTCCTGTATCTCGACGGGCACGGGGAATGGCTGCCCGGCGTGAGCCTCGACGACGCGTACGCGCCGATCGACGAAAACCACGCCCAGCATCGATCACGCGCCGTTGACTAAGCGGACGACGCACGCGGGTTTTGGAGGGCGCGAACCAACAGGGAACCGGCTTCGACCGCGACGAGACAAATGTCATCGGGGAATACCGTGTTTCCCGCGTGTCGATTGGCGGTATCGACGATGTGCTCAACGATGCGCTGCGGGCTTTCGTGGATCAATTGCCTGGCGATGGTTTCCAGATGTGCGAGTCCCAACGGTTCACCCTCCGCGTTGGGCACATCGAGGATGCCATCGGTGTAGAGAATGAAGGCATCCTCGTCATCGACGGACGTGGCGTGCGCGGGAAACACCGCGTGTTCCTCCATGCCGAGGGCGGGTCCTGTCTTGCTCTTGTCAAACAGACGTTCGACCTCCTCGCGTTTGCGACGGAGATGAAGTTGGGGCGGATGTCCGGCGTTGGCAAAGCTCGCGCGCTTCTCCGCGAGGTCGATTTTCAGGTAGAACGCCGAGGCGTAAAGTGGCGCGGTTGTTTGGCGCAAGATGCGGCTCAGGCCCGAGTTGACTTCCGTGAGGAACTCCTCGGGGTCTCCGGCCATTTCCTTCAGTTCCTCAATCAACGTGCGCAACGCGGCCGTGACGAGCGCGGCCTGGATTCCGTGGCCCGCGACATCGGACACGAAGATACCAGCCGAGTGGTCATCAATCGGCACCACATCAAAAAAATCGCCGCCGACGGAGAGAGTCGGGGTGTAATGGTGATAGAACCGGAGCCCCATGGCATCCGGTGTTTGTTGCGGGGCAAAGTGCGGGAAGCTCTGTGGCAGAAACGCCTGTTGCAACTCGCGCGCCATGCGCAGGTCCCGATCGGCCAGGCGTCGCTGGTCCTCCAATTGATCTTCCAGATGCTTGCGCTGGAGGACAGTGATGATCGCACGCGCCAGATCGGCGAGATTCATCTCGTCCTTCTTGAGATAATCGTGCGCGCCCCGTTTCATGGCCTCGACGGCGACGCGTTCATCGCCCATGGCTGTGAGCATGATCACGGGCAGGGTGCGGTGCGCCTGGCGGATCGTGGACAGGACATCCAAACCGCTCATGGCCGGCATTTGATAGTCGAGCAGCACCAGATCGAAGAGCTCCTGAGTCAGCCGCAACAACGCGCGGGTGGGATCGGATTCCCACGTCGTGCGGAAGGTATAGTCCGAACTCAGCTTTTGGAGAAAGCCGCGGACGTAATCGGCATCCGATTCACGGTCATCGATGAGCAGGGTCTTGATTTCTCGGGGCATGGTTGAGTTTCCGTACTTGAGGTGAGTGTATCACAGGGCAATCGACCAGCCAAGTGCGGGCTTGCGGCACAGGGGTTTGCAGAGAACCGGGTCACGAACAAAACATCAAAAAAGCGCTTGCGAACATGCGGCCAAGGTTTTCCTGGCCACCAAAGAGATGAAAGTGTTTCGCGCCCCGTGACCGGCCCGGAGACGGAAAAGAAGTTTGCAATTCTCTAGTTACCATGTAGACTTCAGTCGGCATGAAGGTGTCGAAACGAGGCGAGTATGCCCTGCGGTCGCTGATCAATCTCGGTATCGCACAAGAATTGGGTCGGCCGATGATCCAGATCCGTCAATTGGCCGAGAAGGAGAACATTCCCGTGAAGTTCTTGGAAGCGATTCTGCTGGAATTGAATCGGGCGGGTTATTTGGACAGCAAGCGCGGCAAGGGCGGCGGCTATTTTCTCAGGAAACCGATGGCCAAGATCACCATTGGCGAGATTGTTCGCCTGATTGATGGGCCGCTGGCACCAATCTCTTGCGCCAGCGTGACCGCGTACCACCCGTGTTCCTGCCCCGATGAAGCGCATTGTGGACTGCGATTGTTGATGGTGGATGTCCGCAACGCAATTGCCGACATTCTGGACCGATATACCCTGGCCGACACGGTCGAGGTGACCCTTCGCAAAATGCGACGGGACAAAGTACCCCTGCCGTTTGCCGAATTAACGAAGCGAATCTGATGAAAACGACCTTGATGCTGGTGCTGTGTCTGTGCCTGTGTGCTTCCGTCCGCGCGGAGAAAGTCATCTTGCGGGTCGGCCATTTTCCGAATGTGACCCACGCGCAAGCCGTCATCGCCCACGGGTTGAGCCGATCGGGCAAGGGGTGGTTTGAAGAGCGGCTCGGGCCGGATGTCGAAGTGCAGTGGTTCGTGTACAATGCCGGGCCAAGCGCGATGGAAGCGATTTTTGCGCGGTCGATCGACCTCACCTATGTCGGTCCGAATCCGGCCGTCAACGCCTACCTGCGGTCACATGGCGAAGAAATCCGAGTGGTTGCCGGTGCGTGCAGCGGCGGCGCCGCGCTGGTGGTGCAACCCGACGAGCGAATTACGAAGGACGCCGATTTTCGGGGCAAGCGAATTGCCACGCCACAGTTCGGCAACACACAGGATGTGGCGTGTCGCGCCTGGTTATTATCGAAGGGGTTGCGGATCACCATGGTCGGTGGCGATGCGCGGGTCATTCCCACAGATAACCCCGATCAACTCTCCCTGTTCCAAAGAGGCGAACTGGACGCAGTATGGACTGTCGAGCCGTGGGTGAGTCGGTTGGTGCGCGAGGCCAAAGGCAAGGTGTATCTCGATGAGGGTTCATTGTGGCCGGACACGGGTGGCCGATATGTCACCACGCATTTGGTCAGCAGCGTGAAATTTCTTCAGGATCGCCCGGCGCTACTGAAGAAGTGGATCACCGCCCATGTGGAATTGACGGAATGGATTAACGCGCACCCCGACGAGGCCAAGCGAATTCTGAATGACGAGATCCGAAGGGAGACAACCCGGTCGCTCCCGGAAACCATATTGGACAGCGCTTGGAAACGATTGCAGATCACGTACGACCCGGTCAAAGACTCGCTGTTGAAGTCCGCCGAGGACGCGTATCACATTGGATTCCTGAAGGAGAAGCCGGATTTGTCGCACATCTATGATCTCAAGCTACTGAATGAGGTCTTGCGGGAGAAGGGCCTGGCCGAAATCAAATGATGGCGATTCAGGACGAACTGCAAAACGTCCAACCGGTAAAGCTGGTTGTCGACGGCGTGTCGAAGTGGTTCCGAACACGACGGGCGACGGTGCACGCGCTCGACAACGTCTCGCTGAACATCCACGAAGGCGAGTTTGTGTGTCTGGTGGGTCCGTCGGGATGCGGCAAGTCCACGCTCCTGAACATCATTGCGGGCTTGGAAATGCCGGACAACGGCCAGGTGCTGGCCAATGGCAAACCTGTCTCAGGTCCGGGCCGAGATCGGATGATGATGTTTCAGGAATCGGCACTATTTCCCTGGCTCGACGTGATGGATAACGTGATGTTCGGCCTGAAGCTCAAACCGAACCTGTCTTCGAGCGAGCGTCGTGAGGTCGCCAGGTACTATCTCCAACTCGTGGGCTTGAGCAAATTTGCCAATGCCAACATCCATGAACTATCCGGTGGCATGAAACAGCGAGTCGCGTTGGCGCGCGCCCTTGCCCCCAATCCACGCGTGCTACTGATGGACGAACCATTTGGGGCGCTGGATGCGCTCACCCGCGAACAACTCTACGGCGACATCCAGCGTATCTGGCAGGAGCGTAAGAAGACGATCATCTTCGTAACGCATAATGTCCGCGAGGCCTCCTGTCTGGGCGACCGCGTGGTGTTGTTCTCGCCGCACCCCGGCCGAATTCGGGAAAAGTTTGGAGTCGATTTGCCCCGTCCCCGCGACATCAACAGCGTCGCACTGGCGAAGTATTCCACGGAGATCACTCGCGCTCTGAAGCGGCACCTGAACCCGGAACTGGTGGAGGTGGGGGAGTGAGGCGGCGCTTGGCGGTCATCGCCTTTTTTGTATTGCTCATCGGCGTGTGGGAAATGCTGGTGCGGATGAAGATCTGGTCGCCCGTGCTCGTGCCGTCGCCGCTGAGCGTGGCCAAGTATCTCAAGGACGCACTGGCCAGCGGTGACCTCGAACGGGCGACGCTCGTGACCGTGAGGCGCCTGCTTATCGGCTACGCGCTTGGGTTGATCCTGGGGCTGCCATTAGGGTTATTGACGGCGCGCTTCAGGTTCTGTGAAGCCACTTTGGGGGTGATCGCGCTGGGATTGCAGACACTTCCGAGCGTGTGCTGGGTGCCGCTGGCGTTGCTATGGTTCGGGCAAACCGAGGCGGCCATGCTCTTTGTGGTCATCATGGGCACGCTGTGGTCGGTGGTGATCGCGACGGACAATGGCGTGCGGACCGTGCCGCCCATTTACGCGCGCGCGGCGCGCACGATGGGTTCGCAGCAATGGCATACGTGGGCAAAGGTGATCGTGCCCGCGTCGCTGCCCTTCATCGTCAGCGGCATGAAGCAGGGATGGGCGTTTGCCTGGCGCTCGCTGATGGCGGCGGAGATTTACGTGACGATCCTGACGGGATTTGGATTGGGCAATCTGTTGAACTACGGACGCGAACTCCAGGCCATGGACCAGGTCATCGGCATCATGTTGGTTATTATCGTCATCGGCCTACTCGCCGATAAAATCCTCTTCTCACCGTGGGAGCGCTTCCTCTACCGTCGTTGGGGAACAGCAAAGAGCTAAAGGCAAAAAAGGCGCGCCAAGCTCACACGAGCCGGAGGCTCATACATAGCACGCGCATCAAACTCACGAAGGTTCACATCGCATGGGGTGTCATGATGCGATAACTCTTCGTGGGCCACACGAAGATGAGTGAATCAGATGACGGCTGGTTTTCGACCCTGCACGCAGACGCGGCGATACAGCGCTTCGTAGCGGGGCACGATGACGTCCGCAGAAAAGAGCTCGCGGGCGCGGTGTTGGGCCGCGCGACCCAGCGCGGACCGGCGGGCTGGGTCTTTGATCAGACTCTCGACTGCACGGGCAAGGACATCGGCGTCTCCCGAGTCCACCAGCAGTCCCGTTGCGCCGTCTTCGATCACCTCCGGAATACCTCCGACGCGTCGAGCGATGCTGGGACAGCCAAAACACATCGCCTCAAGAATACTCAAACAAAAGCTCTCCGTTTCCGATGTGAACAATCCGAGGTCCGCTGCCTGCAGATAATCTTCGATGCCATTGACCCTTTCGCAGACGATCACTCGATGTTCAAGGCCCAGCCGACGCACATCGGCGGCGAAGGGTCTGAAATCCCCGCCGGCCAGAATAACGAGTTTGAACACGGTGCGGGGATGGATGCGCGCAGCGGTTTCAAGCAATAAATCGATGCGTTTCAACGGACGAAGATTGGAGGAATGAAGCACGACCACTTCATCGTGTACGCCCAGGTCGCGCCGGACGTCTTCCCGCGTGCGCCGCGGCGGGCGAGGCGCGAAGAAATTGTGAATCACATCGATTGGCCGGTCCACCGCGAGCAACCGCTGGGTCTCCCGTTGTAGAAAAGCGGACACCGTTGTAACGGCATCCGAGCAGGCGAGAGCGTGGCGGATCGCCGGTCCGTACCCCGGATCACGGCCCAGCAACGTGGTGTCCGTGCCGTGCAGCGTTGTGATGACCCGCGGCTGTCGTTCCGGCGGAAGCATCGCCCGCGCAAGGATGGCCGCGGTCGCGTGGGGCACGGCGTAGTGAACGTGGAGTACGTCCAACCGGTGGTCGCGGCTTACTTCGGCCATCTTGACGGAGAGCGGCAGCGTGTAATCCGGGTACTTGAACAGATCGTAATCGTTGATGATCACCGGGTGGAAATGAATACGCGGCGCGTCCACCGGTAAACGGAACGGACGCTCGTAACTGATGAAATGGACCTCGTGTCCGCGACGCGCCAACTCCTCGCCCAATGCGGTGGCGAGGATGCCGCTCCCTCCCACCGAGGGATAACAGGTGATGCCGATTTTCAATGGGCCGCCGGTCGTCATGGCAACTCAAAAGCGGCGCGCACCCCGGCTCACTGACGCGAGCGAATCGAGAACGAGCGGATCGTTCGGGAAAAGGGCCATGGCATGACCAACGCCAGCGCGCAGTCCCCACAAACGCGCGCGCGTGAGTTGCAGCTCGACGTAATTGCGAGTACGAGATTGCGACGTGTGTGTTTCCATCGCGGCGGTCCACGCGGCGATGATTTCCGGCGCGGAGATGTCGATCAGCATCGGCGTGACACCGGTGGGTTCGGCTTCGGATGTTACCGCGTAAAAGAAGAGTTGGTCAATCGCATGCGGAGGCGAAGCGCGCAATTCCTTCAAGCCACCGTAACGAGCCAGCCGCGCCGCGTCCCGCACCAGTTGTCCGAGCCGCGCATGATCGGGGTGCTGATTTTCCACCAGGCTCGGCGCGAGCACAATGCCCGGCCGCCAGCGCCGAAGAATGCTCGCGAGGTGAATGGCGTGAGCAACGCGGACTTCAAGGTGGGCATCGCCGTCGAGTTCCATAAACTCCACCGTTGCGCCGAGGAGTGGCGCCGATTTCTTCGCCTCCGCGACCCGTTGCGCGGGCGTGCCATGGCTGGCCGCTTCGCCGCGCGAGCAGACAACAAAGTGTGCCTTGCGTCCGGCGCGGACCTCCCGCGCGACCACGCCGCCGCACCCGAACTCGATGTCGTCGGGATGCGCGCCAAAGGCCAGCAGCGGCGCGGGTTTACGAAGGGATTTCGGTGTAGGCTTCATCGGAACGGTCAATTATATCACGGTTTACGCAGGTAATCTCGGGCGCTTCTTCCCGGTGCAGGTATGCCCGCTCGCCGGCGCCGACGACATAATGGGTGCAGTGCACGACGGACTGCATCCAACGGAGCCGCGTGTCGCGTGCCGGGCTGATTTGCTCCCTGGTGAAAGTCGTGGCGGGCAGAGTCACGAAGCGATCTCCGCCCTCGTGCAGCTTCAGCGCGCCGTTGCTGTGGCGAGCGCGCACGATTTCGCCTGCGTGCAGGACATCGACGAAGAAGTCCTCGACATCGCAAGCCGCGCGCCGGAGCGACGGGTCGCTGGAGCGCGCCACAGAGACCCCGTCAAGCAAGCCCATGTGGCGATACATCTCCAGACAAAAGTCCGCCACACTCCTGGCAGAAGTTTGTTGGAAGACCTCAACGCACCGGCGCTCGACATAGTTGGGCAATCGGAGCGCGGTCGCAGCCTGCCAATCGGCGGGGATGCGTTTGAGGTAGAGCGGCGAGAATTTTCGTTGAAGCTTGTTCTCGAAGGTGAAGTTGAGCGCCGCCGGCTCGCCGGTCTTGCGATGCCGCAGGATGGTCTTCGTTTCGCGCGGGTCATGGTCACTGTCGTGATAGAAGAACACAATCTCGCCGCCGATCTCGGCTTGCAGCCGGCGGGCTGTCTGGATTTTTGCGACAAGAAATCGCTTCGGGAAAAATCCGCACGGTTGCTGGCCGAAGCAGATGACAGGGGCGCCGGTCATGGAGTGGATAACGTCTTGGCAGGCGTGGCGGTGGGGCCGGAGGTGGCTTGGATGATCACACTAAACAACACGCAGGCAGCGCACCCGATAAAGTTGTACCAAAGATAGCTA
>JBKQMH010000073.1:0-28148 GCA_052146795.1 Verrucomicrobiia bacterium
ATGTACGCGGCATCCTGTTCCTGGATGTGGGCGCTATCCATCAACATCACGCGGCAGAGATCGACGGTGGCGTCGGTGCAATAAATCTTGCCGCGATAACCGCTCCTACCAAGGACGGGAATGATGCCGGTGTGATCGATGTGCGCGTGGCTAAGGAGCATGGCATCGACGGTCGAGGCGTCGAAGGGGAGGTGACTGTTGCGTTGTTTCCAGTCGGCATCGCGGCCCTGGTACATGCCGCATTCGATGAGGATGTTCTTACCGTTGGCCTGCAAGAGGTATTTGGAGCCGGTGACGGTGCGCGTGGCGCCGTAGAAGGTCAGTTTCATGATGGTGTCAGTCTAACGGTTTTGGCGGGAGAAGAAGAGCGGGAAAGCGCGGCGCGCGCCGCTCGTTGTTTACCGGGGCACGGGCAGGACCAGGATGCGCTCCGTGGTGCAGACGATGGCACCGCCGCGGTCGACGGTGGCGACGAAGTACCCGCCCAGCGTCTGGCCTTCGACGACGGATTGCCAATCGATGCGTTCCGGCACGAGGATGACGGCGGCGTATTTGCCGGTCGTGTCATTCACGCGGGTCGTGCCGCTGATTTTGGGGGAGGTGACGTAGAACGGTTCGGCCGGCAGCGACGCGAGGTCGTAGCGTTGATAGGAAATGGTGGGCGTGAACTGGATGCCGGTCGGGGTATATCGGAAGAGCCGGTTGTCGGAATCGTAGATGTCGCCCATATCGACGTAGTTGAAGATGGCGAGTTTGACGAGTGATTCCGGGAACTGGTGGTACCGCATCTGGTAGCGGTTGAGGCCGTCGCGGACGCTCTGGAGGTGGAGGCGATCGGTCCCGCGACCCACGGCGCCGAGCAGGGCGGTGCGGAACACGGCGGCGCGCTCGGCGTTGCCCTGGAAGTACGGGGCGTTCTCGACGCGTTTTTGCAATACATCGTAGTCCTCGCGGGCGACCTTGGGGTTCGATGTTTCATTCAACTCAGCGTGCTTGAGTACGGCGATCTCGAACCAGGGTGAGGTGGTGAGATTGCGCGAGAGCAAATCCATGATGACTGAGGCTTCCTGGCGGGCGTTTTGGCGGACGAGATCGGCGGCTTTGGCGTACTGACTGAAGAACCGCTCGGGATCAGTGGGTTGCGCCGCGGGGGTTGGCGGGTTTGTAGCCGGCGTGGACACCGTGACGGCTGGCGTGGCGATCACGGGAGGATTGGTGTCGTCGGCATGGGCAAGCGAATACGGGGCGAACAGACAGCCCGCAGTCACCAGGACACGCCAGATGTTTGCCCGAACGGACATGACGAATTACCGAAGCAACATACCGGCCTGTGCGGCAAAAAGCAACGGGCAAAGACGGGAGGGCGCGTGCGATTGGGTGGCGAGAAGATGCTTGCGTTGGCCCGCGAACAGGGGTATCGCGATGGCAGTGGATTGATTCAGGTTGTCAAATGGTTGGAACGAACCGCGCAGCAGGACGCGGGCATGGGCCAGCGACTGCCCGAACTGGCACGAAAAGCGAAGATGTCATGAATGCAGGCTTGGCCTCGAATGAAGGGGTGAGCGGGATGACGAAGCAATCGCGTAGAGTGAGAGCATGCTTCGCTGCGCTATTAGCGGCCTATGTCGCAGTGTACCTCGTGCTTACGGCGAACGGGAGTTATTGTGTGGGCGCCGTCGGGCTGCAGGGACCACTATCCTACCAGTGGGCCCCATTGGGGTTCCGCACACACGAGGCCAAGCGATCCGGAAGAGTTTCTGAAGAATATGCTCATTGGGATCTTTTTATGATCAAACTGTTTTTGCCTCTGTATTACATTGACACACGCGTGTTTCATAAGACAGGCGGCATTGAGAAACTCGGAGGTCGTGAAGATGCCAACCAATAGCAGGCGGGAGCCGGCTATTACAGTGAACAGTTCCAGAGGCAACTTAGCGGCGAATCGGGCACGTGAGCCGATTGAGTAAAGAACTCAAAATGCGAAAGGAAGGCGGCGGAGACTTGCCGCAGCATGCGATCCGGAGGCGAACGCTCTGGAAGGGGCTTCATGACACTGCACGATAGAATAGGTGTAATCTTGCTTATCTGCGGAACCATCGCAGCCTTCGTCGCTGGGCTGTTTTTGGTTGGACGGTATCTTGGTCACAAGGAGATGGAAGAAATCAAGCCGTGGGTCACCTACGGCGGGTTAATGTACGTTGCTTCGGGATGCGACAAGTATAAGGCACAATACGGTGAGTGGCCAAGTTCTCTGGCGCAACTGGTAGCTGCACGGACCGAGTTTGGCGACCCGTGGGACAAAGACGCGTGGGGTCGCGACCTCGTGCTAGTCCCGTTTAGTCGATCGCTTGGTTACGGCCAAGTCATCAGTTACGGGCGAGACGGAAAGCTCGGAGGCACAGGGGCTGATAGTGACCTGGAAGTTCGATTTCCGACGGAAGCGAACGCTGCTTGGAACAAGGAACAGGGAGTGGGCCTTAAGGAGCCGCGTTTCCGGCCCTGATGCCGACGCCGCTAGATCATCCCATTCGTGCCAACGCTGTTACGGCAGGCCGAGGGTTTTTTTGCCGGCGGGGGTGACGCGGGAGAGGGACCAGGGCGGATCGAAAACGACTTCGACATTGGCTTCGCCGACACCGGGGAGTTCGAGGAGTTTGCGTTGGACCTGGGAGGAAATCTGGGCGGCCAACGGACAACCGGGCGAGGTGAGCGTCATTTTCACGTCGATGCGCGCATCGGGAGTGCCTTCAACGGGCTGGCGTTGCACGTCGTACACTAGGCCGAGGTCGACGATGTTGCACGGGATTTCCGGGTCGTAGCATTCCTTGAGCTTCGCGAAGAGTTGTTCATCCGTGACGGCCATACCTAATCATGTAGTGGTCTCTGGAGCATCTGTCAATCCCTGTGCGCTCCATCCGGCTATACTGGCTACATTGCTATTTGGCGATTGCAGCACTACGATTTGTAGGGAAGGTTGAGACGAATGAAGAAAACAGTTCTGATTACCGGAACTTCTTCCGGTTTTGGCAAAGTGACCGCGAAGTTGTTCGCGAAGAACGGCTGGAATGTTGTCGCGACGATGCGGCGGCCAGAGGAGGAGAAGGAATTGGTCAGCGTCGGCGACGTGCTGGTGACGCGGCTGGACGTTCAGGATCGCGACAGCATCGGCCAGGCGATTGAGGCCGGGATCGCGCGGTTCGGAAGAATCGACGCGCTGATCAACAACGCGGGCTTCGGTTTATTCGGTGTATTCGAAGCGACTTCACGGGAGAAGATCCAGGAGCAGTTCGACGTCAATGTGTTCGGCGTCATGGATGTCACGCGGGCCATCCTGCCGCATTTCCGGAAGAACAAGGGTGGATTGATTATCAATGTCAGCTCGGGCGCCGGCATCTTTGCGCTGCCGATGATATCGCTGTATTGCGCCAGCAAGTTCGCGCTGGAAGGTTTTTCCGAGTCGCTGTCCTACGAACTCGCGTCCCAGAACATCGTGGTCAAGATCGTCGAGCCCGGCGGAGTCGTCAGCACTAATTTCGGGAAGAGAAGCGGTCAGGAGGCGTTACGGAACGCCTCGGTGGCGGACTACGAAGGTTTTGTGACCCGCACGAACGCGGTCTTTGCCGGCCTGCGGGGAGAGCGTCGGGCCACGGAGGCAGATGTTGCCAAGGTCATTTTCGAGGCTGCCACCGATGGGACGAACCAATTGCGCTATGTTGCCACTGCGGACATCCTGCCGCTGGTGAAGGCCAGACGGGAGACATCGGAGAAGGAGTATATTGAGTTGATGAGGGGGCGGTTTATGACGCGGGGGTGAGATTGCAATGATTCAGAGGTGGCGCTCAGTACCCCCGCCTGCATCTCTTCGCCTCTCACCACAAGAGCATTCCGCAGATAAAGGCCACGAGACATGTCAGAATCGACACGCACAGAGCGATTTTCCAAACGCGCTCAGCCCTCTTTGCCCGCCAAATCAAATAAGCGTTCAGACACGAAGCTCCGACCGCTATGATGAATGTGAAGACCGCGGCCATGCGCGCTACTTTAGGCTTGTCCAACGCGACTATGTACAAATTTTCGAGTAAGAAAAGCATCAACAGGGTACTGATCACAGACAGAAGGTTTGCCACTGTGCGTCGCCACGACATGTTCATACCGACTACCTTATGGAGATCGCTCTGCACGCCATACATTATAGTTTACGCGGTCAGGTTTCAACATTGCAACATTTGGCTTGAGCAAACCGTCTGACCTGTGACGGGTTTTCCAAGGGAGGAGAGAAGGCGGGCGGGGTAGAGTGATGGCGAAGCAGGGGAATACGACAGAGATTCTTCGCTACGCTCAGAATGACAACCTTGCGGAGAGCGGGCGCGAAATTACGTTAGCTGTTTGAGGACGGATTCGGCGCACTTGGTGAAGGCCTTGGCGGGTTCGCTGGTGGGTTCGGCGACGACGATGGGGACGCCTTTGTCGCCGCAGATGCGGATGTCGGAGAACAGCGGGATTTCGCCGAGGAACGGGACTTCGAGGCGGGCGGCCTCCTGTTTGCCGCCGCCGTGACTGAAAATGTCGTCGTGCTCGCCGCAATGGGGGCAGACGTAGTAGCTCATGTTCTCGACGATGCCTAGAATCTTCACGTTGACCTTCTCGAACATGGCGATGCCGCGTCGGGCGACTTCGAGGGCGACGTCCTGCGGCGTGGTGACGATCACACCGCCGTCGAGGGCGATGGTCTGGACGAGGGACAGCTGCGCGTCGCCGGTGCCCGGCGGCAGATCCACGACCAGGACGTCGAGTTCGCCCCAATTGACGGCGAGCGTGAACTGCTGGATGGCCTTCATGATCATCGGGCCGCGCCAGATAACGGGTGAATCGTTATCGAGGAGCAGAGCCATGCTCATCATTTTGAGGCCGAAATTCTCAACGGGATCGAGTTTCTCGTCCGACATCGTGGGACGACTGGTTGCGCCCATCATTTTCGGGACGCTCGGCCCGTAGATATCGGCGTCCATGATGCCGATTTGCCGGCCGAGTTTGGTGAGCGCGCAGGCGAGGTTGACGGCAACGGTGGACTTGCCCACGCCGCCCTTGCCGCTGCCGACGGCGATAACGTGTTTGACGCCGGCGATTTGCGGACGGGTCGGGGCAGCGCCTGCGCCGGCCATCGGCACCTGGCCGTGCTGCGGCGGCTGCTGCGCGGTCATTTGGATGTTTACCTTGCCGATGCCCTCGTGGCTTTGGAGCGCGGTTTCGACATCGCGCTGGATTTGCTGGGGAACGGCCTGGTCGCGCGTCATGACGTGCAGGGCGATGGTGACGTCGTTGGCGTCGGTGACGGTGATGGAGCGGACGATGCCGAAGCTGACGATGTCGCGGCTGAAGCCGGGGAACTTGATGTGCTTGAGGAGCTCGCGGACGTGCTCTTCGGACAACGGATGGTCAACTCGGCCGGGCATGGTCCCTCAATTCAGTGACGCGGCGGATTTGATGGGTTGGGCGACCTGCGGTTTCGGGTGGAGAAGGTCGGCGAGTGTGGTGCGGGCGAAAACCTCGTTCACGCGGTTTTGCGCTTCGGTGAACACAGCGCAGAGGGTGCAACTGCTCATGCGGGTGGTCGAGACGACGCATTCGGGGTCATCGGTGACGCATTTCTGCAGGGCCAACGAGCCTTCGACGCATTGGAGCACCTGGAGCACGGTGATTTCGGCGGGGGGACGGGCGAGGCTGAAACCGCCACCCGCGCCGCGATGCGAACGGACGAAGGCGCCCTTGGCGAGGGACTGAAAAATCTTCGCGAGGAAACTCTTCGGCACGCCCTCGGCCTCGCTGATTTCGTCGATCATGATGGTGCGTTGGGCGGGCTGTTTCGCGAGGTACAACAGCCCGATAATCGCATATTCGCCTGCCCGAGTGACTTGCATGAATCAAATAGGAGTAAGATTGTCTTGTTTGTCTGGGCCAATATAGGGAGCGCTTGGCGAAATGTCAACGGCGGGAGGGCGTGAAGGTGGGGGATGACAGTCCCAGGCAGGCAGTTCGGTCAGCCCCGAATCCTGAGCCAGGTGGGCTAATTGTTCGGGATTGGTTTGGTATGTTTTTCGATGAAGGTTGCGACGGACTCGTTGCGGAGAACGCAGATCAGCGACAGGGCGAGTTGCAGTGTTTCCGACAGGATTCTCGTTGACCAATTGGGAGCGGCAACGACGCCGAGCACTTCTGCCACGTCCCACACGAGACGGGGGATAATCGACAAAACGAAGTAGAGCCCCAGAATACGGACCCAAAGTGACAGGTGAACGTGCGACGATGGGGCTGTTCGTTGCTGGGGGCTCGGAACCGCTGACCCGCCAGCCAGAGACTCGGCAATGCGATTACTCTTGAATAACAGAACCAGGGCGAACGTGAGGCGCAAGGCCAATTCCCAGCAAGCGACGGCGATATACATCGACTTGCTGTGAATCTGGCCGGGTGGGGCCGACGACAAAGCGACTCCGAGGGCGAAGATGCCGCCCAACAACGTGTACAACAAGTAGAGCCCCATTAGCTTGACAGCGATTTCAAGAACGTCGCGTTTATTCATTGAGTCCTTCCTGTGCGTGCGTTGGATATGAGCCATACCACATTAGACGGTGAATGCGCGAGGCTTCATTTTACAGCGGCAACGACCCGATGCGCGACCGCGGGGCGTGGAGATCGAGAAGTTGAACCTGCGAACGAAGGAGGCGGTGGACGTTGGATTGGAAGCGCTGTGGGAGGATGTAAAGCAATGGCCGGAAGCGGTGGAGGCGTGGCAGAAGTTTTATGATCTGGTGAAGAGGTTGGAGGCCGGAGGCAAAGGGCCGGCGATCGTTGGGAATAGTTAGGGTCGAACGGGTGGCTGCTAGAGACTGACAAACCACCTCAGCGCGTCGGCATTGGTAGGACTATTTGCGGTAAAATCGAGGCAACTCGACGGCGGCGATGGGGAAAGCCGAGGACGCTGGCGGCGGGTATGGGCGAGGCGATGTCATTGCCTCTTGACTGGAATCTTCACCTTGGGCAACTTCAGCGTCCCCTGCCAAACGTGAGGATACTTGAGTGGACTCGGACAGTCTTTGGGGGCGACCAGCGTCGCCGACAGGAAAAAATCGTTGGTGGCGTTGGGATGGATGATCCACTGACCATCACTGACGAAGACATCTAACGCGTCAGGCTTCGACTGTGACCCGAGGTCGTACATATCAGCACGCACTCGAATAGCCGAATCGCAGGGCAGTATAATGTGATACGGATAGGGCGTCCAGATGCTGCTGATTGAAACGAGTTGCGGGGGATGAGTTTATCCAGCGCGTCGTGCATTTCAAAGCGCTGGTCGCTCCGCCGACCTACAGGCAAGCCTAAATCGAAATAGACTTCAAGTGGAAGAGACCATCCACCCTCGAAGACGTTCTGCAACTCCAAATACACTCTTGCATGGTTGGCGGCGCTCTGGGTCTGGTCGTCATAGACAAGTAAACGTCCCCGAAGCGCGTATGTCGTGTGTGGGTCGCTATCTCGGACGATTTCCGACCATTCGCCTGTTGCGAGGAGGTTGGTATCAGTTTGCCCGAGACTGCATTGGAATGACGCAAGCGGAAATAAAATTGTAATCACCACGGCAACAACGAGGCTCTGTCGTTTCATCGTCGTCTCCTATTGGGACTGGTTCCGTCTCCCGCTTGTACCACTGCCGCAGATTGGCTGCAAGACGGATGGGGCGAGGGCAGCCCAACGATCGCAATCCCCGGCGAGGTATCAGCTATTCGCCGTGTAGTTCGAGACCTCGATCAGGTTTTGATCCGGGTCGCGGAAATACACCGATGTGATCGGGCCCAATGCTCCCGTGCGTTCGACGGGACCGGCGATGATCGCGACGCCATGCTGGCGAAGCTCGGCGAGAATCGTGTCCATCGGCGTATCGGCGATGAAACAGAGATCGGCGGAGCCGGGAGTGGGGTTTACGACTTTCGGGTCCAGCTCGCTGCCGGCTTCGTGGAGATTGATTTTTTGCTGACCAAACGACAGCGCTTTCCGCCCGGCGCCGAAGTTGACCTCGCTCATCCCGAGCACGTTTGTGTAGAAATCGATGGAACGTTGCGCGTCGCGCACGGTCAGCACGAGATGGTCGAGGCGTCGGATCTGCATGTTTACCGATGTTTCGTCAGGGGCTTGCCGATTTCCCAATGGTGACCGAAGGGATCGACGATTCGACCCAACCTCCACCCGTGTCGGTTGTCGACAGGCCAGACCATTTTGGCCCCGGCGGCGACAGCCCGGGCGAAGGCCGCATCCGGGTCCTCGACGATGAGGATCATCCGGACCGATCCGCCGCCAAGTGACTCCGGGCTGAAGTTGAGATGCTCCGGGGATTCGTCGGCGAGCCAGAACTCGGCTCCCGCGACGGACAACCGGGCGACGACCGATCCGTCATCGCCATCGACGCGAAACACCACGTCGGCTCCGAAGGCGGCCTTGTAGAACTCGATTGCCTTCGCGCCGCGTCGGACGGACAACAGCGGGGCGATGGCGGTTTTTAGTTTCATGGGATTCGGTTTGTCGGGGGCCATTCGATGTATCCTCTCACGCGGTTAACAGACAGGGTCATTAAACAACTGATGGAACGGCTAGGGAAGTGGAAAAGGTGACGCGAGAGGCTACGGCGGCAGGGCGTGGAATTGGACATCCCCTCATCCTGACCTTCTCCCCATGAATGGGGCGAAGGGAACATAGGGACTGATCGGAGTTGCAACGATGCGAAAGACACGGTCGACTCAATGGTCGCCTGCACCTCCTGAGGTTGTTTTCAGCGTATTATCGCCCGGGAGGTTTGGGATATGGAACTTGAACTCCAGGACTTGTTCATCCTTTGCGATTTCCCCCCGGCGAACAAACACGGTGGGTATCTCTGCCACGTTGTACCGCGTTCTGGCCTTGTCGTCGGTCACGACAACCTCCTGGTCTTTCCACTTCACCACATACGCCCGGAAGTTTGCGTGGTCGTCGTTTACCCAGAATACCTTGGCGATTTTCGCGTCGAACCGTTCTGTGTAATCGGAAATCATGAGGGGTGATCCGACTACTTGGACGCCGTTGGAAAACTTGAAAGTTTGAGGATTATCTAATGTGAACTCCAAGACGCATTCATTCTCCGCAATCTTGTGCCTACGAAGGCTCACAGTGATCGTCTCTCCCTCGTTGTATCGAGTTCTGGCAGACCTATCTGTCACAGCGACGTCTTGGCCTTTCCAACTTACGGTATACGCCCGATAGTTTGCATGATTGTCGGAGAACGAAAACACGTGAGTGACTTTGACATCGATCTTTTGGGTATCGAGGTCAGGCCGGCTTCGGGAAAGGGGGGCTCGTTGATCCGCGCCGACCGGCGCGACGTTGCCGGCACCGTCAGGCCCACCACGAAAGGGTATCCCCTGACCCTTCACTTCAGTGCTGAAGTTAGCAATCATCAGTACAAGCAACCAGCCGAGCAGTCGAATTGTCTTCATGAAGTCTGCCCAGTTACGCCGTGTGGTGCAACGACCGCGTTCACAGCGGCAGTGTAGTCTTGGGGTAGTAAATTCGTCAAGGAGTGGATGCGATAGAGAGATCCCTCGACAAGCTCGGGATGACGGGGAGCGAGGAGGGCGGCGGTTTTCTATAGAACGACGCGGACGGCTGGTCCAGCCGTCCCTACCAACGACCATCAGGGTTTCGGAATTTGAGATTTGAGATAGGAGAGTTCAGAGCGGGGAGCGACGCCGCGTCGGGTGACGTCGCTTACGACGGCAGAGGCGAGCGCGAAAATGTTGGCGGAAGGTGGGCGGGCGTTGTTAGAGTGGTGAGGGTGTCGATGAGGGCGGGGCATGAGGTGGAACCCCTCACCTTGATCCTCTCCCCCAAGGGGAGAGGAGACGCGGGGGGCGGACGCGCAGAAGCGCGTCCCTCCGAAGGAATAGGTGATGAGTGCGCGGCGGCTGGTGATAATCAAACATGCGAAGAGGCTGGTCCTTCTCGATGGCGAGGAGGAGGTGTTGCGCATTCCGGTGGTGATCGGCAAGAATGCGGCTGACAAACAGCGCGAGGGAGATTTGGCGACGCCGGAAGGCGGATTTTACATTTGCGACAAGAATCCCAAGAGCCAGTACCATCGGTTCCTGGGGTTGAGTTATCCCAACATTGAGGATGCGGAGCGCGCGTTGCGGGAGAAACTGATCACGCAGGCCGAGTACGACCAGATCCGCGGGGCGATTTTCGCCCGGAAATGCCCGCCGTGGAAGACGGCGCTGGGGGGCGAGATTGGGTTGCACGGGCCGAGTCCGAACGTGACGTGGACGCACGGGTGCATCGCGATGAGCGTCGAGCAGATCGAGCGGCTGTATGATTTGATGGAAACTGGCGATGAGGTGACAATCCTGCCGTGAGGCTGTCGGATTCCGTGATTTGAGATTCGAGATGGAAAATTTCAGAGCGGTCCGCTCCGACCACACACAACCATGACCCAACGTCTGTTTGTTTACCCGGTGCTGTTCCTGGCGCTGATGCAGCTGTATCCGCTGTTGCGAGGTGACCGGCAGTGGTATGCGGCGCAGATTGCCCAGTTGGCGCTGACGGTGCTGGCGTGCGGCGGCGCGTTTCTTTTCGAAGAGAACTTTATCTGGGTGGTCATTGCGTGGGTGTTGTTCGGAGCGTTTGTCTTGGCGCCGTTGGTGCTGGCCGCGGCGGCGGGGGCGCGGGAACAGCGCGGGCACTGGCGCGGCGCGGCGCTGTTCTGGCGGTTGGCGGGCTGGTTTGCGTGGGGAGAAACGGGAAAGTTGTATCGTCGTCACGGCGCGGTGCTGCGGTTGATGGCGCGCGGGCATCGGGAGGAAGCGTTGACGGCGCTGGATGGCCTCGCGGATGGACGGGATGCGCCGCGTGAGGGCACGCGGCCTACAACGGCAGCGGAGCCGGTACCGCTGGCGGTTTCAGGGTTGGTGCACATTTGGAAGTTGTCGTTGTTGGTGACATTGCGTCAATGGGAGCGGGCGCTGGCGTTGTACGAGGGCGTGTACGACTGGGGCACGCTCGGGCAGGCGACGCAGGCGCGACTGTTGGCGGCGCGGGCGCTGGCGGAGACGGGTCAATTCGAGCGGGCGCTGCGGAGTTTGCAATTTGTGGCGTTGTCGCCGCGGACGGTGGGGGCGCGGCAGGGTCAATTGTGGGCGACGCGGGTGGCGGTGGCGGCGCTGGGGGGCGACCGGGACACGGTGGAGGAATTGTTGGGGGAGAGCGAGCATGCGCGTCACCACTGGCGGTTTGCGAGATTTGCGGCGTACTGGCGGGGTCGATGCGCGCTGGCGCGGGGTGAATTTCCCGAGGCGGTGCGGATGTTGACGCGGGCGCATGTGTTTACGCATCCGCGGAACCGGTTGTGGCGTGAGGCGGTGCAGGAGCAATTGCGGCTCGCAGAGAACGCGGCGGACGCGACGGAGCGCGTCCCTACCAGCGGAGCGCAGGAGCCGCCTTCGCCCGGGCGCTACGGCGCGTTAGACCCGGTGTACGCGCACGGGCAGGAATTGTTGCGGCGGGCGGAGAAGGATTCGGCGGGATGGCGGGCGCTGATGCACATGGGACGGCCCGAGCGGGTGACGTTGTCGCTGCTGCTGGTGTTGGCGACGGTGCACCTGGTGAACGACGTGTTTTTGCGGGAGGAGATGCAGGAGAAATTGTTGATGTGGGCGGGCAACAGCGCCGACTCGGTGAAGAGCGGGGAATGGTGGCGATTGTTCACGGCGTTGTTTTTGCATGCGAACCTGCTGCATCTGGCGATGAACGGCACGGGGCTGTGGCTGTTCGGGTCGGCGGTGGAGAAGACGATGGGGCGGTGGCGGTTGCTGGCGGTATTTTTGGTGGGCGGGGCGCTGGGGAATCTGGCGAGCGCGTATGTGGCGCATTACGACGTGGCGATCGGGGCGAGCGGCGGGGTGTTTGCGGTGATCGGGGCGTTCGCGGTGGGAGTGTGGCGGTTGCGGTCGCCGATGTATTATGCGTTACGGCGGCGGTTGCTGGTGTTGCTGGGGCTGATGGTGGCGGCGGATTTCACCATTGGTGGACTCGAGCCGCAGGTGGACAACCTGGCGCACGTGGGCGGATTTTTTGCGGGGATTTTGTTGGCGGTGGTGTTGGGGGCGAGGGGGAGAAAAGGGATGAAGGATGAGGGCCGCTAGGAATTACTCACCACCCTTCGACTTCGCTCAGGGCAGGCTCCAAGCACGAAGAGCACGAAGCGTTCGGCACAAACGGACGCGGATGCGCGCGAAGGGCGAGCCACAGATTTGCGAAGCCTGCGGTTTGAACTGCCGAGGTGTACCGGTCACTGGCCAGCGTGTAGTCGCGCCAACGCGTTTCTTGCCGGGGCAAAATCCGGTCGGAGTTTCAGTGCCTGCTGGTACTGCTCGATGGCCTCCGGCGTGCGGCCCGACCTTTCCAAGGCGAGTGCCAGATTGTAATGTCCCTCGACGTAATCGGGTTTGCTTCGGAGGGCTTGCTCGTACTCCGCGACGGCCTGCGGCAACTTACCCATGCTCTGCAAAACGGCCCCCAGGTTGCTGTGTGCCTCGGCATTATCCGGATTGATTTGCAGCTCCTGCTCGAAGGCTGTAACCGCCTCCTGCAGCTTCCCCGTTCGGGCCAACGCGTTCCCAAGGTTGATATGCGCCTCGGTGTAGTCGGGCTTGATTCGCAATGCCTGCTCGTAGTGTGTGATGGCTTCCTGGATCTTACCGGTTTGCGCCAAAGCGATCCCCAGATTGTAATGCGCCCCGGCGAAATCGGGCTTGATCTGTAGCGCCTTCTCCCACTGTTTCATCGCCTCGGGCACCCTCCCCACCTCCGCGAATGCGAGTCCCAAGTTGTAGTGCCCCTCAGCGTCATCGGGCTTGATTCGCGATGCCTGCTCGTAGTGGGTGATGGCTTCCTCGAACTTACCTGTTTGCGCCAGAGCGACCCCGAGATCGTTATGCGCCTCGGAGTCATCGGGCTTGATCCGCAGCGCCTGCTCGTAATGCGCAATCGCTTCCGGCACCTTGCCCTGATTCCTCAAAATGACTCCCAGATTGATGTGCGCCGCGGCGTAATCAGGTTTGATCCGGAGGGCCTGCTCGTAGTGGGCGATGGCTTCCTCGATCTTACCCGTCTGCGCCAAAGCGATCCCGAGGTTGTAGTGCGCCTCGGCGAAATCGGGGTTGAGCCGTAGCGTTTGTTCATAATGGCCGATGGCATCGCTGGTTTTTCCCTCCCGCAACAAGACATTCCCCAGGTTGTTGTGCGCCATCCAGGCACGAGGATTCTTTTTCAGAGTATCTCGCCAAAGTGTTTCCTCACCGGCATATACGCAAGCGCGCCCCCAAGTCGCCGCTCCCAACACAGTCAGCACACCCACACCCGCCACCACACCGACAGATCGGGCTCGTTGGCCCAAGCGATGGCAGAGCTCCACCCCGGCGGCGACTGCCAGGGCAATGACGCCGACGATGGAGTAGTACAGCCAATGATCCGCCACCAGCGAGTACCTGTAAAAGCCCTGATCGAGGAATCCCAATACCGGGAAGAGCGTTACGACAAAATACCCCAGGCCGAATAACAGGGGACGCCCCCACGTCCGCCGCTTCCACCAAAAAACCAGAAAGCAAACGACCAGCAGCGCCCCCGGCAGGTAGGAGACCCAGTGGCCCGCATCGATCTGCCACTTCGCGTAGATGACCGTCAGGTTCAGCGGCAGGAGCGCCTTGTACAGGTAAAACCAGGGAACCCATCCGGCTATGGCCAACCGAGCCAGAAAACTGTCGCTTCGAACCGGATTCTCCAGCATCGCCCGATGATACTGGAACCAGACGGTGATCAACCCCAACACCAGGGAAGTGACAAAGAACGGCAGGCCGCACCACACGTCCTTCCATCGGACGCGCCCGCGCGTCCACCACACGCAGCCCAGGAGCACCACCGGAAGCATGACGACCGCGGATTTGCTCAGCAGCGCCAGCAGGAATGCCGCCAATGAAAAACCGTACCACCGCCATCGGCCCTCGTCGCAGAATCGCAACCAAAGGAGCACCGCCACCGCCGCGAACAACATGGAGAGCGTGTTCTTCTGTTCGCTGATCCAGGCGACGGTGGCCACGTTGATTGGGTGAACCGCAAACACCAGTGCCGCCAGCCAGGCTCCCGGAATGTTCAGGCGCCGAAGGATCATCCACACCAGCATGGCGTTGACCGCGTGGAGCAACACGTTGAGCACATGGTAGCCCGTCGCGTTATTGCCCCAAGCCCGCCACTCCAGCCAGCAGAGGCTTCCGGTCATCGGATAGTAATCGCGGGGTTCCGTGGAGAACCAGAGCTTGCGAAGCCCGTCACCGTCCTTGATCATCCGGTTTCCCGTGATGAGTCCGTCGTCATCCCAGATGAAGCCGGCATGCCATGTCGGCTGGTACGCGGCGAGCGTGACGACCGCCAAGACCAAGGCGAGGAGCCAAGGGCGGTGGGCGAAGTGAGTTTCCATTGCAGAAGACGACACCGCTGTCGGTTGCCGCCGGGCGTCGTCGATGGGCTTCCGGCTGGTCATCGAGCCGATACTAGCATGTCTCCATGACAAAAAAACAGAGCGGCCTTGCCTTGGGACAAGCCGTGAGGCCGGAGACGGATTTTTCTCACGCAGCCCCGAAAAGAATTCGGGGTAAAAGGCGCAGATCCGCCTTCGCGCAGAGCGCTACGGCGCGACAGGGAATGACGGGTTCAATCTTTGCCCGGTTTGTTGAGGGGCCAAATCGGGCAATTCGCCTCGGGCGGGCGGGTGCTGGCATGATATGAAGTCTATCGATATATCATGGTATGGCGGCGGAGGCTGGGGGACGCCAAGTGAAGGGGGGACAGAATTTAGAACACAGGGGGAGGAGGGATAAGTGTCCAAGTGCCGAAGTGCCTGGGTGTCTGAGTGCGGCGGTGAGGCCGGAGATCAGAGTTGGCCGCGGAAGGCGCGGTCGAGGAGGGAGGGGGAACGGACGATGGGAGATGGCTGATGGCTGATGGGGGAAAAACCGGCGGGCAAGCGTCGAGTTCGGCGGCGGTTTCGGGGTGGTGAATGGCTAGCCACAGATTCACACGGATAGGCACGAATGGATACGAAGGCGACGGGTTGTCTCACGCGGAGACGCAGAGAGCGCAGAGGGTGAAATCTCTGTGTGGCATCGTTGAGAGGGACGATGCGACACGAGGGAGGGCTCCGTTGCGAAGGACGGACGGAGCGGGGAGACGGTCAGAGTTCGCCCTTGAAGGCTCTGGCAATGGGGCGATGGCGGACGAGTCGGCGGACAGGGAGGCGGTGAGGGCGTCTACGAGGTCTGATCTGTAAATTGTAAGGCGATGACGCCTTCTAGTACTCACGCGGCCTCCACAAGCCTGATTTCGTCTTCGGTCAAACCGTACAGCTCGTACACGAGTTGGTTAATGGCGTGGTCGGTCTCGGCGATTTCGGCTTCAATGGCGGCGAGGTCGGACGTGCCGATTTCCTTCGCAACGGACTTCATCAAGTCGCGGATGACCTGGAGGTTGTCGCCTGAGTTTGGGTGAAAGAACGCCAGCGGTTGGAGACCGTTGACAATCAAATCATAGACCGGCTGGGGCGTCTTGCCCGTCGTTCAGGTCTGCCGCGAGCTTGTCGAACCGGCCTTCCCCGGCTACACTGCAAATTCATGCCCCTCTCGTGGAACGAGATTCGCCACCGCGCCATCGCCGGCTTAGGAGAGGTTTGATGACCGATGTGTTTTCCAAGCACGAGCGTTCACAAGTAATGGCCGCGGTGCGGTCAAAAGGCAACAAGGACACCGAGTTGCGTTTGGTTTCCATCTTTCGGGCACACGGCATCAAGGGCTGGCGGCGCCACCAGCCCATACCGGGAAACCCGGATTTTGTCTTTCGGCGCGAACGTCTGGCCGTTTTTGTTGACGGTTGCTTCTGGCACGGCTGCCAGGCTCACGGCGAATGCCCGCCAAGCAATCGATCCTACTGGCGTCGCAAGCTTGCCCGGAACAAGGCTCGTGATCAAAAAATCGTCCCAAATGAGAATTTGATGTTTGATGGTTCATCGCGAACCGGTTATAGACAAATTGCATGAAGCGCCAAAGGATAGTGAACCGACCTTCGTAACGGGCTGGGCGACATGTTATTGAATCCCGAACGAATTCCAGCCAGAGAGAAGCTCATTCTCGCTGGTTTGTATCTCTCAAAATACGATTCGCTTGGCCTGAAGAGACTCGGCTTTGAAAGTTTCGTGGAGGCATTCAACGTCATCGGTTACGCCCTGGGATCAAAGCCTGCATCCATAAAGAACTACCGCGATGAGTTCGACCCATTGTTTCCGAATCGCCGGAAGGGCTGGCACAAGCGTCCAACCCGCGAATACTGCTTGAAGGTATTCGAGGAATACAAACAACTTGACGTCGAATCATTCACTGGCCTAATAAAATCCTTTGCCGGGTACGACGAAAACCTGTTGAGCGAGGTCCAACCGAAGGGAGACAAGGCAAAGAGCGAATCGCAATTCGCGAAAAGGCTCGTTACCGGTCTGGCCGCGGAGCACTATTTTGAGTCCGTTTGTCCAAGCCTTCCCGAATTCAAAGATTACTCCGTGGAGAACACAACGCGTCTTGGGTGCGGGTACGACTTTCGGCTACAGGCTCAGGCACAACCGAGGTTCTTGGCAGTGGAGGTCAAAGGTTTGACGGAACGAGTGGGAAGTTTGTCGCTGACGCCCAAGGAACACGAAGTTGCGATGGCGATGGGGGAGCGATTTTTTCTTTTTGTCGTAAAGAACTTCCGGGAATCACCATTTCACGAAATCTTCAGGAATCCACTATCGGGCGGGCTGAAGTTCAGGAAGAAGGAGCGCGTAACGGTTCACGTTTCGTGGCTGGCCACTGTGTAGTGCCAGCAACAATCTAGGAGGATGCTATGCTTGACTTGGCAATCTCAGTCGATACGGATTCGGGAAGAGCAACGGTCATTGAAACCAACCGTGGAGTGAAACTGAAAGCTCCGCGATGGCCGCAAGATTGTGATTTCCAACTGGTGGCCTTTGCGCCGTCAGGTAAGAACTGCGAAGTCATCTGGACCGAGAATCTAGCCGAAGACATCGGCAGAGCACTCATGTCGCTCGATAGGTCGGCAGCTTTGAAGGGCAGAAAGCCGGATTGGTACCTCAGATTGAAACGCTGCGCAAAGGGAGCGGACTCGCCGGGAGATCACCAGCTTCTTTGACACGAAGGACGCTGCGGGCAACAAAATCGGCAACTACCAGTACGGTGTTTACGCCTTCTACGATTATGACGGCGAGCCGATTTATATCGGCCAGACTTTTGAAAGCCTCAGACAACGGATCGGACGGCATTTGACCAATCAGCGAACTGACGCAGTGGCGATGAACGTACTCGACCCGTTTGAGGTCGCCGAGATTTGCGTCTGGCCGTTGGATTTGTCCAAAGTCCCGGAAGCGGAAAGACGTGCCTACCTTGACCGTGCGGAGTACACGCTCTTTCAGAAGGTTGTTTCCGAATCCAAACTTGGCGCGGTTCTCAACGAGAAGCCACCCGCTCAGTCGAAGACGATTCAGTTGCCACCCTGTCACCGCCGGCGGATCATTCCTGACAGCATCTATCCGCAGAGGAAGCACCCAGATGTTCGGATTGCGCGGCGAGCTAGCACGATCGCCAGGCTAAGATTGCGACCTGGGATACTACGTGGTCGCGTGTCGTCGGACTCCGCTTGCGGCTACGAGGGGGGCCGGGGCGAAAACGGAGAGGGATGAGGGATGAGGTGAAAGCGGCGGAGGTTGTTGGTGGTGCTGGGGCTGATGGTGGCGGCGGATTTTACCATTGGGGGGATGGGAGCCGGAGGTGGTTGACGTGGCGGATGTGGGCGGGTTTGCGGCGGGGGTGGTGGGGGCGAGGCGCGGGCGGGCGGTGTGAGGCGCGATAGAAGAAGCGTTGCGGGGGAGTGGTGAGTTGGGTATGTTGGGGGGCGGAGGCGCGAGTGGCGGAACTGGCAGACGCGCAGGACTTAGGATCCTGTGGGGAAACCCGTGGAGGTTCGACTCCTCTCTCGCGCACTCTTTTATTTTCAGAGTTGCGCGTGGGCATGGATTTGCTATGGTGGAGTTGTTGTTCCACGGATGCGAGCGTAGCTCAGTCTGGTAGAGCGTCACGTTGCCAACGTGAATGTCGAGGGTTCAAATCCCTTCGCTCGCTCCACTTTTTCTTTACGGACCCGAACGACTGACTGCCATGTCCCGCACCTTGCGTAGATCCAGCTTGCCGGTGCCGAGGTGGGGCAGCGCGTCGATGTGGAAGAACTTGTCAGCGCGTGGTTTCCAAAGATTCGGCAGGTCGCTGGCGGCGAGTTTTTCGAGGATGGGCGCCAGCTTGATGTCGTCGAGAGTGTGGAGGACCACGAGACGCTCGCCTTTCTTGTCGTCAGGCACACCGGTGACGGCGAAGCATTGTTCGGTGGCACCGGCCAACTCATGCAATTTGTCTTCGACCTTGATGTGCGGGACCATCTCTCCGCCGATCTTGCTGAATCGTGTCAGGCGGTCGGTGATCGTGAGAAAGCCATCTTCATCCAGTGCGGCGATGTCGCCCGTCACGTACCAACCATCGCGCAGCACCTCCGCCGTCTTTTCCGGTTTGCCGAGATAGCCTTTCATCACATTTGGTCCGCAAATGAGCAGAAGACCCGCCTGGCCGACGGGCAACGGCTGGAAACCGTCCGGATCAACGATGCGAACACTTACCGCAGGCAGTGGATGGCCGATTTTGCCTCGCTTGGCGCCAACCTGACGAAAACCCGCGGCGCGAAAATCGCGGGTGTTGACCGTGACGGCGGGCGAACATTCGGTGAGACCATAGGCTTCGAGCGGGCGGATGCCGAACTTGTCCTCGAAGGCTTGCGCGACGCGGTCGGGAAGTTTTTCGGCGCCGGTCATCACGAACTGCAAGCTGCCGAAGTCCTCGGGTTCGCAACCGCGGATGTACATTTGCAGGAACGTGGGCGTAGCGAGGAGGAACGTCACGCGGTACTGGCTGACGAGCGCGCTGATGGCTTTCGCGTCGAGCGGGCTGACGTGATACACCACGCCGATTCCGAGGACGGCGGGCACGATCAGCGTTCCGGTAAACCCGAACGAATGGAAGAACGGCAGGATGCCAAGAATGCGGTCGCGTCCGCTGAATGCAAACGTCTGTCCCAACTGCTCGGCGTTGGAAACGATGTTGTAATGCGTGAGCATCACGCCCTTCGGGTCGCCCGTGCTGCCACTGGAGAAAATGACGGTGGCGAGGTCGTCAAGCGTTCCCTTCTTCTCGCGTCCAAGTGCTTTCTCCAACACCGCAACGGGCAACATCCACGTCATCATGGCGGCAGTGAGTTTTTCGCCGAATCGCGGTTTGTCCGCGAGTTCCTCAAGGAAGATGGTCTTACCCGGCACGGTGATTTTGATCTTGCTGAGAAACTCCTTCGACGTGACGACCGTTTGCAGTCCACATTGGCGCGCGCAGGATGCAACGACCTCATCGTTGGCAGTGTAATTCAAATTCACCGGCACCTTGCCCATTAGCAGTGCCGCATAGTTCACGAGCGCGCCGGCAACGGATGGCGGCAGGAGGATGCCGACCATTTCCTGCCCGGCCCAAACCGAGCGGAGCCGCCGCGCCAGGAAGATGGTGCGTGTCAGTCCCGCGCCGAACCGCAGTTTCGGGACGCGCCCATCGGCCATGAAGAAGCGTCGTGGATGATGCCGGGCTTTCCTCACAAACGTGCGGTGGATTGGCATCATCAGCTTCTTGCGATGCTTCCAGGCTTCGGTGTTGAGTTCCTGGACGGCCTGGCGCACTTCAAATGGAGTCGAGGTTGGCGGCATCGGCTTGCCGAAGCTGACGGTCACGGGGTAGGGGACGTAGCGCGGCATTTTCCACAGGAAGCGTCCTTTCTCGAAGCTGAAGATGCTGCCCCAGACGTGATCGAGACAGACCGGAATGATTGGAGCATCCACATCTTTCATCACGCGCTCGAAGCCGCGACGGAACGGGAGCAATTGACCAATCCGCGTGATCTGTCCTTCCGCAAAGATGCAGACGACGTCGCCATTCTGGATGGCTTCGCTGGCGGTGCGCAGTGACTTGATCATTTCCCGCGGACGCAATTGCGACGAAATCGGAATTGCTTTCATGGCACGGGCGAACGGTTTCACGAAAGGGTGATCGTAAATGCCCTGGAACATGATCGCCCGAATCATGCGGTCGGTGGAACCGATGATGAGCAGCGCATCCACGAACGACACGTGATTGCAGACGAACAACGCGCCCCCTTTCTCGGGAATGTTATCGCGTCCCTTCACTCGTAACCGATACACCGAATGCGTGAACAGCCAGATGAACAAGCGCAGCAGAGAGTCGGGCAACAAGATGATTACATAGACAGTCGCGCCAACGGTCATCACAGCCGTGACATTAAACATGTGATGTGGTGTGAGGTTTAGCGGAGAGGTCAGGACCCAGTAAACACCGGCGGCGGCAAAGATGCCGACAAAGGAGAGCAAGTTGCTCGCCGCAAGCACGGCCCCCTTTTGTTCCTTGTTTGGGCGGTGCTGTAACAGCGCCGAGATTGGGACGATGAAAAACCCACCAAAGAAGCCCAGTCCCCCGAGTAGCGGCCAGAGCGAATTAAATGTTTGGTTGGAGCGTCCAAGAAGGAAGCTGAAGACCGACAGACCGAGCGCACCGAGAGGCACGAGCCCGTACTCGATCTTGCCTCCAGACAAATAGCCCGCCGCAAAGCTGCCGACGCCGATGCCGACCGCCAGTGCCACGACAAGCAGGCTGGTGTACTGCTCACCGATGTGCATGCGGTCACCAAGATCGAACACTCCCTGAAACACAAGTTGGCCGACGAACGAAAAATAGATATTGCCGAGGCACGCCAGCCAGAGGACTCGATCCTGACGGATGAATCGCACCTGCGCGCCGAGGTCGCCAAGAAAGTTCCAACGGAATTTCCTGGCTGGATCGGCTGAAGGGACGCGCGTGATGCCAAGACTTGTGAACAATCCAAGAACAGCCAGCCCAACAAGCATGAGACCGGTCCAACCGAGTTGCCATTTGAACGTGGCGTAGAGGAACCCACCGGCGGCTGCACCGGAAATGATGGCGAGAAACGTTCCCAATTCCAGGATGCCATTGCCCCACGACAACCGTCTTTCCGTCAGGAGTTCCGGAAGCAGACCGTATTTTGACGGTCCAAAAAACGCGCTATGTGTGCCCATCAAGAATATCGCCATAATTCCCAGTGGGAGGCTTTGGAATACAAACGCAGCCGTCGCGAAGGACATGATCGCGATTTCGAAAACCTTCACACCAATGGTGACTGCGCGTTTGCTATAGCGGTCCGCAAGAAATCCGCCCGCCATCGAGAAGAGAATGAAGGGTAAGGAGAAAACGGCTGTTGTTAGGGGAACGAGTGCCTTGTGCCAAAACGCGGGAAGGGCAAGGCTCAACCCGAAAAATGTGACCAACGTTTTCAGCGCGTTGTCGCTAAACGCGCCCTGAAACTGGGTGACGATCAAACTCCAGAAACCGCGCCGCCAGGGTTGCTCGGAAGCATTCGTGGTCACAAGGCAGGGATTCTATGCGCGAGCGACGCTGCGCGCAATGTCCGGCAGGTGATCGAGATTATATTTAAACGACCGGTCGGTGGATTGTTGCGGCAGGTGAACAATGCTCTGCAAACGGTGGGCACGGAAATGACCGTATCCGAGGAGCGGTAGGGTGGTCCCGCGCGTCCGGGACGTGGATTACTTCAAATTCGGGTTCTGCTCGATGAACTCGCGGAGTTTCTGCTTGAGGGCCGGCGGCATCGGCGTCTCGGGCAGGCAATGCTTGTGGGTCAACTCGATGATCTGACGGTAACTCTTCACGTATTGCAGACAGGACGGGCAGTCGCCCAAGTGCTGCTCCAGCTTGTGCTGGGTATCTTGGTCCAGTTCGCTTTCCACGTATTCATACAGCAGCTTCTTCGTCCGCCGGCATTCGTTCGGATGAAGCAGGCATTTGAACAACCAGGAAAAACTTTTCTCACTCATAACAACTAAACGTCCTGCCCTTTCAAGTACGGCAGCAAGGTTTCTCGGAGCGCCAATCGTGCCCGATGCAGGCGACTCTTCAACGCCGGCTCACTGAGGCCCGTCGCTTCCATGACCTCCTCCATCGGCAATTCCTCGACGTCACGCAACAGGACCACCACGCGGTAGGGTTCCGGCAGTCGATCAATCGCGGCGCGAACCTGTTCCCCGAGTTCGCCGGTCATCGCGATCTTATCCGGGAGCGGCCCCTTGTCGCTCAACTGCAACGAGGGCAACGGCACATCGTCGTCGTCGGAGGCGGAGGCGTCGAGGGAGATGTCGTTCTCGCGCCGCTTCCGTTTGCGCAGGGCCATCAGGCCGGCATTGGCGGTGACGCGGTAGATCCAGGACGTGAACGCCGATTTGCCCTCGAACGAGCCGATCTTGTTCCAGATGGAAACGAGGGCGTCCTGCATGACTTCATGGGCGTCATACTCGTTGCGCATGAACTGGAGCGCGACGCCGTACATCTTGGCGCCATGGACTTGGACGAGTTCATCCAGCGCCGATCTGTCGCGTCGCTTGAGCCGCGCGACCAACTGCGCATCATCAATTTGGACCTCGGTTTTTGACACGGGAGCAGCCACGGCCTTTGTCTCACCCTTTGGGACACTATCATGACACCAAGTGGCGAGTCTCGCAAGCCCTGACCCCATCGACATACAGCTACTGTTCACCATCAATGTAGATGCTCGATCGGCCCCCACGATTCTCAGAAAGCGCATTTCCTGATCTGCATGTATACTAAACGCGAGGTGGCTGGATATTTCCAACGTGGGTGGCTCGTCGGCGGCATCGCGGCTGTGCTATGTTACGGGGCCATGGCTGGCGCCGCCGAGACCAACAAACCGAACCGTCTCATCCACGAGACGAGTCCGTACCTGTTGCAGCACGCGTACAATCCCGTGGACTGGTATCCGTGGGGCGAGGAGGCGTTTGCGAAAGCGCGCCAGGAGAATAAACCGATTTTTTTGTCCATCGGGTACTCGACGTGCCATTGGTGCCACGTGATGGAACGCGAGTCGTTCGAGAACGGCGACATAGCGGCGGTGATGAACAAGTATTTCGTGTGCATCAAGGTCGACCGCGAAGAGCGACCGGATATTGACCGTGTGTACATGACGGCGGTGCAGGCGACGACGGGTTCAGGCGGCTGGCCGATGAGCGTGTGGCTCACACCCGATCTCAAGCCGTTCTACTGCGGCACGTATTTTCCGCCGGACGCGCGGTATGGGCGGCCGGGATTCAAGGAGTTGCTCCAGCGCGTGCACGACGTCTGGGAGGCAAACCACGACGGCGTGCTGGCGCAGGCCGGCAAAATCGCGGAAACAGTCGGGCAATACGCGACCATCGGCGGGGACGGTTCTCCGGGCCGCGCGTTGGATGACCTGCCGTTGCAACTCGGCTTCGAGCAGTTTCGTTCCAGCTACGATGAGGTCAACGGTGGGTTTGGCAGCGCACCGAAATTTCCGCGGCCGGTCAGTTTGAATTTCCTGTTTCGGTATTTTGCACGGACCCCTCGGCAAGGATCGGGGCAGGCGAACGAAGTGGCCGCTCGCGACATGGCGCTGCATACGTTGCGGGCGATGGGCGAGGGCGGGATGTTCGACCAACTCGGCGGAGGGTTTCATCGGTACAGCGTCGATGAACGCTGGCTGGTGTCGCATTTCGAGAAGATGCTCTACGACCAGGCGCAACTCGTTTCCAGTTACATGGACGCCTACCAGATCACACGCGATCCGTTTTATGCGGACATCGCGCGGCGGACCTGCGACTACGTATTGCGCGACATGAGGAGTCCCGATGGCGGGTTCTACTCGGCGGAGGATGCCGATAGTGAAGGCGTCGAGGGCAAGTTTTACGTTTGGACGCGCGAGGAGATCGAGAAAACCTTGGGAGATCGAGCCAACGCTTTCTGTCGCGCCTATGGTGTTACCACAGACGGAAACTGGGAGCATGGCCTGAACGTGCTGCATGTCGCATCTCCCGAGCCGGCGAAATTCGCCGATGAACGCGCCAAGCTGTTCGCGGCCCGGGAAAAACGGGTGCGTCCGCACCGTGACGAGAAGGTTTTAACCGCGTGGAATGGATTGATGATTTCGGCATTGGCACGCGCGTCGCAGGCGCTCGACGAACCCAAATATCGCGCCGCGGCGGAGGGCGCCGCGCGTTATCTCGTGGCCAATCGGCTGAAGGACGGGCGATTGACGCGGACGGCGACGGTGCCGGCGATGGTGGAGGATTATGCGTTTCTGGGGAATGGTCTCGTCGATTTGTACGAAACGGACTTCGATCCGCAATGGTTACTTGCAGCCACCAAACTCGCTGACACTATGCTCGCGCAATTTTACGATGCGAAGGATGGCGGGTTGTTCCAGACGGATGGACGCGACCCGAGCGTCATCGTTCGCTCGAAGGAAGACTACGACGGGGCCGAGCCGAGCGGCAATTCGATGGCGGCGCTGCTGCTGTTGCGGTTGGCGCAATTTACGGACCGCGCGAACTATCGCGAGGCGGCGGAAAAAACGTTGCAGTTGTTCAGCGATCATCTGCGCAAGGCGCCGAGCACGGTCCCGCAGATGCTGTGCGTGCTGGATTTTTACTTGAGCAAACCAAAACAGATTATGATTGCGGGCAAACCTGACGCCGCCGAGACGCTCGCGATGCTGCACGCGGTTCGCGAACGCTATTTGCCCAACGCGGTTGTAATTGTGGCTGACGGCGGCGATTCGCAGAAGACGCTGACGAAGTTGCTGCCGTTTCTGGGAACCATCAAGCCGGTGGATGGCAAGGCCACGGCCTACGTTTGTGTCAACTACGCCTGTCAGTTGCCGACGACCGACCGAAGCAAGTTGGTAGAATTGCTTGGAAAGCGATGATAGCGGTTTCGATGAGGACTGTTGCCGCCTGACTTGTCGGGGAGAAAAGAAGGGAGAGTCGAGGCTCAACTCTCGAATTAGAACCCCCGAGCTGCTCCCAAGGGTGGGCTCGTAGCCCTCATTCTACCTGACTTGACGAGAGGGTCGCTCGACTCCCCATCACAATGTACGCCTTGCTGTGGGGAATGCAAGGGCGGCAGGAGGACTGGATTACGGCAGCGTCGCCGGCGCGGTGCAACGGTTTGGAAAGCGTCTGGCCCACGATTCGCTCTTACGCCACCACCAGAGTACGACGCAGAGGACAATTGTTACAATGATTGGACGCGAGTTTCACTTGGCGGGTGGTGACACGCGATATCACTGGCAACTTAACTTTCTGCTCAGAGAATGCGCAGAATAATTTGCTCCTCAAGCGCCTTGCGATCAACCAGCCGGGCGAGAGGCACTGCTAGGAAGCGAATGTCCTTCATCGTCTGAATGCATTCTTTCGACCAGTCTGCGTAAGTGCAGAACTTCTCAGACTCAAGTTTGAGATCGGACTTTCCGTAGAGTTCGCCCGTTTTGTCTGCGGCTTTACCGAACCACAAATCCCACGGGTCCCATTCGCCAACCCAATTGCTCGCCTGCCCCTTGCGGTAGAAGAACCTCGCGCACAAAACGAGAGGCTCTTGCACTTCATCCGGTGCATCCGGAGAGTCCAGAACGATGTTGAGAATAAGTACGTCGTCTCCGTCTGCCTTATTCTTCAAAATGCGATACATCCAGAGCGGGGTCCAGCGCTGCGGCTCTTGCAGCGAAGTTGAAAGATCATTAGTGATCGAGTTTCCACCGTCACTCTGAAATCCACGGGCAACCAGCAGTTTTTCATACGTCTTGATCAGAGCCGCTATTTCCGCATTCAGCTTCTGCATATTTCGTACGAGGTTTAGAATGTCCTTCCCTTCGTTCATATCTTATTCTCCTGCCAGAAGTAGTGGTTCACCCTCGGCGGTTCTTCGTACCCGGAAATTATCGGAACCATGTCCTGCCAGAATACCGTCTCCAACTCTTCGACGTTGGGCAACTGTATCCCTTGGAAGAATTCAAAACCAAGATGCTGAAGATATCGAACCAGATCGTTCCTAATTTCATCGGCGGCAGGCGAGATGCAAGATAACTCACGAGCAGCATCCACTAGTTCGTACCAAGAGAGCCACCACAGTGATGTCTCCAGGCCGGTGGTTGCCTCGTTCGTGAGTTCCGGCGCAACCCAATTCGCCGTGAGGTAGACCACGTGTCTGTGCGTCTTGTCTGAGTACCTGCTGTTGAGAAAGCTGTGGTACTTCCTCAATTGGTCCACCCCGGAAAGTTCTGCGTGGTATTTCACCTCCACCACTAACGCGAGATCGAGGCCGAGTATGAGGATGTCTGGCTGACCGAACTCGGGGTCAGAAGGCCAGAAGACGACCTGCAACCGATCCACATCGAGAAGTTTTTCAGGGATCTTCTCCCCCAAACGCACAGCTTGGTCGGAGTAGAGAGCAGCCTTGGAAACAAAGCGGGCAAGAATCGGACGAATCGGCCGGTACTTCAATAAACCCCAGACAGTTGACGTCAGGCAGTCCTCGTCGCTCCTTGCATCTGTGGGAACCTTACCTCGCAATGTCGCTTCGATCATGGTGACCCGACGTTTCCTGCAGGTTCTAAGCCCGTATGGGTCGCGATCCATTCAGGACCATCGCGCGAACATCCTATCATTTCGGACGGCACCATCAACCCTAATCTGTAGCTCCAGCTCTTGGTTCTACCCAGTGGACGCAGGAAATGCTTGGCGGGGTCAACTCAGGCCGTGCATCCACAGGACGAACCAGATGGTGATGAAGACAAACGGGAGAAGCACGGCGGCGGAATGTCCGAAGAGGCGGATCGGTGGACGGGTCATGATCGACGGCATTCCTTTTTCATCTTCCGCGAATCGGGAGTGATAGGAGTTGCGGAGGTGGCGCATGGAGGCGACGGCGGCGAGGATGCTGATGTAGATGAGGGCGGAGGTAAGCGTTCCCACGACGGGTATCAACTGATACAAGAGTTGAAGTTGCGCCGAAAAGTGGATGCAGGAGGGTAGTGGTGGTTGCGAGGCCAGGCCGTTGGTCACGATGGCGTAGGCGGTGAACAGGAATGACTGGGACGCGACCAGCCACGAGAGCCGTTGCACGACGAGGTTGTCCTCGTGTTCGATGCGGGCACGGACGACGTTGTAATAGTCCAGCGGAGTTAACGGGTATTCTTCCAACGATGGCGCATTCACGGCCATGAGATGTACACGGGTTTTGGCGGAGATGCCAGACTAAGAATGCGGAACTGCTTGCCGGGGGGCGGGCGCGCGGCTAGGATGCGCGGCATGTTCCGCGCGGAAGATTTTCTGGATTTGAAGCAGTGCGCGTTCCCCGAATTGTTCGACGGCGACGAGAACGTATGGGATGCGCTGAAGCGCCTGTCCGCGTTCATCAAGAAACACCTCAAGCCGGCGCGGCACGGTACCAGCGTGGGCACGCCGTACATCGGCGAAGCCGTGTTTATCGGGAAGGGGACAGTTGTCGAACACGGGGCGACGATCAAGGGGCCGGCGATCATTGGCGAGAACTGCCAGATTCGCTCAAGCGCGTACATCCGCGAGGACGTGATCGTGGGCAATGACTGCGTGCTCGGCAACGCGAGCGAATTCAAGAACGCGGTGCTGTTCAACCGCGTGCAGGTGCCGCATTTCAGTTACGTCGGCGATTCGATACTCGGATACAAGGCGCACTTGGGCGCGGGCGTGATTCTCTCCAACGTCAAATCAATCAGGGGCAACGTGACGGTCAAGTACGGGCATGATATCGACACGGGGCTGCGCAAGTTTGGGGCGGTGATCGGCGACGGCAGCGACATCGGGTGCAACTGCGTGTTGAACCCCGGCTCGATTATCGGGCGCAATTCCGTACTGTACCCGAACATTCTGTGGCGCGGGGTTTGCCCGGCCGACAGCATCGTCAAGTTGCGGCAGCAACACGAGACGATCGTGCGGCGAAAATGAA
>JBKQMH010000074.1:0-6925 GCA_052146795.1 Verrucomicrobiia bacterium
TGACTGTCAAATGCGATATACTCTCTCATGCGTGCCTCCGTTCTGGTTCTCGAACCAGTGCGATTATAAGCGCGAGGCGGACACCGTTCCGCCCGGAGGCGCGCTTTCATATATTCATTATGAGCGCAGCGAAGAATCTCTGCCTTGGTCTGTGGTTTGTTTGCTTGCTTCGCACTCGGATGGGTAGCAGGATTCAACAACCTGCTCGACGTGCATGCGTGAACCGCTCAGGAATCCGCAGACTACTTGATGAAGCGAGCGCGAGCTTCCGCCTTTACCAGTTGCCCTTCGTAGACAGCAATCCGGCTTTCCCACGAACTCCGCATGTTGGCATCGGTCGATTTGGCGAGATAGCGGCGCACCTTGCCGAGCTGTTTGCGAATGTTCCGTTCTTCCGGACTTCGGTTTCGGCTAACTTCAGAAACGGGCAGTGTGCCCTTTGTTTGTATCACATTCTCACCGTAGCACAGTTTGTGACCACGCGCGAGATAATCCGATCCGGCCGCTGAAACTGTCTCGACTTGCCATTGGCGGAATGCTATTCTTACCAATATGATCGACCCCACGGTCAGCAATCGGAAGCGTCTTCCGGATCCGGAAAAATGCCGGACGACAAATCGGGAGGGATTTCTCCACCTCGCGAGATGCCGGGTGCAGGACCCCACTGGCTGCGAGTATTTGTTACGGTTTGATTCGGGCACCTACTGCTACCACCCCGATCGGCGTATGTTCGAGAAAGCAGGCTCGCCTTGACCGACAATACCGCCAGCAATCAGGCGTGTCTCCCCGATCCGAAAAAATGCCGGACCCAGTATTTGGGACAAACGTACCCCTTCTCCGATTGCTTGGTGCAGAACCTCGACGGTTGCGAGTATCGGGTCCGTTTTGGTGTGAGCGTCTATTGTTACCATCCGGATCGGCGTAGTTTCGAAAAGGCAGCGAAGCCCAAGCACGCGTAACGTCAGGACGCCGCCTTCCGCCCGGCGACCCACCTCTCGATCGGCCGCAGCACCAGCCAAAACCCGAAGAACGCCAGAAACAATTTCCCTGTGCACAGGAGATTGTCGAACGTGCAATGATGGAATGGTTGGAGCAGTCCCTCCGCAAACACGTCAACAATCACCGCAACACAATAGAATTTCGTGATAAACGACTCGATTCGTCGCCATTCCTTCGACAGCCAGAACGTCAGGAACCCCACAAACATCAGCGTCGTCACCACGAATTGCCAGTACTCAGTGATGGGATTCCACAGCAAGTGCGCGCCCGCGTTGACCAGTGTGAAGCCGACCGCGATCAGCAACTCCCGCCCGTTGAACGCGCGGTTGGGACGTCGCTCCCCGTCGCTGACGTCATCGTTCATGGCGTTTTGGGTTCGACCGCCCCACCGCTCTTCGCATACTTCACAAACTTCATCGCCGCCGAGTTCATGCAATACCGCAACCCCGTCGGCGGCGGACCGTCCTCGAACACGTGCCCCAGATGTGCCCCGCACCGTTTGCACAGCACCTCCGTCCGCTCCATGCCAAACGAATTGTCCGGCTTCAACTCAAGGTTCTCCGTCGCCACCGGCGTCCAGAAACTCGGCCAGCCCGTGCCCGATTCGAATTTCGTGTCCGACTTGAACAGCGCCGTGCCGCAACAAATGCACCGATACAACCCGGCATCGTGGTTGTTCCAGTAACCAACCGAGCACGCCCGCTCCGTTCCTTGTTGCCGCGTCACCTTGAACTGCTCCGGCGTGAGCACCTTGTGCCATTCCGCGTCGGTCTTCACAATCTTATCAACCGTGACCGGGCCGATCCGCTTGCCGTCATCGCCAAATTCAATAATCGTCACTTGCTTCGGACTCCTTTCGTCGCCATACGCCGCCCGCACCGCCGCGCGAATCCCCAACCCTACAATCGCCGCGCTCACAAACATCGCCATCCTCCTGGTCGCCGAGTTCATGGTTCGCGCTCCGTCAACTCAGTTGTCCTTCAACAGACTCCGAAAATGGTCCCGGAACTTCGCCACTTTCGGCGCGATGATGACCTGGCAATACGGCTGTGACCCGTGCAACCGGAAATACTCTTGGTGGTAATCCTCCGCCTTGTAGAACGCCTTGAACGGCGTCACCTCCGTCACGATCTGGCCATCCCAAATCTTCGCCGCGGCAATGTCCTTGATCGCCTGTTGCGCCGCCGCCTTCTGCTCCGCGTCCCGATAAAAAATCACCGACCGATACTGCGTGCCGGCATCATTCCCCTGCCGGTTCAACGTTGTTGGGTTGTGCACCGTGAAAAACACCCCCAAAATGTCCTTCAGCGAAATCACCTTCGGGTCGAATGTGATCTGGCTCACTTCCGCGTGTCCCGTCTCGCCCGACGATACCTCCTCGTACGTCGGGTTCGCCACCGTCCCGCCCGAATACCCCGACTCCACCTTCTCCACGCCCTTCAACTCCTCGAACACGGCCTCCGTGCACCAGAAGCAGCCGCCTCCCAGCGTGATGGTTTCTTTCGGGGTTGAGTTGCTCGTCATTTGGCTCATGGCATTCGCTCCGACCAATACTCCCGCGATGACTGCGACCGTCTTTAACATAATCATTGGATGCCCTCGTGGCGACCCGTGTTTCATACTTTCGACCGGGAATTGCGACCCCGCAACCTCCCGTCGTCGATTCCACCAAATCTACGGGCGAGAACGCCCGCTGGATTCCCGAATCACTTCGTTCCGCCCAATAACATCTGGATTCCGAGATACGCCATGAAGTCTGTTGGCCCATGGATACTGCGTCCCGCCGAAAACAACAGATTGAAGTGCTCGCTCAGTTTCCACGTGCCGCCCAGATTGAAGGTGAGATTGGATTCCCCCTCCACGGGCGGCGGCGAATTCTCCGAGATCTCTCCACCCAATTCCAGCCGGTCGGTGATCTCCCGATTGATCGATACGCCCTCGTACCAATAATTGTGCTCGCCTTCCACGGTCTGAACCGCATATCCGACATTCCCATACACCGTCCATTTGCCCCAGTTTTTCTCGGCCAGCACCGGCAGGATGTAGTCGGCCCTTCCTTCCCCCAATCCGCGACTCCGTTCGCCCGTCGGCAACAGCACCTGTGGATAAATCGCCACCAGCGGACGCCAGCCCTTCTCCTCCAAAAACGGCCATTTGACGCCCAACAAGATGTCGCCGAGCCCGGCATCCGTGCTGCCGCCATTCCGGCTCACGACCTCCAGGGGAATATCCAACTCCAGTTGAACGCGTGGCAGGCCGAACACCGCCGGCGTCCCATAATTGATGTCGAACAGTGGCGCCTCCATGTCCGTCTCGCCGCGCGTGTGCTCCAAAGTGAATGGCACATTGATCTCCCACCCGTTGGGAGGCGGTATTTCCGGATCGTCGGTGATGAACGGCGGACCCGCCCACGCCGACGGCAGCGCAAGCAAGGCGAGTACGATCACCATTCTTCGGATGGACGTCCCTCCCCGACGAAAGCACATGAGAGCCGAGCGTATACACAAAATGCGAAATCAAGACAACCGCAGAGTGAGCAACCTAGGGCGTGATATGGCAACTCGCCAGATGGTGCTTCTCAGCGTAATGCTGATGGTATTCCTCGGCGCGCCAGAATTCCGACGCCGGAACGATGGCGGTGGTGATCGGACGATCGAATCTTCCCGACCCTTGGACTTTGTCCCTTACCGCCAGCGCGGTTTTCTCCTGTTCGGCGTTGTGGAAATAAATTGCCGAACCATACTGGCCGACGCCGTTGGAATCGTTGACGGAAAAGAATTCGGGCTTGTGCGTTTGAAAGAAAACCTGCACCAACTTCTCGTAACTGACCCGCGCCGGATCGTACGTGACCCGACAAACTTCCGAGTATCCCGTGCGATGGGTCGAAACCTGTTCATACGTCGGGTTTTTCAGTGTCCCGCCCATGTAGCCGACCACCGTGTCCGTGACCCCCTTCCCCTGCCGAAACGCCGATTCCACTCCCCAGAAACACCCCGCCCCAAACGTCGCCGTCTCCGTCGCGCGTTCGTTCCCCTGAGTTGACCCGCCTGATAGCAACAACAAACTAATGAGAATTAGGGCAAGCGAAATGAAGAAGCGCATTCTCACGTCATCACAACGTTTGGATGTCCCATCCGGCAATTCGTTTCACCCCACTTGACGCTGCGGGCACGACCGCCTAGTATCGGGCCGCAACAACCAGGGACACCCCATGGCAGACATCCAACCTTTTCGAGGAGTACTGTACAACACCAAACGGGTCAAGGCGGACGAGGTCTTAACGCAGCCGTACGACAAGATCACCGCGGAGATGCGCGAGAAGTACCTGCAGGTCTCGCCTTACAACCTCATCCGCATCGAGCTCGGCAAGGAAGAGGCCGGCGACACGGAATCCACAAACAAATACACCCGCGCCCGCGATTTGTATCAGACATGGCTGGGCGAAGGCATCCTGCGGCGTGCCGCGAAACCGGCCTTGTATTATCTCGAACAATCCTTCGCCGCGCCCGACGGCTCCGGTCCGCGAACCCGCAAGGCGCTGATCGCTCGCGTGCGACTCCACCGCTGGGACGAGGGCGTCGTCCTGCCGCACGAGCATACGCTATCCAAGCCGAAAGCCGATCGCATGGCACTGCTCCGCGCCTGCGGCTCGCAACAAGGCCAGATTTTCATGCTCTATCCGCGTCCCAACCAGAATCCCCTACCCCGTCCCTATAGCGAACCAACCTTGACCGCCACCGACGACTACGGTGTCGTCAACAAACTTTGGGAAATCACCGACTCGAGTGCGATCAAAGCCGCGCAGGAATCCTTGCGCGAAGCCAGGTTCTATATCGCTGACGGACATCACCGCTACGAAACCGCGCTGGCCTTCCGCGATGAATGTCGCGTCGCCGCCGACAAACCCGACCCGAACGCACCCTGTGAATTCGTCATGGCCACGCTGGTGGATATGAGCGACCCGGGGCTCGTTGTCCTGCCGACGCACCGCACTGTCGCCAACCTCAGTTCGTTCAACGCAAATTCCTTCCGCAATCAGTTGGCGAAGACATTCGCGGTCGAGCCTCAACCGTCCCTGGAAAAACTGTTGGCCGCGATGAACGGCGGGAAACATCTCATCGGGATGCGCGATGCCGCGGGGTTCGCCCTCTTGCGTCCGAAAAACCTCGACGCACTCCGACCGTTGTTCGCCAACAAACCTCCCCTCTGGCACACGTTGGACGTCGCCATTCTCCACGTCGGGATTCTGGAAGCCCTGCTCGGGATCGATGAAGTCCGCCTTCGCGAAGAGTCCAACGTCACCTACTGGCGCGAACCCGACAAGGCCGACGGACTCGTGCAGACCGGCCAGGCGCAGCTTGCTTTCTTCCTGAATCCGACCGACGTTCAGGATGTGAAGGCCATCGCCGACGCCCGCTCGCGCATGCCGCAGAAGAGTACGGATTTCTACCCGAAGCTTCTGTCCGGAATCGTGATTAACGACCTTCGCCCCGACACCGTGGCGTAACGGGGAAGAACTGATCGCCATGTTGCCGATTCGGGAAACGAAACCGCCACGGGGCAAGTCCGCCAGGAAGGAAGACCTCCTGTTTGAAATCCGGTTCTTCGAAGGCGTCGCCGCCCGCGACCCCGAGTTCGTCGAGGCATTGCAGATTTTGGGGGATGCTTACACCAAGACGGGACAATGGGAAAAGGGTCTCCAAATCGACAAGCGCCTGGCGAAACTCTGTGCCGGCAACCCGCTCGTGTTCTACAATCTCGCCTGTAGCTACTCGTTGCTGAATCGCGTGGACGAAGCGTTCGCCGCACTCGACCAAGCCGTCAAGTTGGGCTACGACGATGCCCGTTGGCTGACGAAGGACCCCGACCTCGACAATCTCCGCCAGGACAACCGCTTCGAGAAAATCCGCACCGATCTCTCCAAGAAGCCCGACGACCACTCTCCATCAGCGAGCTAGGCCCACCGCTCGCTCGATAATCAATCTGGCCACCTCGATCTTCGGCAATTCCGCCAGTTTCTCGACTTCTCCGTCCGCCGAAAGGATGGTGACGCGATTCGTCTCCGCGTCAAACGCGCTCGCATCATTCGCCACAATGAAATCCAGGCCCTTGCGGGTCAGCTTCTCGCGCGCATGCTTCTCCACATCATCCGTCTCCGCCGCGAAACCGACGAGCACTTGCGACTTCTTGCGCCGTCCCAATTCCGCCAGAATGTCCGGTGTCGGCTCCAGCTCCAGTACGCCGTTGAAGGAGCCCTTCTTGACCTTGCTTCCGGCCGCGGTCTTGGGGCGAAAATCGCTCACCGCCGCCGCCATGATGCAAATGTCCGCCGACCCAAACCGGCTCCACACCGCCTCCGCCATCTCCTGCGCGGTCGTCACCGACACGAATTCGACACCCTTGGGGGCCGCAAGCGACGTCGGCCCGCTCACCAACGTGATCTTCGACGAAACCGCCAGCGCCGCCTCGGCGATGGCATATCCCATCTTACCCGACGAGCGGTTGGAAATGTAACGGATCGGATCGAAAAATTCTCGCGTCGGTCCCGCCGTGATGAGGAACCGAAGCGGGGTGGAACTCATGGGTGTTTCCGTCTGCGGGATCCGTCGTCCTACGAAAGTATCTTCTGGATCTTCTCCACAATCTTGTCCACGTCCCACAGCCGGCCAATCCCCTCGTAGCCGCACGCCAGCAGACCCTTTTCGGGTCCGATGAATTCGACGCCGCGCGACTCCAGCACCTTGACGTTGGCCTGCGTCCCCGGATGCAACCACATCTTGCCATTCATCGCGGGCGCCACCAGCACCTTCGCTTCGGGCCGCAACGCGAGCGCAATCGTGCTCAGTGCGTCGTCGGCGATCCCGTGCGCGAGCTTGGCAATGACGTTGGCCGTCGCGGGTGAAACCACCAGCAGATCGGCGCTGTC
>JBKQMH010000075.1:0-2974 GCA_052146795.1 Verrucomicrobiia bacterium
CATCCTGCTGGTTGGGGTGATCACCAACCAGTACCCCGTGGCCCAATGGACGGTCGATTACAATGACTGGCACTCGCAAAGCACCGCCGACACCTGGTTCTGGTGGAACAACCAGCCCGGGTTCAACGTCCACGGCGGCCTGGCGGCTGCCCAAAGCGTCGGCTTCGAAGCCTACGGTCTGACCAACGACCCGCAGTTTGTGAGCCTGGCCTTCAGTTCCAGCACCAACTCCGTCAACAACGACTACCATCTGCAGCCCGGCTCGCCGGCCATCGCCGCGGGGGTCAACCTCAGTAGTCTGAACCTGCCGGGGCTGGACACCGACAAAGACGGCAATCCTCGTCCGTCGGGCATGTGGGACCTTGGCGCGTATGAGTACAACACGAACTACGTGGCGCCGCCGCCGGGGCAGCCGCAATCGCTACCGCCCCCGCAGGGACAACCCGGTCCAGCTTCTGTTTCACTGGTGTTTTCGAATGTCGTGCAGACCTGCACGACCAAGACGAAGATCGACCACGCGACGATGACGACCAACTCTATTACCACGTGCAAGGTCAAATTTTCCCTCGTTGCCAGCAATCCCGGGGCGACGACGTCCTCGGCGTTCCCGATCCTGATTTGGCCGGGCCAAAACAGCGTCTTTGATCCCAGCGTCAGCCCGTGGCCTGCGATGAAGAGAGTGAAAGCCCTCGCGGAGAACAAATCGGCGTCGATCAAGTTCACTGGAAAATTCACCGGGAATCAGGCGGGCACCTACATTTACGCCACGGATACGAATAACAACGTTCTCGCCTCCTCTGTGATTCCATCTCCCGAGTAAGCCACCAGAACACGCGAATCCCCGCGTGTTGAAAACCATCATGATTGCGGTGTGGGCTCTCTCGGTCTCGGGTGGGCCCTGGGCGGCACCGTTGATGCCGAATGGCTGCCTCGCCGGGACTCGAACCTGCCGAAAACCACACGCCGGCCTGGGCGACATAGATCCCGTCACACAAATAGACCCACAAGGTAATGTTGATGTCTGAGACGTTGTCGTGGCTTGGGCCAGTCCATCAACATCGAGGCGGTCGGAGGGCAACACGGCGGGCGAAGATCCAAGACCCGAAGCGTCTGGCATCTTGGGTGCTGGGGTGATTCCGAGCGTGAGACACGGCATAAAAAACGTCTATGTGGGGGATGTGAAGTATGAAGAGAACTCTCGGAAAACTGTATCGTGCTGCCAAGTCAAGGACGGGACAGGGCCTGGTCGAATACGCATTGATTCTGGCTTTGATCGCCGTGGTCGCGGTCCTGATTCTCCAAGGACTCGGCAACCACATTAACAACTCGCTGTCGTCCGTCAACTCGAACCTGCCTTAACGGCACCTTTAACAGCCCAAGCCGTTCTGTGAGCATGGGGCGGATGCGGCCCTTCAGGGCCGCGCCGCCCCGCGCTCCGTAACTTCAATAGAAAATGGGTTAATGGTTAGTGGGATGAAATGGGCTGGTCGTATTAGGTCCGAGTCCTGCGCGGGCAGTCAATTTGCGAAGGCGCAAGTGGGGAATTCCTGCTGATGGGGTGGACTCTCGAGGCCCACAGCGTTCCAGGGGGGCTGTGCACTAATGTCGCGTGTCCCGCGTGTGTAGACAGCGGACAAGTCCTTACGGTTCCTCGCTCTACAAAGCGCGTGTGTTCGACTGGAGAAGTGTATAAAATGTCGTCAGGCAGATGATGTTTTTGCGACAGCGCGACACGGGGCTTGTCGGTGTGGCACGATGAAAAACGCACGGATTTCACTGGCCGTAGCGTGCGCATTGGTCATCGGGGTGTACGCGCATGTGGTCCAACCGGGCATGTTCGAACGGGGGCATCCGAATGCGGCTGACGATTACTACAATTTGTTGGTGCAGGGTTTTCGTGCGGGTCAGCTCAGCCTGAAAAAAGAGGTGCCGCCCGGGCTTGCGCAGCTTCCCGACCCCTACGATCCGAGCGCGCATGCTTCCTATCCCGAAGTGGGGGACACGAGTTATTACAAAGGGAAGTTATACCTCTATTTCGGGGTGACACCGGCCTTGGTGCTGTTCTGGCCTTATGTGGCGCTGACCGGTCGCTATCTGCCTCAAAATGACGCGGTAGTAATTTTTTGCGTTGTCGGCTTTCTGGTCAGCGTGGGGCTGCTGTGCGCGCTCTGGCGGCGCTACTTCTCCAAAGTGAGCGTCTGGGTGGTGCTGGCCGGCGCGCTGGCGCTCGGCTTGGCGACAGGCGTGCCGGTGATGTTGCCGCGGTCCTCGGTTTACGAAGTGGCGATCAGTTGCGGGTACATGCTGACGATGCTGTCACTGGGGGCAATCTGGTGCGCCCTGCACGAGCCGGAGCGGCGGTGTTGGTGGCTGGCGGCGGCCAGCGCAGCGTACGGGCTGGCCGTGGGGGCGCGACCGACCTTGCTGCTCGGTGCCGTCATCCTATTGGTGCCGGTAATTCAGGCGTCGCGCGAGGGGCGGCGTGTTTGGACGCTGTTGGTCGCGGCCATCGGCCCCTTCACGTTCATCGGATTGGGACTGATGCTCTACAATGCCTTGCGATTCGGTAGCCCGCTCGAATTCGGCATACGCTACCAGTTGGCCGGGGAGCGGCAGGTCACGCGGCAGTTCTTCAACCTGCAGTATTTGTGGTTCAATTTCCGGGTCTATTTTTTGGAGCCGGTGCGCTGGAGCAGTCGGTTTCCCTTTGTGGGGGAAATCGCGTTGCCACCCGTGCCAGCGGGCCACGGGGCGGTTGAGACTCCCTTCGGTGTCCTGACCAACATTCCGCTGGTATGGTTGGCGCTAGCCGCGCCGCTGGCGTGGCGGGGCTGGTCGCGACCGACAGCCTCAGCCTTGCGCTGGTTTGTGACGGCGGTGGCCTTGCTGGTTGGGACTTGCGTGTTGCCCGCTTTGTTCTTCATCAGCACGACCATCCGCTACGAGGTGGAGTTCCTGCCCGTATTGGTGCTGC
>JBKQMH010000076.1:0-53012 GCA_052146795.1 Verrucomicrobiia bacterium
ACCCCAGCAATGATCAAGGCCGGTGTGGTATCGGAAAAAACCATATGATACAGATTGGCATCAGCCGAACAGAGCGAACTGATGCGAAGACTCGGTTGGGTCGCATCAAGTGTGGGATTCGCACCGATGGTTTTAAACGAAAGCTCGTAGCACCTGCCGGGTTCACCTTTGAAATCGGTAATGATGCGTGTGTCTTCGGCGGCAGAGCAAACTCGGCTCTTTTCCCCGGGAGAATCGCCCTCGGCAACAGTCACTCCATCGCAGATGATGGTGAACTTGACAGGTAGCTGCCTGGAAAGAACGGAAGCAACGTCTTCCCCCTGAGACGGAGATGAATTTGCCCTCGGACAGACAACTTCCACCCAATAATAGTGCGGGTAGGCCACGGAGAATGAGGAGGTCAAAGAAAAGCCATCCCCAAATCGAATGGGCTTCTGCAATACCGGTTTGCACAAATGTTCTTGAACCCATCCACAGTGCCAGGCGAATCCAGCCCCAACGAACAACAGCAGCGCGATAACGGCAAACACGATTGTTAAAGTTTGCATTCCGCCCGATGGTTTTGTTGTCATCGGATGATCTGTAGTGAGAACATTCATGGGACGCATCGTCGCCTACCCTGCGATCGCCAACCGGCTCGCCCGCGACGACGCAGCTCGGCCATTACCGTCTTCGGAATTTCGCGGCAACCACACGCTTTCGCGTGGGCCAGATGCCAATCCACCCGTTGCTCCAACGTCGGCTTCTTCGGCATCGGATGCTGCTGGTGCCAGGAACCGTTGATCCGTGAACTCATACAGTGTACCCGATCCTATTCAGACGCTGTGCTGCTTGATTGTTAAGCGTGTCCACAGCCAGCACAGAAGAAACAGAAGACCCGGCACTGCGAACGCGACAAAAGCGAAGCCCCTTGGAAAACCGGACGACGAGAGGCGGTTCACCACATAAAACGCGGCTAGGCTCGCCATCGTGATGCCTCCGCCCAAGCCTTCCCACCGCCAAGCCAGAACCATCCCCAGACAAACTCCCAGCGGGAAGAACACAAACAGTAGCAGCTCCCGTGGAGTGAATTGCGACAGGTTCAATCCTTCCCCAAAGGCAAACAACAGCACGATACCGACAGCGATGATGCTCAATACCCTTGCCGACCACCGCAACGCGCAAAGTGAGACTGACTTCTCCGTCATCGATCCATTCACGTCTTCCCTCCCCCATCGGTCTGGCGTGCGAATCCCATTACACCGCCGATCGAACCCCAAGGAAAGCAGAAAAACCATCGCGACAAGCTGCGGCGAAACGAATCGCAGCAGCTTGAAACGCCAGCCTCCCCGCTGTCACTCCGTCAGCAAGCCGCAGCCCCACCTGACAACCTGACACAAGTGTGATACCCATACGCGGAGATACCGACTGCCGAAACTGCCGCCGGCGCAAAGCATTGCATGGAAACTTGCCGCGGTGGCACCGGCGTTGCTAAACTAATCTACGACATGGTCTATCTGGATTATAACGCGACGACACCTGTTGACCCGCGAGTGGCGGAGTCGATGGCGCCGTTCCTGCATGAGGAGTTTGGCAATCCGTCCAGCCTCCACGCCTACGGCGAGCACGCCAAAACCGCCGTCGAAAACGCCCGCGACCAGGTCGCCGCACTCCTCGGTTGTCACGCCGACGAGGTTGTCTTCACCAGTGGCGGCAGCGAATCCAACAACGCCGCAATCAAGGGCGTGGCGTTCACCTTGCGTGAAAAAGGCTACCACATCATCACGACGCAGATTGAGCACCCCGCCATCCACAGTCCCTGCAAGTTTCTCGAGCGCCTCGGCTTCTTCGTCACCTACCTGCCCGTTGACCGTTACGGCACGGTGAAGGTTTCGGATGTGGAAGCCGCGATTCGTCCGACCACGATCCTGATTTCGATCATGCACGCCAACAACGAGGTCGGCACCATCGAGCCCATCGAAGCCATCGGCCAACTGGCGCGTTCTAGCGGCATCCTGATGCACACCGACGCCGCGCAATCCGTCGGCAAAATCCCGACGCTCGTGGACGATCTGAAAGTCGACCTGTTGAGCATTGCCGGGCACAAGTTTTATGCGCCCAAGGGCGTCGGCGCGCTGTACATTCGCAGCGGCGTGCAATTGGAACCGCTGGTTCATGGCGCCGGCCACGAATCCGGCCGCCGCGCCGGCACGGAGAACGTCCCGCTCATCGTCGCCCTCGGCAAAGCCTGTGAACTCGCCGCCAAGGAACTGGACTCGCGCTGGGGTCATTCCCTCGCGATGCGCGATCATCTCCACGACAATTTGAAGAAAATGTTCGGCCATCGCCTGCATCTCAACGGCCACCCCACCGAACGCGTGCCCAACACCCTCAACGTCAGCATCGAAGGCCAGTTCGGCCAGGAATTGTTGAAGAAAATCCCCGAAGTCGCCGCGTCCACCGGTTCCGCCTGTCACTCCCAAAGCCGCGAAATGTCATTCGTGCTGCGGGCGATGGGTGTGCCGGAAAAAGTCGGCTGCGGCGCGGTGCGATTCAGCCTCGGTCAATGGACCACCGTCGGGGATATCGAAACCGTCTCGGAACTTCTTCAGTTGCGCGTGCTGCAATCGAGCGCGAGATCTTGATCGAGGCTGCTGCCGGGTTGGCCCTGTAGTCGCAGGCTTTAGCCTGCGCTGATAACCTGATTTTTGCGCACTCCAAGCCGAGTCCGCGAGATACCATCAGCAGATGGCAACCGTGCGGCTACGTGTCAGACAAGCGTCGATGGCGCGCCCGCGCTACACGCGCGCTTCGGGAGTGCCGGCCTTCAATGCCCGATGCACCGACGAAAGAAGTTCGGTTTTGTCGAGCGGCTTGTTGAGGTATTCACAGGCGCCGTTGCGGATCGTTTCCATGTACTGACCCCAATCACCGAACGCGGTGATTATGATCACCGGCACCTTGGGAAACGCCGCCTTGACGGCGTTGAGAAACGCCGTGCCGGTCATCCCCGGCATGGAGACATCGGTGATGACAAGGTCGAACCGCTTCTTCGTGTCGTTGATGAATTGCATCGCGCTGGGCGCGTCAGGATACGGGAGGACCTCGAACCCGTCCTTCTCCAACACCTTCTTGAGCGCCTTCAGTACCTCGACATCGTCATCCACCAATAAAATGCTTGTCTGTTTGTCGGCTTCCCTCACCCTTGGCGGAATAGCACCGTGAATGCCATTCGGGACGCCATTTGCGCAACCAGTTGATGTAAAGATTGTTGTGAATTTCCTGACAAACCCGGAAGATGTCGCCCTGCCTGCCAGCTTGTCAGCCGCACACGCCATGCGGCGACAACTTGACACACGGCACCGCTCAGGCTTCTGGCTTCGAGAACCGCCGATAAAGCGTCCGAGACGAGATACCGAGAAGTTTCGCTGCCTTCTCCTTGTCGCCGCCGCACTGATTAAGCGCGGCGGCAATGATCCGGTCCTCGGCTTCCGCCATCGGCAAACCAATGGGAATTGTGATCGATGGCCCAAGTGATTCTCCACCGGCACTCATCGAGGGCGGAGGGTTCAGCTGGAACATCTGGATGGTGTCGCCCGACGCGACGACAATCGCGCGCTGCACGGAGTTTTCCAACTCACGAACGTTGCCCGGCCATGGGTGACTGACCAGTTGCTCCAGGGCCGCAGGCGCGATGGCGTGCACGTTTTTCTGCATCCGTGTCGCGTACTTCTTCAGGAAATGTTCCGCCAGCAACGGAATGTCGTCGGCCCGCTGCCGCAGCGACGGCAGCTGGACGTTCACCACGTTCAGCCGGTAGAACAGGTCCTCGCGAAATTCCCCTTCCGCAATCGCCTTGCGAATGTCCACGTGCGTCGCGCTGATCACGCGGACGTCCACCTGCACATCCTTGACGCTGCCGAGGCGCTGAAAGCGGCCGTCCTGCAACACGCGCAGCAGCTTCGCCTGCAATTGCGGGCTCATCTCCGCGATCTCATCGAGAAACAACGTGCCGCCATCGGCCAGTTCGAACTTCCCGGGCTTGGAACCCGCCGCGCCCGTGAACGCCCCGCGCTCATAGCCGAACAACTCGCTCTCGAGCAGCGTCTCGGGAATCGCCGCACAGCTGATTTTAACGATGGCATTGTCGCGTCGCTGGCTGAGGTTATGGATCACGTCGGCGACAACTTCCTTGCCGGAGCCGCTCTCGCCCTGGATGAGTACACTGACATCCGTCGGCGCGATTTGGCGGATAAGTTTCTTGACGGCCACCATCGGGTCGCTGTTGCCAATCAGCGCGTCTTCGCTCCGCTGTTGCTGCAATTCCTCGCGCAATCGCCGGTTCTCTTCCGCGAGCCGCTGCTTCTCGACGGCCTTGCTCACCGCTTTCACCAACGCGGTGCGGTCGAGTGGCTTCTCGATGAAATCGTACGCCCCGAGCCGCATCGCCTCGACGGCCTTCTCGACCGTGCCATGCCCGGTGATGACGATGACCTCGACGGTCGGACGGATTTCCTTGGCGCGCTTCAGCACCTGGATGCCCTCCAGGTCCGGCAGCATCAGATCGGTAATGAGCAGATCCGCGCCTTCGCTCTCGAATCTCGCCAGGCCATCCGTGGCGGTGTTGAGCGACGTGACATGGTAGCCCTCTTTGGCGAGAATTTTCTCCGCCGCCGCGCACAGCGCTTCCTCATCGTCAATCAACAGTATCTCAGCTCTTCGGGGCATGGATGGACTCCTCGACACACGGTAGTTCAATGCTGAAGGTGGTGCCCTGGCCGGGCGCGCTTTCGCAACGAATCGTCCCGCCGTGTTCGGCGACGACTTGTTGTACCAACGGTAGCCCCAGGCCCGTGCCGCTCGGTTTCGTACTGAAAAACGGCTTGAAAATCTGCTGGCGCTCTTCTTCCGTCATTCCTTTGCCCGTGTCGGAAATCGTCAGGGCTATGCCGGACCGTACTCGCGCCGTGCGTACCGTCAGCGTGCCGCCATTGGGCATCGCCTCGATCGCGTTGCGCACGAGGTTCAGGACCGCCTGCCACAACTGGCCTTCGTCACCGTTGATGGCGGGCAGCGATTCATTCAGGTCGGTCTCGACCTTCACCCCGGTCGCGGCAAACAGGGACTCCATGAACGAAATTCCCTGGGAGATCGCCTCATTTAGCGAGATCCGCGCCCGTCGCGGCTTGGGCATGCGCGCGAACTGCAAATAGTCTTCCGTCACCCGCTGGATGCGCCGGACCTCCGAGTCAATCGACCGCAACAGTGACCGCGCTTCGTCGGCAGCCCCGGCCCGCTCCTTCGCCAGCGTCTCGATTTCATCCCCCACCAGATCGATGTTCAGCGTGATCGAACTGAGCGGATTGCGGATTTCGTGTGCCAGTCGCGCCGACATCGCCCCAATCACCGCCAGCCGCTCGGCCCGCAGCTTGTCTTCCTCCAGCCGCTTCCGCTCGGTAATGTCGCGGAGAATCGCCGACCGGCCAATCGAGCGTCCCTGCGGATCGCGCAGCAGCGAGACGCTGACCTCCACCGGTACTCGCTGGCCGTCCTTGGACAGCCGGACCGTTTCCAAGTGACAGTGCCCGTCGCGGGCAATCTCGCGTTCAATGCGCTGCAATTCGCCCATCTTGAGAACTTCGGGCGGCACGATCATTGCCAGCGGCTTGCCGACAATCTCCTCGGCGCGCCAGCCGAATACGCCCTCGGCGGCCCGGTTCCACGAGCGGATGTGGTTCTCCACATCGAGTGCGAAAATCACATCAGCGGAATCATTGACGATGCTTTCGAGCTGCTGCAAATGGCGGTAGCGGTCGCTGGCGATGTACGCGTCCATCGCCAGGGACGCATCGAGCATGAACACCTTTTCCAACGCGATGATCGATTCGGCCGCGCGATCGGGATCGTTCGCGAAGAACCCGCGAATAAGAGGGACGAATAACCTGAAGTAGATGTTGTACCCCAACAGGTACCAGCGGGGACTCAGCCCCACGCGCTCGTGCGTCTTTCCGATGCGCAAGCGGTCCTCGAAATACGCGGCGTCGAACACCCCGTCGGTGATGCGCATGAGATAATCGCGCTGGAGCCTTTTCAAACGCTCGACGGTCGTATGGTCGCTTAGTAATCGGGCCGTTTCGGGAAACGCGAGCAATTCTTCGTAGAACACATCTTCAATCGCCACGACGTGCGTTTCAAACAACGGGCGTAACGCCCGCAGCGATTCGGCATCGCGCGGCGTCAACCCGAGAAACTTCAGCCGTTGCTCACGTTCCGTGGGGGCCATTGCAACTCAACCCTACGAACGCACTGACAGGATGTCAACGCGTAAGCGCCTGCATCGCGCAGGCTTGAGTTTGGAGCGCATCGATATCTTGTACCATTGGCGAAGATCCCGGAGATCAAGCAGTTTACGCCAGCGGGGTGGGCCAAGGCGCTATCCACTCCGCTCGCACCGGCGGCCTGAACTTGTCCCGACGCAGGGAAAGGGAGCGCAGCCGCAGGTCAGTTCACCGAGTCGTGAACGAGGCAGTTGGTATTGTTGTTTCGTTGCCATTCGATCCTCACGGCTGCGCTCGTATTGTTGGCGTCCCGGACCGACATCTTTTCAGCCAGGCGGCCGCAACGTGTGATGGACGTGCCCGAAGCTCGCCGGCACATCAATTTCACTATGGAATGTACGTTACAGGGTTCCCTCCGTTAACGAACCACCAGTGCAGGAATGGCGGGTAGATTGCCGGTGCGACGCTAGGAGTCAGCCTGCCGCCGGTGTCGAAGGGCGAGCTCGGCCAATCATCGGCGTAGCCAGTATTGCCATACTGGTCCACCGGTCCCATCGCGTTAGGGGTGGCGGTAACATTCAGGCCACCGTCAATCAAGTCCCCACCATCGATCCAACCTTCCCACCAAGCCGGCACGAGAGACATCCCCTGTGCAATGTTGCCCACGAACGCGCTGGCCTGACTATAGTCACTATAGGTTATGGATGCGCCACCATGTAGGACTTTTAGTTGCACAGGGGTTGCCCCATCCCAGCCGAGCATCATGTGGGGTCCATTGAATGCGCCGCCCCAGCGTTGCGGGGCATACCAATCGCCAGTTTTACCCGAACCCTCATGCATCACGCCCGGACAGTCGAAAACCAACCAGCACAACTGGTATACGACCCCGTTACCCGCTCCGTTTAACCATGACGGGAACAGGCCGCCCCCGAACTGGCTGCCCAGGCCGACGTAGTACGGGCCCAAGTTGACGTCGTAATAGGTGCAACTGTCATTATAATCGTAGTAGGCGGCGGTCATATTAACGCCGGGGTCGAGCAGCTCCAGGAAGTTTGTTGACGTTCCATTCTGGGCGGCTTGAGGCCACACGAAGCCAAATCCATTTGGCGTTCCATATCCGCCGACGTACGCCACCAAGCTTGCCGTGTTGACCCCTACCTTACTCACACTCGCTTGAAGATACATCGTCGGAGGAGAGCCACACATTTGTGCGGGTTGTATAGCTTCTGCGCCCAGATATTCGCAAAAGGAAATAAGACGCTCGTGGGGGAAGCTACCCAAAAACTCGCTGAAACATCCGGAACCCTGCAGGTAGTCGCCCGGTTGTGAACTCATACCCACATGATAATACTGCTGTTGCTGTGAACTAGATCCGAATTCCCCCTTCCATTGCCCCGTTTGGAATGGGTCTTCGACGGCGAAATCCGCGTCGGTGGATACGGTAAGCGGAAGCGGCTCGGCCAGGACTGCAGTGGTTAGGTTGGTCGAAACCTGCACGCCATTGGCATCGGTTACGGTTACGCCCACGCTTTCGGTCGTGGGTACTTGGGTACACTGCAAGCGGAAGAACAGGTTGTTGTTCGTGACCGGGATCGTGACGACGTTGAGCCCGCTGTTGGTCTCCACCGTGGAGCCGACCGCACTCCATTCGCCCGTCACGAGGTCCGTGGTGGATTCGAGGACGAACCCGGTGGACGGATACGGCCAGAGTACACTGACCATGCCATTGGTCGGTTGATAAATTGTGATGGGCGGCGGTATGACCTCAGCCCGGGGCGTGTAGGTGATCGAGGCACCTGTATTGGTCGAGATGCCGGGGTCTGACCCGGTCCACGAGTAGGCATAGGGGGGCGAGCCGCCGTTGGCTGAGGCGCTGGCCACTACCTGTGTCATGCCCGGCGCGCTGGCCGAGAGATTGATCACGGGAACGTAGTTCGTGTCGTCGGTGGCCGGGAATATCTCGGTCGGGGTGTAGGCCGTGGTAATGGAGCCAGTCACCGGGTTCGACACGCTGAAGCTGCCAACGAACACATACCACGGGATGATGTTTGTTGGGTTCAAGACAACCAACGGTGGCGCAACGTACGCCAAGCGCATGCTAATCTGCGCGTTGGCCGGCAACAGGCTCGCGGCGCGGTTGCTGGCCACGGCTGCCGAGATAACCGGCACCGATGGCCCCGGCTCGAACTGGCGGGCGGAGTACCGCAGGGACGTGACATTGCCGGTGGGACCATAGGTCACGGCCACCACTGATCCGGGACCGATCAGCGGATAGCCGTTGTCGAGCGAAAACGCGTATGTAACGTAAGTGTCCAGGTCATGCTGGGCGACGATCTGGCTGGAGTTGGACGCAAAAAGGGTGAAAACTGGATTGTTTACGACCGGCTGCGCAAAACCGACAGCGGGTAGAAGTCCCGCACCGGCCAGGGCGTTGCTGAACGAGTTCACGGCGGCGCTGGTGCTGTACACCGGCTGATTGGTCAACGCGCCGATGTTGAACGCCTGAAAGACAAGCGGGTTCGTTGACGGGTTATAGCTCTGGGCGGTGAGGTTGCTAATGACGGCGGCGTTGGTGAACGGCACCATGGGAACATACAGCAGATTCGTCGGGTCGACGTACGACGCCAGACCATTGCTCCATACCAACTGGTTAATAGGGATATTCAGCAAATGCGCCAGGTTCGTGGCCTGTGCATAGGTGGCCCCGGCTTGCGTGACTTGGTAGACCGGTAGCGACGTCACCGATTGCGATGTCAACGAAACATCCACACCGATGGCGTATGTCCGGCCCTGGTTCGAGAAGGAATTCGGGATGTATTCGTAATTCGCGTTCGTGTCGGGGTAGACCCCCACGATGAATTCTGTCCCGGGGCCGACTGGCGGCAGGCTGGCCGTAAAGGAACCGGGATCGGAGGAATCCTCGTACGTCGCGTCGCTATTGACGGCGTCGTTCGAACTCTCCGGGTAGTAGGGCCCGTACCCGTAAAATGCCAGCAAGTCTCCCGCCTGCACGGGGAAACCGGAAACGGCAACGGTCTGCGTGCCGGGTTCGGAGGCGGAGCCGATTAAAGTCTCGCCGGCGACGACTTGGAAGGTCTGCTCGTTGGCACCAGGCCCGGTCGCGAGCTTGGACAGCGCACACAATTTGAAATTCCAGTTCTGTCCGTAAAACTTCACGTCCTGAATGGTTCCGTTGGACAGGATTATTGACGAGGAACCCAACGGCCCCGCGGGGCTGTATTCGCCCAGAATGACCAGGGGTGGGCTGGTATCCGAAGTGCCGTTGGAGACGCTTAAGCTATTTCCAATATAGACCGTTTGGGCCTGCGCCGAGCGCGAAGGCAATAGGGTCAGAGCGGAGAGGACAACGGCAATCAACGTCAGGCGATGGATGTTCATGGTGCTCCTTTGAAACTCGTTTCTGGTTGGTTCTTCTCAACAAAAAGTGGACGGTGGGGCAGTCCGGTAACGGTGGACAGGTGTAGCGTTGCGTTGTGATGAACCGCTATACGGTACGACCCGTACGATGCGTCGAACGTCAGTGTTCCCTACGATTCTGGAGGGAAAGCAAAGAGGAAATGCGAACGTGACACCAGCCTCATCGTCTCGCCAACGGGGCGGATTACAGCACAGGGTCAGCCCGACCGTCAAGATAAATCGGGCTTCCAGAACGCGTGAGCGTACGCGCTTGGCTCACCCGTTTCCTACCGCACCGGGCCAGACATGGTAGTAGGTGGCGGCCTCAACATCGCCATCCTCGTCCAAGCCGTCCGCTCAGGGGCCAGCCTCACCCCATGTGCAGCCGCATACGATCTATCTACAGACCGAGACCGGAAGTGAACAAGAGCATCAGCACGAATCCGAACATGAACCCCCACGCATTCTCCGATTTCGAGCAGTTGGCGGCGCTCTCGGGCATCAATTCGGCGGCAACCAGAAAAATCATCGCGCCGCCCGCGAATCCGAGACCGAACGGCAGCAACGGGTGAAACACCGACACGAGCAGGAACGCCGGCACGGCAAACAATGGCTGCGGGACGCTGGTAAAGATCGCCCAAGCGGCGCACTTCAGCGCCGAAACTCCCTTTGTGCGCAACGGCACGGAGACGGCGATGCCTTCCGGAATGTTGTGCACGGCGATCGCGATCGCCAGGAGCAAACCAAAGCGCAGATCGCCTGTCGCATACCCCACCCCGATGGCGATCCCTTCGGGAATGCTGTGCACAAACATCGCCGTGACGATCAGGACGGCCTGTTTCGAGTCCTGCGTGCTAAGATCGGCAATATGCCATTTGTTATCCGCCAGAAGCAGCGCCGTGAGCCAAAAGAACGTTGCCCCCCCCAGCATACCGAGCACGATGGACCAGACGCTGCCCTGACGCAGTCCTTGTTCCGCAAGGCTGAATACCGAAGCCGAAATCATCATGCCGCCCGCGATGGCGCAGGAAATCCCCTCCCACCTCTTCGACAATGTACGGGTGAATGCGAACGGCACCGCTCCCAGACCGGTTGCGAGATCCGTCAGCAGCGCAATCAAAAAAACCTGCCAGACCAAGGATATGCCCATCAATCGCCTTTAGTTTACGCTTGTGGGATTATACCCAGCTACGCGCGTGCCGAGCGGGACGCAACTTGGCCAAGTGATTAAGCGATAGGTACGTAGGAGAATTCGCAGGGCGCAGGTCCACACGAGTTGAATGACAATATGGCAGCCATGTTCGCCAACATCTTAAATCCGTTGTTGGTCCTCATCTCTCATTGTGCCGCCATAGCAACATCTTGGGAAGGCTTTCGGTCGGCACCACGACTTGGTATCGGCTGTGCTACAAGACGCAACTGTGGAAGCCTTGTTGCGGAAGATGGCGAACCAGGATTACGAACACCTCGTCGCGATGTATGAGGAGTTTGAGCCCAAAGGCGAGTTCCAAGGCCTGCCACCGCGCTCGACGTCGCAGATCAGGAAGTGGCTCACACAACTTGCCGAGCTTGGCTTCTTTCAATTCGTCGTGGAAGTGGGCGGGCGCGTCGTCGGCCATTGCATGTTGTGTCCCTCGCAACGAAAAACGGAAGCGGAGCTGGCGATATTCCTTCATCAAGACTACCGCGGGTACGGCTTCGGAAAGAAGCTGTTGCTCGGAACGCTTAATTTTGGCTGCAAACGACTTGACCTCCAGTACGTCTGGCTCTTTGTGACGGGCTCCAACCCGGTGGCGTTGCGCTTATTTGAAGACGTTGGCTTCCGTCCGCGGTCGAATGGCGATCCGCTAGCGTGGGAAGTCGAAATGGAACGCCCTTCCCACTGCGAGAAGTGTAAGGGCGACAAGTGCATCGTCTATGGCGGGGGATTCCCCATGATCGCCCTTGCGCACGCACGTTGCGCGACGAAGCGCTGAGCCAAACCGCGTGGCGCCCGATACGGTCACTATTGTGGCGTGACAATGTGTCGGGATTCCCCCTGCAAGTTGACAGTTTGTCCTCGAAATGATCGCCCCTGTTCCCTGGATTGTGAATTCTTTCACACCGTAACTATCGCAAAACAAGGCTGTTGCGTGATCCATCCTGACGGCTTGGGAAACTGGCAAGGGCGTTGCTAAGTCAGCAGTCAGGCAATGACGCAGACCCTACAAGACACAGTTGTACCGTCGAAACCTGCGCCGGCGAAAGTGTCGAACGGCAGCCGCCTCGAAGCCATTTTCCGTCCGAACTCGGTGGCTGTCATCGGCGCATCGAATCGCGTGGGCACGGTCGGGCATGACCTGTTTCGGAACATCCTCCTCAGCGGTTACGGCGGAACGTTGTATCCGGTCAATCCAAAAGCAGCATCGATTGCCGGCGTGCATGCCTATACGAACGTCGGCGAGATTCCCGATGACATCGATCTCGCGCTGATCATGGTTCCTTCCACCACCGTGCCGCAGGTCTTGGAAGAGTGCGGCCAGAAGGGCGTCCGTGGTGCCGTTATCGTCACGGCGGGATTCAAGGAAATTGGTCCGGAAGGCGCCGCGTTGGAGCAACGAGCCATCAAGGTGGCCCGCAAGTATGACATCGCTCTGGTCGGGCCAAATTGCCTGGGTGTGATCAACACCGACGCCGACATCTTGCTGAATGCCAGCTTTGCCCGCTGCATGCCGAAGCACGGCAACATCGCCTTCCTGTCCCAAAGCGGCGCTCTTTGCGCGGGCATCCTCGACTATGCCCGCGGTCGCGACATTGGGTTCTCGAAATTTATCAGCGTCGGCAACAAGGCCGACGTCACCGAAATCGATCTGCTGCGTTACCTGGCCAATGACGACAGTACCGATGTCATTTTGATGTACCTGGAAACCTTGGTTGACGGCCGCGCCTTTATTGAACTGGCTCGCGAGATCACGGGCGAACTCGCACACCGCAAACCGATACTGGCCATCAAATCTGGGCGGACCACGCAGGGCGCGGCCGCCGCCCGTTCTCACACCGGCGCTCTCGCCGGGAGTGACGCCGTCTACGACGCCATTTTCGCGCAGGCCGGCATCCTGCGCGTCGATACTGTGGAAGAACTCTTCGACTTCGCGGTCGGGTTCTCACGCCAGCCGTTGCCCAAAGGCAACCGCTTCGCCATCGTCACCAACGCGGGTGGACCCGGCATCATGGCCACCGATGCCTCCATCCGTCATGGGCTCGAGCTCGCCAAACTGCGACCCGAGACACTCGAGTCCCTCAAGGCGAAGCTGCCACCGACCGCGAACTTTTCCAACCCCGTCGACGTCGTCGGAGACGCCACGTGCGATCGTTATACAGCTGCGCTCGAAGCTGTCCTCGGCGATCCGAACGTTGACGGGTTGGTGGTTTTGCTCACGCCCCAATCGATGACCGACATCGAAGCCATCGCGCGCACAATCGGTGAAATCGCGCCAGCCAGCAAGAAGCCGGTACTCGCCTCCTTCCTCGGCCACGTGGACGTATCCGCGGGCGTGCGAATTCTCGAGCAACACGGTGTCCCGAACTACGAGTTCCCCGAAAACGCGGCCCGCTCGCTCGCGGCCATGTACCGGTACACGCAGTGGCTGCAGCGGCCGCGCACGGGAGAACGCCGCTTCGAAGTCGATCGCCAGGCGGTGACACAGATATTCGCGAAGGCCCGCGGCGAAGGCCGCACGTTCCTGCCGGAAGCCGAGGCGCTCGCCGTGTTGAAAGCCTATGGCTTCCCGCTTCTCCAACACGCCCTCGCCAAAAGCGAAGACGAAGCCGTCGCGTGGTTCCAAAAAATCGGCGGACCCGTCGCCATGAAGATTGCCTCCCCCGACGTCGTCCACAAGCTCGATGTCGGTGGCGTATTGCTCAACATTTCCACGCCCGAGGAAGCCCGTGCTGGTTATAATAAAATCACAAACGGGGTGAAACAAAAACTACCCAGTGCGCGGCTCCTCGGTGTGGAGATACAAGCCATGGCCAGCAAGGGCGTCGAGGTCATCCTCGGCATCAGCAAGGATCCGGCCTTCGGCCACATCATCATGTTTGGCTTGGGCGGCACGTACGTCGAGGTCCTCAAGGATGTCAGCTTCCGGTTGGCGCCGATCCGCGAACTCGGCGCCCGCAATATGATCAAGTCGATCCGCGCTGCCAAGGTGTTCGACAGTTTTCGCGGTCAACCTCCGGCTGACACCGAAGCAATCGCCGAATGTCTGGAGCGGCTCTCGCAACTCACCGTTGATTTCCCCGAGATCACCGAACTGGACATCAACCCTCTCATCGTCCATGCCCAGGGCAAGGGCGCACATGTGGCCGATGTGCGCATCGCGCTCGCCCCGGACGCGCACGGGCCCTAGGAGGCTGGCGATGCAGATCGTGCCCGCCACTCTTTCTGATGGTCGCGCGGGCGAGGCGCGGAAAATCTCGGTCGCGCAAATCCTCGTCTACGAATTGCGCGTGCGTGACGCCATGAGCAAACCGCCCATCACCGCCGCGCCGACCGATACCTTGCGCGCGGTTCAACATCTCATGAAAGCGCGGCGCATCTCCGGTGTGCCGATCAGCGACGGTGGGACTCTGCTCGGCCTCGTCAGTATTGAAGACATCATCCGCGCGCTCGACAAAGGCTACATCGACGACCGCGCCGAACAACACATGGCCCGCAACGTGATCACCCTGCGTGACCATTTCTCCCTCGTGCGCGCCGTGGCCGAGTTTGACCGACACGAGTTCGGCCGTTTTCCGGTGCTCGATGGAAACGACCGCTTGGTTGGTGTCCTCACCCGGGGCGACATCACGGACTGTCTGATGCAGCACCTCGAGCGTCGCGCCGACGAAGCCCTGGCACAGGAGGCCGCCTGGCGCGCGGAACGCGTGGCGGACGAGGCCGCCGACCGGGTCGTCGTGCGCGCCCACGTGCGCACGGGTGATTACGATAGCGCGGGGAAGCTTTCCCAGCGAATGCGCCAGGTGTTGCGCGACCGCGGGATCGCCCCGGAGATTCGGCGGCGCGCGGCCGTGGTCGCCTACGAGGCGGAGACGAATATCATCATCCACACGCTCGGCGGCGAGATTACCGCGACCATTGACCCTGACAAGGTGTGCATTGAAGCGGTCGACATCGGTCCGGGCATCGAGAACGTCGACCAGGCGATGCAGGAAGGCTGGTCGACCGCCGGACGGCTGCCGCGCGAACTCGGGTTCGGAGCCGGCATGGGATTGCCGAACATCAAACGTTGCTCGGATAAATTGGAGATTACTTCGGACAACAAGCGTGGAACGACGTTGCGCTCCGAAATCCATCTCCACAAAGCAGGAGTCACCGCATGAAAACGCCAACATTGGTTCAAGTCCATCCACTGATGACCGCGCTTCGAGCCGAACCGCTCACCGACAAGCTGCCGGAAACGTTGACGGGCTGTTACATCTCCGATTTGCTCAGCGACGTGCTCGCCCATGCCGAGCCGGGCACAATTTGGCTTACCATCCAGACGCACCGCAACGTCGTATCCGTTGCCGCCACAAAGGATATTGCCGTCGTCCTCTTCACCTGCGGCCGCAAGCCCTGCGCCGAAATCATCGCCGAGGCGGAAGAGGATGGCATTGCCCTGCTGACCACGCCACTCACGACGTATGAAGCCGCCGGGAAACTTTGGGAGGCTGGATTACGAGGAGAGCCCGCCCGTGAGTGAGCTCCTTGCTTCCCCGACAAACTCGACGACGCCGCTTCCACAGACCCACGTCGTCAGCGGATCCACGGCTCCGTTGCTGCCGCACCACCCGAGCGGCGACCAGCGTTTTACAGCGCTCGACCAGACCTTGCAGCATTACAAGTTCGAGCCGACCGCGCTCATCCAGGTGCTCCACGCCGCCCAGCATAGTTTCGGTTATCTCGCGCCGGACGTGCTTCGGTACATCGCCTCGGCGATGAAGCTGCCGTTGGCGCATGTGTACGGCGTCACGACGTTCTACAACTTTTTCTCCGTCGTCCCGCGTGGCAAACATCAAATCCTGGTCTGCCGCGGCACGGCGTGCCACGTCCGCGGCGGGCAGGCGATCCTCGAGCGGTTGATGCAGCAACTCGACATTCAGGAGGGCGAGACCACGAAGGATGGTTTGTTCAGCCTGCAAACGGCGCGCTGCATGGGCGCGTGCGCGTTGGCGCCCGCGATCTCCATTGGCGACGACGTGTACGGCAAGCTTTTGCCCGACAAAGTTCCACGATTTTGTCAGAAGGAGTTGAAGAAATATGTTTGACCAACTCTCGCTGAACATTCTCGACATCGGTATGAACTCGCTGGCTGCCGGCGCCACCGTGGTGCGCATCACAGTGATCGAAGATGCGGTCCACGACCAGTTGCTCATTCGCATCCGCGACAACGGGCGGGGGATGGACGAGAAAACGCTGCGTGACGTTTTGGCGAGGAATGCTTCCACGAAAGCGCGTCGCAAGAAACCCATCGGTCTGGGTCTCGCGTTACTCCGCCAGACATCCGAGATGTGCGACGGCGTGTTCCACGTTCAATCCGCCCCCGGCAAGGGGACGGGCGTGACCGCTTCCATGCGCCTGTCGCACGTGGACCGCCCGCCACTCGGTGATCTCAACGCGACAATCTTCGCCTTGTGCGCCGTGAATCCCGATGTGGACATCCAACTCCATTATCTGTCTGGCAACAAGAGATTCCATTTCAACTCACAGGAAGGGAAATGCCATGAACCTCGACGAACTCAAGAAACTCAAGGAAAAGGCGCAGCGGCAAGTCGCGCTGCGTGAAGGCAACAAGAAATACCGCGTTGTGTTCAGCATGGGCACCAGTGGCATCGCCGCCGGCGCGCGCGACGTCATGGCCACCCTCCTCGACGAACTCGACAAACGCGGCATCGAGAACGTCGAGGTCGCCGTCACGGGCGAAATCGGCCTGGTCGATGCCGAACCCGTGATCCGCGTCGAGGAGAAAGACGGCCAAAAAGTGACCTACGCAAACGTCAGTCCCGATGGCGCGCGCAAGATCGTCGCCGAACACCTGCAGAAGGGAAAGGTCGTGGACGGCCTCACGGTGGGCAAGAAAAAGGAACCGGAGCAGGCAAAATAGATGATTCGCACGCACATCCTCCTTTGTACCGGTACCGGCTGCACCAGCAACGGCAGCTTCCGGACGCGTGACGCGCTGTTGGCCGAGTTGAAGAAGCGGGGGCTCGAGCACGAGATCGAGGTGGTCGAAACGGGCTGCATGGGCCGTTGCGATCTCGGCCCCGTGTCGCTCGTGCATCCCGATGGCACGTTCTACAAGAATGTCCAGGCGGCCGACGTGCCGAAGCTCGTCGAAGAACATTTCTTGAAAGGCCGCCCGTACACGAAGTTGCTTCCCGAAGATCCGGAGACGCACACGCTGATGGCCACGCAGGCGGACTTCGCATTCTTCAACCGTCAGATCCGCATCGTCCGCGACAACTGCGGCATCATCGACCCCGAAAACATCGAGGAGTACATCGCCCGCGACGGGTTCACGGCGCTCGGCAAAGTGTTGACCACCATGAAACCCGAGCAGGTGATCGCCGAAATTAAGGCCAGTGGCCTGCGCGGCCGCGGGGGCGCGGGTTTCCCGACAGGCAAGAAGTGGGAGATCATGCGTCAGGCCCCGGATTTGCCCAAGTACGTCGTTTGCAATGCGGATGAGGGCGACCCCGGCGCGTTCATGAATCGCTCCGTCCTCGAAGGCGACCCGTTCAGCGTGCTCGAAGGCATGGCCATCGGCGCGTATGCCATGGGCTCCAACCGGGGTTTCATTTATATCCGCGCCGAGTACGGCCTCGCCGTCAAGCGCCTGCACATCGCGATCGAACAAGCCTATCAGTACGGGCTTCTTGGCCGAAACATCCTGGAAGCGGGCTTCGATTTCGATGTGGAAGTCCGCATCGGCGCGGGCGCGTTCGTCTGCGGCGAGGAAACGGCTCTGATGCGTTCGGTGGAAGGCCGGCGCGGTCAGCCACAACCCCGCCCACCCTTTCCCGCGCAACGCGGCCTCTGGGGCAAGCCGACCAACATCAATAACGTCGAAACGTGGGCCACGATCCGCCCGATCATCCTCAAAGGCGCAGAGTGGTTCGCCTCGATCGGCACCGAGAAGACGAAGGGCACGAAGGTCTTCTGCTTCGCGGGTAAGATCAACAACACCGGGGTTGCCGAACTGCCGTTTGGCACGACACTGCGGGAAATGATTTTTGAAGTCGGGGGCGGCATCCCGAACGGCAAGAGGTTCAAGGCCGTGCAAACGGGCGGTCCGTCCGGCGGCGTCATTACCGAACAGCATCTCGATATACCCGTGGATTACGAATCGCTACAAAAACTTGGCTCGATCATGGGCTCCGGGGGCATGGTGGTGATGGATGAAGACTCGTGCATGGTGGATGTCGCGCGGTTCTTCATGGAGTTTTGCTGCGACGAATCCTGTGGAAAATGTCCCCCGTGCCGCGTCGGCACGAAGCAGATGTTCAACATCCTCGATCGCATCTGCCGGGGCGAAGCCGAGCTCGAGGATCTCGACCGGCTCGAACAGCTCGCCGTCGTGGTCAAAAATGCCAGCCTCTGCGGCCTGGGCCAGACCGCCCCGAACCCGGTGCTGACGACCCTCGCAAATTTCCGCGACGAATACGAACAGCACATCCGCGAGCACCGTTGCGTCGCCGGTGTTTGCGGCGCATTGCAGCTCTCGCCCTGCGAGAACAGCTGTCCGTTGCACATGAACATCCCCGCCTTCCTCCAGTTGCTCAAGGAGGAACGGATCGACGACGCGTTCGAGCAGGTCGTGATGGACAATCCGTTGCCGTCTACGACCGGTCGCGTCTGCGAGCATCCGTGCGAAAGCCGATGTCGCCGGGCCGGCGCCGACGCGTCCGTCAACATGCGCGACACTCACCGATACATCGGCGACATCATGTACCAGACCGGCGCCGCCGAGAAAGTGCTGCAGCGCATCCTCAAACGTAAGAAGCGTCCGACCGGTCAGAGCGTCGCCATTATCGGCGCCGGTCCCGCCGGGCTGACCGCGGCGTTTTACCTCGCGTTGCAGGCCACACGGTCACGGTGTGCGAAAAGGCTCCGGACGCCGGCGGCCTGCTCCACTACGCGTTGCCGGAGTACCGTCTGCCGAAGACCGTCGTAAACAAGGAAATCGCGTTCATCCGCGGCGCGGGCGTGCAGTTCAAGTTCAACGCCGCGCTCGGCAAACAGCTCACACTCAACGCGCTGACCGAGACCAACGACGCCGTGTTCCTCGCGCTGGGCACGGGTGAGGAGCAACCGCTCGGCATACCCGGCGAGGAGGCCAACGGCGTATATTCGTCGCTGGCGTTCCTCAACGAGAAGGCGTGTGGCCGCGAACCGAAGATCGGACGGAAGGTCACCGTCGTCGGCGGCGGCAATTCCGCGATCGATGCCGCGCGCACTGCGTTGCGCATCGGCGCGGACGTGACGATCGTCTATCGGCGTTCCCGCGAAGACATGCCGGCGATTCGCGAAGAGACCGAACAAGCGCTCCAGGAAGGCGTCAAGCTCATCACGATGGCTGCGCCCGTTCGCATCGTCACCGACCAAAACGGCTGCATTACCGGTATGGAAGTCGCCCGGACCGTGCCCGGCGAATTCGATTCGCGTGGCCGCCGTTCCCCGGTGGTCACGAAGGACACCTATGTGGTCGAGTGCGACACGATCCTCAAAGCCATCGGCGAGAAACAGGACAGGGCGTTGACCAAAACTCTCGGCCTCGAACTGACCCCCTGGGGCTCGCTCAAAGTCGATCCGTGGACGCTCCGAACCAGCCACCCGAAGGTGTTCGCCGGTGGCGACTACATCACCGGCGCCGCCAACGTGTCCACCGCAATGGGCTACGGCAAGAAAGCGGCGGAGATGATCGACCGGCAGTTGACGGGCTTGGACCGCTTCGAGGAGCTGTGGCCGAAGTTCGAGTGCAGCCACACCGTGCCGCCCCCCGGCCAGGGTGGCTCGCGCACCCCGACGCGGGTGCTGTCCGTCGAGGAACGGCGCGGCAAATATGTGGATGTCTCCCCGACGTTTACGGAATGGCAGGCTCGGGGAGAAGCGTTGCGCTGCCTGCGCTGCGACATCAAAGCCGGCAACGGGGAGCACGCTCACTGAGCGACGGTGACATTTATGATCGCGCAGAAAAAAATCACGGTTACGATTGACGGCCGGCGCTGCGAGGGCAACGCCGGACAGACGATCCTGCAGATCGCCACGGAAAACCAGATTTACATCCCGACGCTCTGTTACCTCAAGCACCTCTCGCCATGGGGCGGGTGCCGCATGTGTATCGTCGAAATCCAGGGCAGCCCGAAAGTCGTGCCATCGTGTGCAACCCCGGCGACCGACGGCAGCGTGGTCACCACCAACAGCGCCCACCTTCAGCATCTGCGCCGCACAACGCTGGAGTTGCTCTTCAGCGAGCGCAATCACTTCTGCCCGATCTGCCCCATGAACAAAGGCGACTGCGACCTGCAGCAACAAGCCTACGGGTTCGGCATCGATTCGGTCCGCTACTCCTACTTGTACCCGGTGCTGCCCGTTGACGTTTCCGGCCAATACTTCGGGCTGGACCACAACCGCTGCATTCTCTGCACCCGTTGCGTGCGCACCTGCGACGAGATCGAAGGTGTCCACACCCTCGATATCTCCAACCGCGGTGTCAAAAACCGCGTCGTCATCGACCTGAATGTCATGTTCGGTGCGTCAACCACCTGTACGTCCTGTGGCGCCTGCGTGGCGGCGTGTCCGACAGGAGCGTTGTTTGACAAGTCCGCCGCGTTCCACGGCCCGCTGAGTCGGTGTCAACAGGTGCGCACGACCTGTACCGAATGCCCGGTGGGTTGCGGATTGGTCGTGTACACGAAAGACAATCGAATCGTGGATGTGTTTGGGGATACCGAGTCACCGGTCAGCCGGGGGCATCTCTGTCGCCGCGGCCGCTACGAAACATGGATCGAACCGCGCCCGCGCATCCTGCGGCCCATGGTGCGGCGGGATGGCCAGTTGACGCGCACCTCGTGGGGCGACGCGGTCCGTACCATCAAAACATTGATCAGCGGATCGAACGACTGGCAGAATGCGATGCTGATTTCGCCGCGGGTGACGAACGAAACGATTCGCACGTTGCAGACGATCAGGTCCCACTTTGATCGGATCGGCATGTTTGTCGCGGTCAAGGAATCGGCGCTGTGCACGTCGCCCGAATTCTCGACGGATGCCATGAAACGTTTGGATGACACGGATGCGATTATCCTCGTCGGCGCACAGCCGAGCCGTGACCAGGGAGTCATCGCCGCCAGGATCCGTACCGCCGTCCGAAAACGCGGTGTCAAATTGGTGATCCTGCATTCTCGCCGCAGCGATCTCGACGTCTACGCGGATATTTCCTCCCCCGTCGTAAGCCTCGAACGTAAGTTCTGGAATCGGGTCGGCGAAGTGCTCGGGAGCGCGAAACGCCCGGTATTGATCTATGGGGCCGCCGCGATGACGGCCGTGGGGGTGACGATTCTGGAACGCCTGACCAAGGTGCTCACATCCTCGAGCAATGGCGGAGAAATGCTCGCCCCGATTCAGTTGCCCACCAGCACGAACGGCCTGGCCCTGGCCGCGGGTGGTGTCGAGCCTGTCGAAGATATTTCCACGTGGCTCGGCGTGCAGCCGGTGAACTTCCTCCACATCGTCGCCAGCGACGAACCGGATGGCGGCGCGCGGTTGTTGAAGGAGCCGCATGTGCGCGCCCTGATGGAGCAAATCGACTGCGTCGCGGTGCAGGCGAGTTACGAGTCGGCATTGACGGACCTTGCCCGGGTCGTCCTCCCGTCGGCGATCTGGTGCGAGAAAAACGGCTCCGTCACGAATTTCGAAGGACGCGCACTACCTCTGCGGGCGGCGTTGGCCCCCAGCGGTGAAGCGCGCGAGGACAACACAGTTCTGGAGACCGTTTTTGCGTGAGCGATAAACCGAAAATCAAAGTGGCGACCGCGTGGCTCGGCGGTTGTTCGGGTTGCCACATGTCGTTCCTGGATTTGGACGAACGGCTGATGGACCTGGCCGGGCTCGTCGAGTTCACCGCCAGCCCGATCACCGACCTGAAGGAAATTCCGGAGGTGGATGTGGGCATCGTCGAGGGTGCGGTCTGCAATGAAGACAATGAGCACGTCCTGCGCACGATGCGCGCGCGATGCAAGGTGCTCATCGCCCTGGGCGATTGTGCGCTCACCGGCAATATCCCCGCATTGCGCAACCGGCAGAAATTGGCGGACGTGTTGGAGCGCGGCTATGTCGAGTCGGAAAGCACCCAGGCCGGGGATGTTCCGAATTCGCCCGAAATCCCGAGAATGTTCGCCACCGTGCGACCAATCCAGGAATTCGTGAAAGTGGACGCCCACATCCCCGGCTGCCCGCCCGACGCCGATGCGATTTGGTACGCCCTCACGGAGTTGCTCGCGGGTCGCCAACCCAAATGGACCCCGGCCAATATGCGTTATGACTGAGACCAATTCCAAAACCATTACGATCAATCCCGTCACCCGCATCGAGGGGCACGCGAAGATCTCGATCCATCTCGACGACGCGGGCAACGTCGCGGACACGCGGTTCCATGTAGTCGAATTCCGCGGGTTCGAGAAATTTTGCGAGGGACGGTTCTTCGCCGAAATGCCGCAGATTACCGCCCGCATCTGCGGGATTTGTCCCGTGAGCCATCTGCTCGCCAGCGCGAAAGCCTGCGATGCGATCCTGGGCGTGGACATCCCGCGCCCCGCGAAACTGTTGCGCGAATTGTTGCACATGGGCCAACTGACGCAATCGCACGCATTGAGTTTCTTCCATCTGAGCGCACCGGATTTGTTACTGGGGTTCGATAGCGACCCGGCCTCACGCAATATCATCGGCCTCATCCAGCAACATCCGGATATCGCCCGGCGCGGGATCCGACTTCGCAAGTTTGGCCAGGAGGTCATCAAGCTCACGGGTGGACGCAAAATCCACGCGGATTTCCCCGTGCCCGGTGGCGTGAACAAAGCGCTGACGATCGCGGAACGCGACGAAATGCTCGCCGGCCTGCCCGAGGCCGTCCGGCATGCAACATTCGCGCTCGACTTGCTGAAGAAGTATCAATCGGACCATCAACAAGAGGTCGGGGAATTCGCAAGTTTCGACTCCAATTTCATGGGGTTGGTGCAACCCGACGGTGCCCTCGAACATTACGACGGGAAGCTCCGGTTCTGCGACACGAAGGGCTACATCCTCGAAGACCAGATCAACCCGGGCGGGTATCTCGATGTCATCGCCGAAACAACCGAAGACTGGTCGTACTTGAAATTCCCATTCATCAAGTCTCTGGGCTACCCGGACGGAATGTATCGGGTTGGGCCGCTCGCGCGCCTCAACATCGCCGATCACATTTCCACTCCGTTGGCGAACCACGAACTTGAGGAATGGCGCTCGCCGGGCGCTTCGCCACGGCACAGTTCGTTTTACTACCATTGGGCACGGCTCATCGAAGTCATATACGCGCTCGAACACATCGAGCAACTGCTGGAAGACCGTGACATCTGCAGCACGGAGACCCTGGTAAGCGCGCGGCCGGCCCACGAGCAGGGCGTCGGCGTCATCGAAGCGCCGCGTGGCACGTTGTTCCACCATTATTGGGTGGACAGCGGCGGGCGCGTCGAGAAGGTCAACCTCATTGTCGCCACCGGTCACAATAATCTGGCGATGAACCACGCGGTGAAAGCCGTCGCGCAGAAGTACGTCCATGCTAACAAGCTGCAGGAGGGCATGCTCAACCGTGTCGAGGCTGCGATCCGCTGCTATGACCCTTGCCTCTCATGTTCGACTCACGCCGTCGGCCAGATGCCGATGCGCGTGGAGTTGGTGGACGCCAGCGGTCATGTCCTGCACACGCTCCAGCGCGATGGAAGCTAACCATGAAAACGCTCGTGCTCGGTTACGGCAATCGCAGTCGCATGGATGATGGTGTCGGCTGGTTCGTCCTGGAGAGCCTGCAGGAATTGGGGTTGCCGAACGTCGAGTTGCAGACTTCACACCAACTCGACGTGGATCACGCCGAACTGATCACGGGCTTCGACGAGGTGATATTCGTCGATGCCGCCGTCCCGCAAAGTCCGCAGCCAATCGCCGTAACGGTCGTCCAAACCTGTTTTCGCAGCCACGCGGTGGCGCACTATCTGACACCGAGCGATCTCCTGGCTTTGGCGCAGACGCTCTTCGGCCGGGCGCCCCGCGGGATTCTGTTCAGCATCCGCGGCTCTGATTTCAACTTCGGCACAACACTGTCGCCGGCGACCGAGCGCGCCGCGCGTGACGTGGTGCACCAGATCGAGGAACTGTTGTCGATACCGGGGCAAACCGAACCGGGGAAAAGGGAACCGGTCGCGCATGCATGAATTATCCATCGCCGAGGAAATCGTGCGAACCATTCGCGAGGAGTTGCGTCGCCATTCGAATGCGCGACTGAAGTCAGCTCTCGTGCGCGTTGGCGTGTTGCGGCTGATCGAACCGTCGACGCTCGAACACTGCTTCGAAGCCGCCACCCGGGACTCACCATTGGCGGGCGCGCAACTGCACGTCGAACAGGTCAACGCGTCGGCGCGGTGTCGCAAATGTGACGTGGAGTTCGCGGTTGAGGAGCACTGGTTCGAATGTCCGCGATGCGGTGAAACCGGCTCCGAGTTGGTGCGCGGAGATGAATTGCAACTCGTGAGCCTTGAAATCGAAAGAGAGATGGCGAGTGTCTCTGCCATTGGGTGAGATCGATCCCGCTGTTGAAGGAGTTTATGGTAACCATACGTGACCGTTCTGCCTGGCTGAAAGGCCCGGCCTTCCCGTGTGAAGCGATACCGCCGAATGTCGCGCGCCCGTGGAGACTCGTGTTGCTGGGCGCGCCCGGTGTCGGCAAGGGAACCCAGGCCGAACTCCTCACGCAGCGACTCGGTGCCTGTCATCTTTCCACAGGCGACATCTTCCGTACCACAAAATTCCTCGGGGAAGATGAACGCAGTCCCGCGATGTCTGCCGCCTTGGAATACATGCGGCGTGGCGATCTGGTTCCTGACGCCACGGTGCTACAGATGGTGGGCGAGCGCGTGAACTGCCTGCGCTGTCGTGGCGGTTTCCTCCTCGACGGTTTTCCGCGAACGGTGGCACAAGCGGAGGCCTTGCAGGCTCTCTTGCGGAAACAGAATCTCGCGCTCGACGCGGTCTTGAATTTCGAATTGCCCATTGATGAAATTGTCGCGCGCCTAGCGGGACGGCGCACCTGCAACGCGTGCAAGGCCGTGTACCATGTGACGGGACGCCCCCCGAAAAAGGAAGGCATTTGCAATCAATGTGGTGGACCACTCGTGCAGCGTGAAGATGACCGGCCGGAGTCGGTACGCGTTCGTATGGAAGTCTACGAGAAAAGTACGGCGCCGCTGACGGATTTCTACCGCCGGCTCGGTCTGCTTGTTCCCGTGGCCGCGCAGCCCTTCGCGGAAGCAACTTTGGTCCGAACGCTGGCCGCTTTACAGTCGCGAGATGGGAATTGATCGACACGGCGTACTCTGTCGGACCAGCGCGTTTGACAAGTTGTCGTGACCACAGGCTGACAGTGACAGCGTGTCGCTGGCCTTGGCCATCCATCCCGCCGATAAAATTGTGCAACTAATTGCTGCATAGGCGATTATAGAACAGCCAAACGCCGTGGCATTAGCAGTGCTAACTCACTAAACAGTGGATTATGAACGTCAAAATTCTGCGTAACGTGCTGGAAGCGAATGACCAGGTCGCCTCGCGAATCCGCGAGCAACTGGCGGCCAAGCACATTACCGCCATCAATCTCATCAGTTCGCCCGGCGCCGGCAAAACATCGTTGCTGGAACAAACGATCCCGCTTCTCGATGACCGCTATCGCATCGCGGTGCTCGAAGGTGACATCGCCACCACACGCGACTCCGAGCGCATCGAGAAACTCGGCGTGCCCGTTGTGCAACTGCTCACAGGAGGCGCGTGCCACTTGGAAGCGCCGCTGGTGCAGCGAGGTCTCGTCGAATTGAACTTGGATGAGATCGATCTGCTGTTCATCGAGAACGTCGGCAATATCGCGTGTCCCGCCGAGTTTGATCTTGGCGAGACCGTGAAGGTCGGCATCCTCAGCGTGACCGAAGGCCACGACAAGCCGGCGAAATATCCCCTGCTCTTCCACGAGATCGGCGCGCTCGTGCTGAACAAAACGGATTTGATACCGTACACCAATTTCGACTTTGACCAGTTCCGCTGCGATTTCCGCCAGCTCAATCACGACGCGGCCTTCTTTCAGGTATCGTGCAAGACATCCGGCGGCATCGAGGAGTGGGTGCATTGGATCGAGCATGTATGTGCCGGCGAACTGCACTTCGAGCCCCACACGCACAGCCACGACGATCTCGCGGGCATCATCCAGCCTCACCAGCATCCGCACCGACAGCACCACGAAGGAGTCGTCCGGGGATGAAAACCCGCGTGCGCGCGAAGGTTGTTGGTCGCGTCCAGGGCGTTGGTTTTCGGCCCACGGTCTATCGCTATGCCACGCGATTCGGTTTGTGCGGTTTCGTCTGCAACGGCCCGCACGGGGTGACACTCGAAGTCGAGGGTGATGACAGCAAAGTCGGCGCCTTCTTCGAATGCCTCACGCAGGGGCCACCACAGCAGGCCGTCATCGCCGACATCAAGACGGAGGTGCTCGGCACGAAAGGCTACCGCAACTTCGAGGTCATTGAGTCCGAGCAGCAGGGCCAGGCGACGGTGCATATCTCGCCCGACCTCGCCACCTGTGACGACTGCCTGAAGGACATTCTCGACGCGAAGAACTGCCGTTGTGGGTACGCATTCACCAACTGCACGAATTGCGGTCCGCGATTCACCATCATCCGCGACCTGCCCTATGACCGGGCCAAGACATCGATGACGCAGTTCACAATGTGTGCCCGCTGCGGGCGTGAGTATCACAACCCGCTTAACCGACGATTCCACGCGCAACCCAATGCCTGCGAACACTGCGGTCCGCGGTTGCAGCTTCGCGTGGCCGGTGGAACCGCCAGCGACGACACTGATTTGGCGAAGACGAAGGAACTGCTTCGTCGCGGCCGGATCCTGGCAATCAAGGGTGTTGGCGGCTACCACCTCGCCTGCGATGCCACAAGCGCGGAGTCTGTCGCACGCCTCCGCCGCCGCAAGTATCGCCCGCACAAACCGCTCGCCGTGATGTTCCGCAACATCGCCACGGTAAAGCAACTTTGCGCAGTCAATGAGGCGGAAGAAGCGGAACTGTTGAGCGCGGCGCGCCCCATCGTCTTGCTGACGCGCAAGCCAGCCGGAAAGCGTCTCGCCAGCGACATTTCTCCCGACACCAACACCGTCGGCGCGTTTCTGCCGTACACGCCGCTCCATCACTTGTTGCTTCGAGATTTCGATGCCCTGGTGATGACCAGCGGCAATCTCACAGACGAGCCGATCATCAGTGACGAAGCTGAATTGCCCACACTGCTCGGCTCGATTGCGGATGCGGCCCTCACGCACAATCGCCCCATCGTCCACAAATGTGACGATTCGGTACTGCGTGTGGTGAATGGTCAACGCCAGTTTTCGCGGCGCGCCCGCGGCTATGTGCCGAATCCGATTCGGATCGCTGCGCCAGGTACGCCGCACCTTCTTGCGGTCGGAGGCGAACTGAAAAACACCTTCTGCCTGGTGCGTGATGGCCATGCGTTTCTGTCCCAGCACATCGGCGACCTGAAGGATTTCAAGACTTACGATTATTTCTCATCCGAGATCGAATCGTGGAAACAGTTGATGCGAATTGAGCCGCAGGTGATCGCGCACGACCTGCACCCCGGCTACCTTTCGACGCGGTTTGCCACCCGTTCGCCGATCCCGCACAAGATCGGCGTGCAACATCATCATGCCCACATCGCCAGCGTGATGGCCGAACATGATTTGCACGAACCTGTGATTGGTGTCGCGCTCGACGGGACGGGCTACGGGACCGACGACACAATTTGGGGCGGTGAATTCATGGTGGCCGACCGCTGTGACTTCGAACGCGTGGCCCATTTCAAACACTATCGGCTGCCCGGCGGTGACAAGGGCGTCGAAGAGCCGTGGCGCATGGCCGCGAGCGTGCTGACCGCTGAAGGACTCAACGAAGCGGCGTTGCGGAAATTTTCACCGGCAAAACGCCGCCTCGTGCAGAAAATGATCGCGACAGGTTTTAACTCCCCATTGACCTCCAGCGCGGGACGCCTCTTCGACGCGGTAGCAGCAATTCTCGGCTTGTGCGATGTGACAACTTATGAGGCGCAGGCGGCGATTCGGTTGGAGTCCATCGCCGATCCGCGGGTGACTGACCGATATCCATTTGCCGTCCAAACGGGGGATCGCCCCTGGGTGCTGGATTTCGGCCCAACCATTCGCGCCATTCTCGATCAGCGTCGCCTCGGTGTTGCCGTGGGCGAAATTTCCGCAAAGTTTCACAACACGATTGCCGCGTCGGTGCTGGATACCTGTCGGTTCCTGCGCGGACAACGTAACCTCAACGTCGTGGCGCTCTCCGGCGGAGTTTTCCAGAACGAGCTGCTGTTGCGCCGCACGGTGGAAGCGCTCCAGTCGCGACACTTCCGCGTATTCACCAACACCGCAGTGCCACCCAACGATGGCGGTCTCGCGCTCGGCCAGGCGGCGGTCGCCGCGGAAAGGATGAAACGGACATGTGTTTAGCGGTGCCAGCGCGGATCGTGGAACTGCACAACTCCACCGCGACGATTTCCGTCGATGGCGCGTTGCGTGAGGTGGATGTGTCGCTGATCGAGGAGCCGCGACTGGGAGATCATGTGCTCGTGCACGCGGGGTTTGCGATCCACAAGTGGGACCAGAGCGAAGTCGAGGAACTGCAAGCGATCCGCGCGGCGACAGGCATACAGGAGGCCATCTCGTGAAACTTTTGGTGCAGAACATCAAGGAGTTGTCGCAACGGGTGGGCCGCGACGTGAAGCTGATGGAAGTTTGTGGCACACACACGATGGCCGCATTTCGCAGTGGGTTGCGGCAACTGCTGCCGAACCAGATACGTCTTGTCTCCGGGCCGGGCTGCCCGGTGTGCGTGACCGATCCGAGCTACCTCGACGCGGCCATCGAGCTTTGCGGCCGGCCCGATGTCGTCATCGCCACATTTGGCGATCTGGTCCGCGTACCCGGCACCGATACCTCACTGGAGCGGGAGCGAGCCGCGGGCGCAAACGTGCGCATCGTGTATTCACCGAGCGACGCGCTGGTGCTGGCACGCGAATGCCCGTCGAAACACGTCGTCTTCCTCGGCGTCGGCTTTGAAACGACTGCGCCGACCATTGCTTGGGCGATCTGGCGCGCGGCGCGCGATGGCGTGCAAAACTTTTCCGTGCTTTGCGCGCACAAAACGATGCCGCGCGCGATGGACGCCTTGTTGCACAACAAGGAACTCAGCATCGACGGCTTCCTATGTCCGGGCCACGTCAGCGTCATCACGGGTGCGCACATCTATCGATTTATTTGTGAGCGCTACCGGATTCCGTGCGTCGTCAGCGGATTTGAAGCGTGGGACATTTTGAGGTCTGTCGAGATGTTGTTGCGGCAACTCACCGAGGGCCGGGCTGAAGTGGAAAACGAATACAGCCGGTCGGTCGACGAATATGGCAACGGGGCCGCGCAACGGCTGATGGATGAGGTGTTCGAACCCTGCGATACCGCATGGCGGGGCCTCGGCATCATCCCCGGCAGCGGGCTGGCGATCCGGGAGAAGTATGCGCACTTTGACGCCGCGAGAGCGCTCGGCGTAACGTTTCCGGAGGCGCACGTGAACCCGCTCTGTGCCTGCGGTTCCGTGCTGCGTGGGGCCGCGACGCCGCTGGATTGTCGGCTGTTTGGCCGTCCATGCTCGCCGGCGCACCCGATTGGACCGTGCATGGTGTCGGGGGAAGGCGTATGTGCGGCGTACTACAAGTACGAGGGGGTGGCGGCGTGAGACGAGACCGGATTTTATTGGCGCATGGCGGCGGCGGTTCGCTCACGCACGAACTGATCGAGAAGCTGTTTCTCCCCAGCCTGGAGAATCCGCTGTTAAAGACTTTGGACGACAGTGCGGTGTTGGTAATGGGTGGCAAACGTCACGCCTTTACAACCGACAGCAACGTCGTCAAACCCTACATCTTTCCGGGAGGAGATATCGGCAAACTGGCCGTGTGCGGCACGGTCAACGATCTGGCCGTGATGGGCGCGCGACCGCTCTGGCTGAGCCTCAGTTTTATTCTTGAAGAAGGGCTGTTGCTCGCCGACCTGCAGAACATCGTTGAATCCATCAGCGTAACGGCCCGGGAAGCTGGCGTACAAATCGTCACCGGGGACACCAAGGTCGTCGAACACGGCAAGTGTGAGGGGTTGTACATCAATACGGCCGGGCTGGGGGAAATTGCGACCTCGACCAGACTTGGGGCTGCCAACGTGAAGCCGGGTGACGCGATCATCATCAACGGCCCGATTGGAGAACATGGTGTTGCGGTGATGAGCCGGCGTGAAGGCATTGCATTTCAGACGAACATTGTGAGCGACTGCGCGCCGCTGTGGCCGCTCGTGAAAACCATTTTGGACACCGGGGCCGAAGTTCACGCCATGCGCGACCCAACGCGGGGCGGAGTCGCCGCCGCCGTGTGCGACATCGCCCGGGCGTCGAACGTCGGAATTCGATTACGCGAAGATGCGCTCCCGATTGGCCGCGAAGTGCGCGGCGCGTGCGATTTGCTGGGGCTTGATCCGTTAACGATTGCCAACGAAGGGAAAGTGCTTGTGTTTTGCCGCGCGACAGACACCGCGAACGTGCTCGCCGCGATGAAAGCACATCCCCTCGGCAAACAGGCCTGCGTCATCGGCGACGTCAGCGAGAAACCGCCGGGCGTGGCGCTGTTGCGCACGACCATCGGCGGCGAACGGATCATTGATATGCCGACCGGTGAGGATTTACCGCGGATTTGCTGACAACTGAACCTAACGACAAATGAAAGCAGTATGAAAACCAATTCACGAAAATTCGTAACCATGGACGGCAATGAAGCGGTGGGCCACGTGGCCTATCGCACCAACGAAGTCATCGCCATCTACCCCATCACACCATCGTCCCCCATGGGCGAATGGGCGGACGAATGGGCGGCGTACGGGATCCCAAATATCTGGGGCACGGTGCCGTCAGTCATCGAAATGCAAAGCGAAGGCGGCGCGGCGGGCGCGATTCACGGCGCACTGCAAACGGGGTCGTTGGCGACGACGTTCACGGCATCGCAAGGCCTGCTGCTCATGATTCCGAACATGTTCAAGATCGCGGGCGAGCTGACGCCAGCGGTCTTCCACATTGCGGCGCGTTCCCTGGCGACCCATGCGCTATCGATTTTCGGCGACCACGGCGACGTCATGGCCGCCCGCTCGACAGGATGGGCGATGCTATGCTCCAACTCCGTGCAAGAAGCGCACGACTGTGCGCTGATCGCGCAGGCCGCCACACTCGAAGCGCGTGTGCCGTTTCTTCATTTTTTTGATGGCTTCCGCACGTCGCACGAGGTGGGTAAGATCGAGCTGCTGACCGACGACGACCTGCGCGCCTTGATCGATGACACCCGAGTGCTCGAACACCGCGGACGGGCGCTGTCTCCCGATCATCCGGTGTTGCGCGGCACGGCGCAGAATCCCGACGTGTTTTTCCAGGCCCGCGAGGCGTGCAATCCGTTCTACGACGGCTGCCCGGACATCGTGCAACGCGCGATGGATAAGTTCGCCGCACGCACGGGGCGTGCCTACCATCTGTTTGACTACTACGGAGACCCGAAGGCAACCCGCGTGATTGTGTTGATGGGTTCCGGTTGTGAAACCGCACAGGAGACGGTCGACTACCTGACGAAACAAGGCGAACACGTGGGCCTGCTGAAGGTGCGATTGTACCGCCCGCTCGATATGGCACGATTTGTCGCCGCCCTGCCCGCGAGTGCCACCAGCGTTGCCGTTCTCGACCGCACCAAGGAGCCCGGCGCAGCGGGCGAGCCGCTCTACCAGGATGTTATCACGGCTCTTCGCGAGACGGGGCGCAACGTGCCCGTGGTCGTGGGTGGACGCTACGGCCTGTCGTCCAAGGAGTTCACGCCCGCGATGGTCAAGGCTGTATTTGACAATCTGGCGGCGAGCAAACCCAAGAACCATTTCACAGTCGGGATCAACGACGACGTCACGCACACCAGCCTCGATTTCGATGCCGGATTCTCGACCGAGTCCGATCGCACGGTGCGCGCAGTGTTCTACGGCCTTGGTTCCGACGGCACCGTGGGCGCGAACAAGAATTCGATCAAGATCATCGGCGAAGACACCGACAATTACGCGCAGGGCTACTTCGTGTACGACTCGAAAAAGTCGGGCTCGACGACAGTGTCGCATTTGCGGTTCGGGCCGGAACCGATTCGGTCGACGTATCTGGTCAGCCAGGCCAACTTCGTTGCGTGTCATCAGCCGATTTTCGTCGAGCGATATGACATTCTTAAGGACGCCATCCCGGGCGGCACGTTCCTGCTCAACACGCCCTACAACGCTGAGGAGATCTGGGGCAAACTTCCGCGCGTTTATCAGGAGCACATTGTTGCCAAGAAACTGAAGATGCATGTCATCGACGCCGTGAAAGTCGCCCGCGAAAGCGGCATGGGGGGTCGCATCAATACCGTCATGCAAGTGTGTTTCTTCGCGATCTCGGGCGTGTTGCCCCGCCAGGAAGCCATCGACGCCATCAAGCAGTCCATCAAGAAAACCTACGGTAAGAAGGGCGAAGAGATCGTCCAGATGAACCTGAAGGCCGTGGACAATACGCTGGTGCACTTGCATGAAGTGAAAGTCCCGGCGCGCGTTGACAGCGAGATTGAGCTGCCGCCGCCCGTGCCAAAAGAAGCGCCCCAATTCGTTCGTAACGTGCTCGGCGAGATGATCGCAGGCTGCGGCGATCAACTGTCCGTGAGCCAGCTGCCCTGCGACGGAACGTTCCCGCTGGCTACCTCACGCTGGGAAAAACGCAACATCGCGCTGGAGATCCCGGTCTGGGATGGGGTTGTGTGCATCCAGTGCGGCAAATGTGCGATGGTCTGTCCGCACGCGGTGATTCGGGCGAAGGTGTACGAGCCGAACACGCTCGGATCGGCTCCGGCCACGTTCAAGTCCGTGGACGCGCGCGACCGGGATTGGAAGGGGTTGAAGTTCACGATTCAGGTTGCTCCTGAAGACTGCACGGGTTGCGCGCTGTGCGTGGACGTTTGTCCGGCCAAGAACAAGAGCGAGCCACGTCTAAAAGCGATCAACATGGCGGCACAGCCACCCATCCGCGACCAAGAGGTGAAGAACTGGGACTTCTTCCTCAACATTCCCGAAATGGACCGACGCCGAATCAAAGTGGGCAGCATCCCCCATCAGCAGTTGCAGCAGCCGTTGTTCGAGTTCAGCGGCGCGTGCGCGGGGTGCGGCGAAACTCCCTATGTGAAACTGGTCAGCCAATTGTTCGGGGATCGTGCGCTTGTCGCCAACGCCACCGGCTGTTCGTCGATTTACGGCGGCAACCTGCCGACAACACCGTGGGCGACGAACAAGGACGGGCGGGGCACCGCCTGGTGCAACTCACTGTTCGAGGACAACGCCGAGTTCGGTCTTGGCTACCGTGTGTCGATTGACAAGCAGAAGGAGTTCGCCTCCGAGTTGGTGAAGAAGCTTGCGCCGATCATTGGAGACAAGCTGGTGACAGCGATTCTCACCGCGGAGCAGAAGACGGAAGCCGACATCTTCGACCAGCGCGAGCGTGTCGCCGAGTTGAAGAAGATGCTGCAGCGGGTTGATTCCGCCGAAGCGCGCGCCCTCCTCGGGGTTGCCGACATTCTGACGAAAAAGAGCGTGTGGATCATGGGCGGTGACGGCTGGGCGTATGATATCGGTTTTGGTGGACTCGATCACGTCCTGGCGAGTGGTCGCAATGTGAATATTCTCGTGTTGGACACGGAAGTGTATTCGAACACGGGCGGCCAGATGTCGAAGGCCACGCCGCGCGGTGCGGTGGCGAAGTTTGCGGCGGGCGGCAAGCCCGTTGTCAAGAAGGACCTGGGGCGAATCGCGATGACGTACGGCAACGTGTACGTGGCGAGCGTGGCGATGGGCGCGCGCGACGAGCACACCTTGCGGGCGTTTCTGGAGGCCGAGAGCTATGAGGGGCCGTCGCTGATCATCGCGTACAGCCATTGCATCGCGCACGGCATCAACATGACCACCGCGATGCAAAACCAAAAGGCGGCGGTAAATTCCGGTCAATGGCTGCTCTATCGCTTCGACCCGCGCCGTGCTGCGCAGGGCGAAAACCCGCTCCAACTCGATTCGCGAGCGCCGAAACAGAAGGTTGTGGACTTCCTGATGATGGAGAATCGGTTCAAGATGCTTCTAAAGAGCAACCCGGAGCACGCGAAGGAGTTGTTCCAGCAAAGCCAGGTGGATGCCGAGCGACGTTACCGGCGCTTCGAGTATCTGACTACGTGGAAGCCGAACGGCCAGCCGACGCCCTCCGAAATCGGGGTGCAACCCGCATCGCCAACAACAGCGGCATCACCAGCCGCATGAGAGGTGACCCATGGATCTACGGACAACCTATTTGAATTTGCCACTCCGCACGCCGTTGGTCGTCTCCGCCTGCGGGCCGTTGTCGGAAGACGTTGACAACATCAAACGTCTGGAGGATGCCGGGGCGTCGGCGGTCGTGCTCTATTCGCTGTTCGAGGAACAGTTGCGCCAGGAAACCCGTGAACTGGACCATTATCTCACGCAGGGCACAGACAGCTTCGCGGAAGCGCTCAGTTACTTCCCCGAGCCGCCGCAGTTCCACCTCGGCCCGGAAGGGTATTTGAATCACATCCACAAGGCCAAGCAGGTCGTGGACATCCCGATTATCGCCAGCCTCAACGGCGCGTCGACGGGCGGCTGGATCGATTTCGCCATGCAGATTGAGCAGGCGGGCGCCGATGCGCTGGAGTTGAATATCTACCATATACCCACGGACAGGAACCTGAGTGGCGCAGCGATCGAGCAACCGTACATCGACATCGTCAAGGCCGTGAAAAACGCCGTCACGATTCCCGTGGCGGTCAAGCTGAGTCCGTTCTTCAGCAACATGGCGAACGTGGCCAAGCAGCTCGACGGCGCGGGAGCGGACGGGTTGGTGCTCTTCAACCGATTTTACCAGCCGGATATCGACCTCGAAGAACTCGAGGTGCGGCCATCGGTGATCTTGAGCACACCGCAGGCACTGCGACTGCCGATGCGCTGGGTTGCCATCCTGTTCGGGCGGATCGACGCCGACCTCGCCGCCACCAGCGGCATCCACCAAGCGCCGGACGTATTGAAGATGCTGATGGCGGGCGCGGACGTGACGATGCTGTGCTCGACATTATTGGCGCGCGGGATCGGACATATTCGTGTCATCGAAAAGGAAATGACCACCTGGATGGAAGAGCACTGGTACGATTCCGTGGAACAGCTCAAGGGCAGTTTGAGCCAGATGCGGTGCCCCGATCCGAGCGCGTTCGAACGCGCCCAGTACTTACGCGCGCTGACGACATACAAACCGAACCAGTCGACGGAAGTGCGGTGAACCAATGAAATACACGCGCGAGGATGCCCTCAAGAGAATCCGTGAGTTTCTCGTCACCAACACACGGCAGGAGGAAACCACCTGCGAAGCGGCGGCCCGGTTGGGCATCTTCTGCCACGGGTACGACCGGTGGACGCTGGAGCAATTGCGCCATCTCTATCCATGGCTCGCGAAGAAGATGCCCGCCGACACGCCGCGAGAAGAATTCCTGAAGTTGATCGTGGCGTGGGACAATGCTCGCCAACTGGTGCACAAGGTCTCCACGACCTGCGATGTACACGCCATCGATCACGATGGCTGCCTCGGTTTCGACCGCTTCAGCAATCAACAACTGAAGCGGATGTTCCCGCAACTGTTCCAGCCCGACGACGAAATTACCCAGTGGTGAGCGGTTGCACCGAGACGGTCGACTCGCCCATCGTGTGAACCGGGCTCGAATGCAGGGACAGAGGTTTTTGATGCGCTCTCGTTACCTCCGGTGTGCTGCCCTCCATGTCGAAGAGATCTTCGGAGATGCCGACTAGGTTGTGCAATTTCATGATGGGAGCGGGCGGCAGCGTGCACCGTTTTCCCTCGCTCTAACGCTCTTGCAGGCGATGAAGCGGACAGTGTTTCTTCCAACGCCGCCAAAGCCCACTGGTCGATAGTCGCACGGACTACCATCGAAGATACGAGCGCAAGCCGCGCTTCAACCCGGGGCCAATTCTGACAACGTGCTGCTTGCCACCCTTGCCTCGCCGCACTTTGGTCTACCCAAAGGCAAGTGGACGAATTTTGTTAGCAAAAATCCAGTCAGTGACTATACTTTGGATATGAATGAACTAGGCTGCGTCGTTCTGGTGAATTCCACCGAAGAAATGGGAGCGCAAATTCGGAGTCGCTACCCAAGAAAACGGTGTGCCGTCCTGATCTGGCCTGGGTTTCCCAAGCCTTGGAAAGGAACGGATAGATGCTAAATAAAACGCGACCTGGGCTGGCGTCCGTGATGATAAGAAAAACACGACGTGGTCTGGCTGCCGTTGTGTTGTTGACGTTTCTCGCACAAATCTCGCTGTTCTTCATCGGCATCATGGATCCGTACACCCGCGCCCGGTCGCTCTGGGGTAAATCGTTGGAGCAGCGCCGGGGCATCGTGTGCGGTGTCGGCATGACCTTGAAACAGATTGCCGACCAGTTCCCCATCGACAGTAAAATCTACCTGATCCATCCGCAGGCGTTTGTCCATATGAATGCCGTGTACTCCTTTTACCCGCGCACCCTCTCCGTCACCATGAGCAATCGCCGGTACAACACCGACCAGGAATATGCCGCATGGGATGAAGTACCTTCGTGGCAGTGGTTGCAGACCAATGGATTCTCGTATGTGCTGAGCTTTCAAAACGGCGGTCGTCGGTGGGACGTAAGACCCGGATTGGTATTGGAGTGAGATGACAACTGATTGGATTCAGGAGTTACTGGCCGTTTTCATTATTCTGGCGGCAGGGGCGAGCGTGTTTTATTTGGTCGTGCGGACTCCCGAACGATATGGCCGGCTGGAAAGGTGGGCATATTGTTATCCGCTGGGCCTTGTCGCGCTGGGGATTCCCATGTTCCTGATGTCATGGGCCGGTTATCATCCGAATGTCCCAGCCATTGGGGGAATGACTCTTGGTGCGCTGGTGGTATTCCGATTGGCGCGTAAGACACCGCTGGCAAGATTTTGGCTAATGCGCGGAGAACGGGAAACGGGCGCGCCAGGATTTACCGAGGCTGAATGGCTGTTGATGATGATTATCGTGGCCTGTCTGGGTATGCGCCTGATCACCAGTATGCTCGCTCCGCTAAACGACAATGATGGCATTGCGGAATGGGGACTCAAAGCCAGGATTTTATACCACGACACGCTCCGGCATACCGACTACTTCCAGCGGGCTGACCTCTCGTTCTCGAATCACAGTTACCCGCTTCTCTGGCCGTTCATGTACGCGTGGGTTTGCACCTGCATCGGGCGGTGGGACGATCTTGGCATGCTGATACTGAACCCGCTCAACCTCATCGCGTTTGCCATACTTCTGTACTATGCCTGCTGCCGGTACGCGAGCCGGACGGTGGCGCTGGCTACGACGGCCTGCATGGTGTCCCTGCCGGCGCTGTTGCACTACACCGAGTGCGGTCAGGCGGATGTCCCGCTGATGCTGATGGCGGGGGTGTGTTTCTTCTGCTTGTTCGACTGGATACACACACGATCGACTGAATCGCTTGTCCTGTCCGGCATTCTGATGGCGGGTTGCCTGTTTACGAAGCATCAAGGCATGGTTGTGCTCGGAGCGTATGGCGCGGCGGCGATGGCATCCGTCTACGGAACCAAGACGAGAAAGCTCCTGGGACAACTGGCGGGCGTTAGCCTGCTCGTGTTCATCTTGATACTGCCTTGGATCATCTTCAGCCGGCGGATCATCAACTACAGCGCCGAGACATCGCACGTCAGCCCGGCCACAATCCGGTGGCACGATCTGCCCGCTGCGCTGGGCTTCATCGCAGCCGGCTCCGTAGAGTGGTACAATTCGGTGAAGTTGGCAAAGTGGAATCTGTTATGGCCAGTGATCGCACTGGCTGCCTGCTGCTCCAAATGCACCCGTCAACGACCATGGTGCTACATCGTGCTGGTCTGGGGGTTACAATCGGCGGTCATCCTCCTGTTGTATCTGGCCAAACGGGAGCCAATCGGCTTGGGTCTTGGTACAGAGTTCGGACTGGAACGGGAAGCGCTTGTGATTTTGGCCCCCCTGTGGCTGTTGCTGGCGAAATGTGTTGATGAGCAGTGGAGAATCTGGAAGGGGATACTCTAGCGAGGCAATTCGCAGTCGCCCCCGCCTGATTCACGGCGGCAGCTTACACAAGTGCGCCCCGGCGGCGCAACAGGGAACCTCGCGCGCTGCACGGGTGCCGTTGCGTCTCAGGGCTGGTATCCATTCGGGTTGGCTTTGCGCCAATTCCAGGCATGTTGGACGATGACTTCGAGTTGGGGATATTTCGGACGCCAGCCAAGCTCCTGGCGAATACGCTCAGAACTCGCAATCAGCCTGGCAGGATCGCCCGGCCGACGCGGTGCGGCTTTGACGGGGACCGGGTGGCCAGTGACTTCTTCCACGACGCGGATCACGTCCTTCACCGAAAAGCCCTGACCGTTGCCCAGATTGTACGCGGTCGTCTTTGCGCCAGCTCGCAGGGCGTTGATGGCCAAATGGTGGGCCTCAGCCAGGTCACACACATGGATGTAGTCGCGGATGCAGGTGCCGTCAGGTGTTGGCCAATCCGTGCCGAAAACACTCAGCTGGTCCCGCTTGCCAAGCGCGGCCAATAACGCCACCGGGATCAGGTGTTCCTCAGGATCGTGGTCCTCGCCGATCCGCCCTTCGGGATCGGCTCCGGCGGCATTGAAATAACGCAAGGAAATGGAACGGATGCCGTAGGCCACGTCATACCAGTGCAGCATGTTTTCCATGACGCGCTTGGTCTCACCGTACGGGTTGGTGGGCACTTTCGGGTGACCCTCGGGAATCGGAATCTCATTCGGTTCGCCATACACCGCCGCCGAAGAAGAAAAAATCATCCGCTCGATTTTTCGGGCGCGCATCGCGTCCAGCAACGTGTAGCATCCGGCCACGTTGTTCTCATAGTAGGTCGCTGGATTCCGCACAGAGTCGCCCACCGATGCGTACGCAGCAAAATGCATCACACATTCGATCTCATATTGGCCAAAGACTTTGTCCAGATCCTCACGCCGGCGCAGGTCCGCCTCGACCAGTCGCACTCCCGTCACCGCTTCGCGGTGGCCCTTCTCGAAATTGTCCATCACAAGCACGTCCTCCCCGCGCTGCACGAGCCATTTGACCATGTGCGACCCGATGTAGCCCGCCCCGCCGATCACCAGAATCATGTGCCCGCCCTCGGTGCGTTCTCCGGTGTCCTCTCGCCGGACGCGGCGAGAAACTGCTCGTAGGCCCGGCGCTGACGCGTACGCCGCGTCACAAACCGTTGCGAGACCAGAAAAGCGATATCGCGAATGCCCACCGCGATGGCCCCCCGCCACGTATGGAAGTGCGAATACCCGATGCGCGGATGGTAGTTGATGTGCCTCTCCATGAACTTGATGTGGGCGTTGGTGCAAGCCTCGATCTTGATCTCGCTGCTGAACTCCCAAGTGGTTCCTTCCAGGTGCATCAACGGCAGGATGCGCCGACGAAAGACCCACATGCCTGACTGCGAATCCTTGAGCCACTTGCCATAAATAAGCCCGAACAGCACCGTCAACACTTGGTTGCCAAAAATGTTGCGCCCGCTCATGGCGTCCTTGTTCGTCAACGGGAACCGTGAACACGAGATAAAGTCCGCGTTCTCGCGCTGCAGAACGTCCACGAGCTCGGCAATCTGCTCCGCCGGATACGTCCCGTCGGCGTCCATCGCCACGATCACATCCTGCTTGGCCGCCTGAAAACCACAGCGGAGCGCCGAACCGTATCCGTGGCGCATCTCCAGGACGGTGATCGCGCCTTGGCTCCGCGCAATCTCGGCCGTGCGGTCCGTGGAGTCGTTGTCCACCACGATCATCTCATCCACGTAGTCGGGAAGGCCCTCGAGGACGTGGCCAATCCCGCCCTCTTCATTGCGGGCTGGGATTACCACCGAGATGCTCAGGCCTTGGTGCATGAGGCTGGTGAACCTAATCGTTCACCCCGCAATTGTCAACCACGCGAAGCTTTATCAATTTTGTCGAATGCACGGTCCATTGCCCTGCCCATGTCATGCACCGGTTTTGGGTTAGACTCCTCGCTCTCAAAATCCTTTCCGTCTTCAATTATTGGGTCTGGCAACAATGCATCCACAACGTTTTCGTGCCACGCACCCCATAGCTGTTTCCCGTGGCCCAGTAGATCCAAATATTTCTCTGGGAGTGATTGACGGGCACAGTCAGTTTGAACGCGGTGCCGTCGCTGCCCTTCACCAACCCGGGATATGGATGCTTCCATCGTAGGGGGCACCGGCAAAGGAGTACAGATTCGTGTAGCTGCCGCTGGGACTGATCCGAAACACGGTGCCGGCCCTGTTCGTCCCGCCGTAAAGGGTGGTCCCGTAGAAATTGCTGTCGCTGCCCTGCACCAACCCGGCATATGGATTCGCCCCATCGTTGGGGGAGCCGGCAAAGGAGTACAGATTCGTGAAGCTGCCGCTGGGACTGACCCGAAACACGGTGCCCTTGCCATTCGCGCCGCCGTAAAGGGTGGTCCCGTAGAAATTGCCGCCGCTGCCCTGCACCAGTCCGGCAGATGGATTGCTTCCATCGTTGGGGGAAACAGCAAAGGAGTACAGATTCGTGTAGCCGCCGCTGGGACTGATCCGAAACACGGTGCCCTTGCCGTTCGTCCCGCCGGTATCGGTCGTCCCGTAGAAATTCCTGTCGCTGCCCTGCACCAGCCCGGCAGATGGATTGCTTCCATCGTTGGGGGAGCCGCCAAAGGAGTACAGATTCATATAGCTGCCGCTGGGACTGATCCGAAACACGCTGCCGTTGTCGTTCGCCCCGCCGTAAAGGGTGGTCCCGTAGAAATTGCCATCGCTGCCCTGCACCAGCCCGGCATATGGATTCGCCCCATCACTGAGGCCGCCGGCAAAGGAGTACAGATTCGTGTGGCTGCCGCTGGGACTGATCCGAAACACGGTGCCCACGCCATTCGTCCCGCCGTAAAGGGTGGTCCCATAAAAATTGCCATCGCTGCCCGGCGTCAGTCCGGCTTGTGGACAGCTTCCATCGTTGGGGGAGCCGACAAAGGAGTACAGATTCATGTAGCTGCCGGTGGGACTAATCCGAAACACTGTGCCGGCCCTGTCCGTCCCGCCGGTATCGGTCGTCCCGTAGAAATTGCCGTCTCTGCCCGGCGCCAGCCCGGCATATGGATTGGCCCTGTGGTGGGCACCGCCGGCAAAAGAGTACAGATTTGTGTAGCTGCCGCTGGGACTGATTCGAAACACGGTGCCGGCCCTGTCCCTCCCGCCGGTATCGGTCGTCCCGTAGAAATTGCCGTCGCTGCCCTGCACCAGCCCGGCATACGGATTCGCCCCATCGTTGGAGTGGCCGGCTACGGAATACGTATTCGTCTCCGTCTGTGCGCCGGCGTTGCCAACCAGAAGTGATAGACCAATGAGGACAAGGGCCGCGGCAGAGTCGGGAGTTTTCACTGGCGTTCCATTGCGTTTCCGGAACCCAGTAAAGCACTGTCTCGTAGCGAAGTCGAGCATTTCTCATTCTTTGAAGGGTTCGGGGTGGTCGTTGTTCGTCACTCGGCATGCAGTACACGAAAGCCTTGATTTCATCGCTCCTGACAACAACGGCGAATGTGGGATGAAAAGAGCAGAAATGGATTGTTCGCTTTATGAGTCCCCCGCTCTACTACCGACCAACCCGGGGACGGACGGTGGCGTAAGACGAGCGACGCCGCCCGAGACTTCAACCGCGTTTGTTCCGGCTACGGACCCGACAATTCCCGCGAACGTTTTTCGGCGGCCCTCATCGCTTCGGCAAAGATCTCCGCCAGCTTGCGCTCGGTCATCACTTTCAGCGCGGCTTCGGTCGTGCCGCCGGGAGAGGTCACCTTGCGGCGCAATGACTCGGGTTCCTCGCCGCTTTCCACCAAAAGCTTTGCTGCTCCGTACACGGTCTGCATCGCCAACTTCTTCGCCAGGGATTCGTCCAATCCGGCCGCGACCCCCGCCTTGCTCATCGCTTCGATCACGTAAAACACATACGCCGGGCCGCTGCCGCTGAGCGCGGTCACTGCATCGATGAACTTCTCCTCCACGCGCACGCAAACGCCGACCGCGCCGAGGATCAATTCCGCCGTCGCCAGATCATCGTCAGTCGCATGCGTCCCCTTCGCCATTGCGGCGGCTCCCGCGCCAACCAGTGCGGGCGTATTCGGCATCACGCGCATCACCCGTGTCCCCTCGCCCAGCTCGCGTTCGATCCGCGCCGTCGTCACGCCAGCCGCGATGGAGACCACCAGCTTCCGGTTGGACATGGCCGACTTGAAACCGGCCAGCACTTCACCCACCTGTTGGGGCTTCACGGCCAGCACCACAATGTCGGCAGCCTTCACCGCCTGAACGTTGCCGTCAATCGCCTGTACGCCAAACGTCTTCATCAAAAAGTCGCGTCGTTCGGCGCGCACGTCGGTGGCAATAATTTGCGTCGGCGTAACCGTCCGCCCGGCGAGCAGTCCGCGGATCAAGGCTTCGCCCATGTTGCCCGCACCGATAAACGCGATGGTTTTATTCTGTAGGCTCACGTCGTTTTCGTTCTCCAAAAACAGCCGTCCCGATGCGCACCATGGTCGCTCCTTCCTCGATGGCCACCTCAAAATCGTGGGACATGCCCATCGAAAGGTCCCGTAGACCGGTCCCGTCCCGAAGCTCCCGCAGCCGGCGAAAACACGGTCGCGCCTCCGCGGCTTCTTTCGCGTACGGCGCCACCGTCATCAGCCCCCGAACTTCCAGGCGCGGCAACTGATTGATCGCCTTGAGGGTGGACTCCAAATCTTCCGGCTTCAAGCCAAACTTGCTGGCTTCGCCCGAGACGTTGACCTCGAGCAGAATCGCTTGCGTCTTGCCGGCGCGGTCAGACCACTTGTTCAATTCGTCCGCCAGTTTCAGGCTGTCCACCGAATGGATGACATCGAACAGAGCCACGGCGTCGCGGGCCTTGTTGGTCTGCAAGTGGCCGATCAAATGCCAACGCGCCCGGCTCGATACCACAGGGATTTTTGCTTTCGCTTCCTGCACTTTGCTTTCGCCGAAAATTGTCTGGCCGGCCTGCAATGCGGCCTCAACAAGGTCGGGTTCAATCGCTTTACACACGCAAATCAGCGTGATCTCGGATCGATCTCGACCCGCCCGTTCGGCAGCCGCGCGAATCCGTTGATCGATCACTTTGATGTTGTCTGCAATCGCTCTCACGTCTAGATTGTACCGAGAAGATGATTCGTATCGCAAGACACGGTTGTACACAAACCGAAACGAGCGGTGGCGGAGCGGTTTATCTCGCGCAGTGCGGTGACAACCAAAGCTTGCGCACGGCCTGAGAATAACTAGAATCGACGCTTCAATGCCGGATTCATCAAAGCTGGGACACTTTAACCTGCTGGAAGAAATCGCCCACGGCGGCATGGGCACTGTCTACCGCGCCTTTGACCCGACATTGAACCGCGAAGTGGCCATCAAAGTTCTGCGTGGGGAACTGGCGCACGACCCGAAGTTCCTAAATGACTTCCTTCAAGAAGCACGTTCCGCCGCTGCCATCAGCCACCCCCATATCGTCCAGATTTATTTCGTCGGTGAAGAGAAAGCCCAGTACTACATCGTGATGGAACTGCTTCAGGGGCGGACTCTCCGCGAGATCATCGAGAAGGACGGCCCCATGCCCGAGGAGCGCGCGTTGGAACTCACCATCGACGTCGTGGAAGGGTTGCGCGCCGCCTACAAGAACAAGATGATCCACGGAGACATTAAACCCGCGAATGTCTTCATCACCAACGACACGGGCGCGAAAGTCTTGGATTTTGGTCTGTCGAAATTGGCCAATGTCGAAGTGGCGCCGACGGACGGCATCTGGGGTTCGCCGTATTACATTTCCCCCGAACGCGTCGGCCAAAAGGCGGAAGATTTTCGCAGCGACGTGTACAGCCTGGGCGCCACGCTGTTCCAAACGTTGACCGGACATCCCCCATTCGAGGCGGACACGCCCGAGGAACTGGCGGGCAAACGGCTCAACGAGAAACCGCCGCTGTTACGCGACCTGAATCCAGATCTCACGCGTAAGACCGAGGAAGTCGTTAACAAAATGCTCAACAAGAGCATCATGTTACGGTATCGGGATTACGACGCGTTGCTGGAGGACCTGAAGGACGCCAAGACCGAGGCGACCGCCAAACGTCTCGGCGTCGATTTGCATCCGGAACTCCAGCCGCCGCCGCCCGAGCCTGAGTCAGTGCGACAAAAGTCTCCGCTGCCGTTGGTGGTCACCGCCGTTGTGGTTGTACTGGTGATCGTAGGCATCCTGGCGTTTTTCTTCTGGCCACGCACGACGCAGACGTCGACCCAGGCCCCGACACCAGTTCCGCACACCACGACGACAACCACAATCCCGACTCCGCCACCGCCGCCACCACCACCGCCACCACCAGTGATACTGCCGAAGCCGCCATCGCCGCCGAAGGTGCGCATGTACAACGTGGAATTCACGATCACGGCTCCGGATGCCCACATCGTCCGTCTGGCGGGTGAGTTCAACAATTGGAGTCCCACCGCAACTCCCATGCGCAAGCGACCCAACGGGACATGGGCCGCTACGATGCAACTCGCGGCTGGACACTACCAGTACAAGTTCATCGTGGACGGCAAATGGATCACCGATCCCGAAAATCCGACCCAAGTGCCTGACCCCTACGGCAACTACAATTCGGTGGTCGACATCGGCCAATAGTTGTGGCGGTGGATTTGATCTTGGGCTGGTTACAGAACGTGATCCGCGGTCGAAACCTCCTAGCGGAGGGTTTTCCGCTCCGACCGGAGCTTTCGGTCCGATGAAACTCATCCAAGTCTTGTGCGTCGTCCTCACCGAATTGAGCATCGGCAGCCTGTTGATGGCCTGCTTGCTGCCCCCCCGAGAGATTCGTGCGAGCTTTTTCACGTTCGTCAGCCTGCTGTGCGCCTTGTCCGCTGCGATCGCCTTCGTGCTGTCCAAGTGGTTGTTGCTGTCGGCATGGGCGGACGTGCGGTACCTGGGACTCACGGTCATCGGCGCCACCGCGGCGTTCGGTGCGTTTCGCTTGGAAAAGCCCGATCTGGGCAGGCTCCTGCTGCTCGTATCGGGGTTACTGGGCTTCTTGTTCGGCTTGATGCCGTTGGGGCAACACAGCCTGATGTCACGCGGGATTGACACGACGGCACCCGGTTTCTTTGACGCGGGGGTCATCAGCGGCACGTTGTTGCTCGGCGCCGTTACTGTCGCGATGATTCTGGGTCATTGGTACCTGCTGATGCGGCGTCTGGGTTTTCAATACCTGCTGCGGTTCGCGCAAATCGTTCTCGTGGCTGTGGGTCTGCGGATCGCTGTCGTGTTCGGCACCCTCCTGTTGCTCGGGGATTTTGACGCCGACCTCGCACGGGTTTTCATCCCCACGCTGTGGTCGATCCACGGAAACCTGTTTTTCTTCCTGATGCGCGTCCTGTGGGGCCTGGCGTTGCCGATGGTGCTGGGCCTGCTCGTGCTACAGTGCGCGCAACAAAAATCCAATCAGTCTGCCACGGGCCTGTTGTACCTGATGGAGATCAGTGTCCTGTTCGGCGAACTGTTTGCCGCGTATCTGCTGATCTGACCAAACGACGGGCAGCGCGCGGTGCTTGCGCCGTCCACGCGCCCCGTGGTAGACTTCGCCCGTGATAATTCCGTCGGGACGTAGCGCAGCCTGGTAGCGCACTTGCATGGGGTGCAAGGGGTCGCGAGTTCGAATCTCGCCGTCCCGACCATTTTCGAGTTACGAACCGACTATTATTATGGATCCACTACTGAAACTTCTGGAAGAACACGCGTTGCGCACGCCGGTCGATCTGGCGAAGATGCTCAATCTTCCCGCCGACGAAGTCCAGCGACGCATCAAGCAATACGAAGACGACAAGGTCATCCTCGGTTACAAAGCCGTCATCAATGATGACAAGGTGGATACCGACCTCGTCAAAGCCGTGATCGAGGTGAAAATCCAGCCCGAGCGCGAAGGCGGCTTCGACCGCATCGCCAAGCGCATCGCCAAGTTTGATGAAGTCACCTCCCTCTTCCTCATGTCCGGCGGCTACGACCTGCTGATTTTCGTGGAAGGCCACTCCCTGCGCCAGGTCGCCCAGTTCGTTGCCGAAAAACTCGCCACCCTCGAGGGCGTCACGTCCACCAGCACCCACTTCATGCTCAAGACGTACAAGGAACAAGGCGTGATGATGGACGGCGGCGAAGAATACGAGCGGTTGAAGATCAGCCCCTAACCCCCCAAACGGCCTTGATTCGGCGGCCAAGTGGATTAAAATACTTGGGTTATGCCTTCCGAACGCCAAACGAAGCGGGATTTTGTCGCCGAGCATGTGCGGAGTATCCCGCGCTCGGGGATCCGCGATTTCTTCGATATCGTCCAGTCGATGGACAATGTTGTGTCGCTGGGCATCGGCGAACCGGGCTTTGTTACGCCGTGGCATATCCGCGAGGCAGCGATCTTCGCTCTGGAACACGGCAAGACGGGTTACACTTCGAATTTCGGATTGCTGAAGTTGCGACGGGCGATTTGTGCGTACCTGAAAGAACACTATCACGTCGAGTACGATCCGAACACCGAAGTGCTCGTGACGGTCGGCGTGAGCGAGGCGCTGGACATTGCCCTACGTGCCATCGTCAATCCCGGCGATGAGGTCCTGTACCACGAGCCGTGCTATGTTTCCTATCATCCCAGCGTGCGGCTGACGCACGGCGTCGGCAAGGCGATCCGCACCCGCGCCGAGAACAGGTTTGCGCTGACCGCCGAGGATATCGCCGCGTCGGTTACGCCACGTACCAAGGCGATCCTATTGAATTTCCCCAGCAACCCGACCGGGGCGACATTGACCCGCGAAGAGGTCGAGAAGATCGCGCGTGCGTGTGTCGACAGCGACCTGCTCGTGATCACCGACGAGATTTACAGCGAGCTGACCTACTCCGGCGAGCACAGCAGCATCGCCGCGTTGCCGGGGATGAAGGAACGGACGATTTTCCTGCACGGGTTCTCGAAGGCGTTTGCCATGACCGGCTTTCGCATTGGCTACGCGTGCGCGCCAGCGGTGCTCACGGAAGCGATGCTGCGTGTCCACCAGTACTCGATGCTCTGCGCCTCAATCATCAGCCAGGAAGCGGCTCTGGAAGCCCTGCAAAAGGGTATGGACGACATTGCCACGATGCGCGAGCAGTACCGGCTGCGTCGGAACTATATCGTGAAATCGTTCAACGAAATCGGTCTGCCCTGTCACATGCCGAACGGCGCGTTCTACGCTTTCCCGTCCATTCGTGAGACCGGCCTAACCTCGCGCGAATTCGCCGTGCAGTTGCTCGAACAACAGCGCGTCGCGGTTGTGCCCGGCGATGCCTTCGGCCCCGGCGGCGAAGGCCACGTCCGTGCCAGTTATAGCGGCCCGATGTCCGACATGGAAAAAGCCGCCGAACGCATCGCCGTGTTCGTTAAAGGGCTCAAGTAGCCTGCTCCAGAATCCTTCGCTTCGGTCGGGACGACAGCCGGTGGGTTGTCACTTCCCCTGCTCGATCTTTTTCTCGTAGGCGCGGTCGGCGTAACCGGAAGTGCGTTCGAGTTTTTCCCACTCGTGTTGGACGCGCCCGTAGGCGTCCTGCGTGAGCTTGTCGGCATTCAGGTTCGGGAACGTCTGTTTGACCTTCACCCAAGCTTTGATCAACAGTTCGTAATCGTTGCTGACACGGTCGTCGGACTGCCATTGCTCTGCAGTGCCGGCGAAGTTCTCCGCCTGCGCATGGAAATCAATGACGGCGTGGGTTGCCTCTTCTTCCGCGCCCTGGGCATGCTGATGACGGACGATGTCTTCCAGATCACGAGCCGCAATGGCCAGAACCTTCGCCTGTGCCGCCATGTTTTCGTGGTGCGTCGGCGTGACCGCCACGTGTGTGGCGCAACCGATTGCCAATGCCAACGCCAGAGCAACCACCGGCTTGCTGAATCTGCTCATATCGCCTCCCGTGGGTTATACCACCATCTAACCACACGGCACGGCATGGGTCTAGACAAACTCCCCGCCTGCCGCTACACTGCGACTCCGAATTCTTCCATGAGTGAGGCGAAACAACTCAATGTCGGCCTTGTCGGTGCCGGCGTCGTCGGCGGCGGGGTGGTCAAACACCTCAGCCGCAACGCCGACCTCATTGCCGAGCGTTTGGGCCTGCGGATCAATCTCAAATGGGTTTGCGACAAGGATGAATCCCGGCTCCGATCACTCCCGATTTCCGCGTCCCAAAAGACTGGCGACGCCCAGAAAGTGTTGCAGGACCCTGATGTTCATGTCGTGGTCGAACTCGTCGGTGGGACCGGCTTCGCGAAGACACTCATTCTTGACGCGCTCAACCGTGGCAAGGTCGTCGTCACCGCGAACAAAGCGTTGCTCGCGCACCACGGCGAGGAGATCTTCGGCGCCGCGGCAAAGAACTCCACCAACATTTTCTATGAAGCCAGCGTCTGCGGCGGCATTCCGATCATCAAAGCGTTGCGCGAAGGTTTTGTGGCCAATCGCTTCCCGTTGATCTACGGCATCGTCAATGGCACCTGCAATTACATCCTCACGCGCATGACCGCCGAGGGCAAGGATTTCAACGACGTCCTCGCCGAGGCGCAAAAGTTGGGCTATGCCGAGGCCGACCCGTCGCTCGACGTGGACGGCGGCGATTCCGCCCACAAGGCAACGATCCTCGCCTCGCTGGCGCACGGTTTCTGGACCGGCTTCGATAACACGTATGTCGAAGGCATCCGTCACGTTTCGCAGTTCGACATCCAGATTGCGCGCGAACTCGGCTACACCATCAAGCTTTTGGCCGTCATCAAGAGCGCGGATACTTCGGACTCGGCGCCCGTCGAAGTGCGCGTGCATCCAACGCTTATTCCCCACAAACACGTGCTCGCGAGTGTCAACGGCGTGTTCAACGGTGTGGTCGTTCGCGGCGACGTCGTGGGCGACACGATGTTTTACGGGCGCGGCGCGGGGGCGGATGCGACCGCGAGCGCGGTGATTTCCGATCTCGCTGATGCGGCGTTGAACCTGAAGTTTGGCAGCCAGCAACGCGTGCCGGCGTTCGTCTCGCACCGCCTCAACGCGCGCGTGCGCACCATCGACGAGGTCGAATCACGCTACTATTTGCGGCTGACCGTCGCGGACCGCTCGGGCGTCATCGCCAAGGTTTCGAAGGTCCTGGCGGATTCCGACATCAGCATCTCGTCGGTATTGCAGCGCGAAGCGCCCGAAACCAAACCGGGCCAGCCCCAGAGCGACCATGTGCCGCTGATTTTCATGTTGCACACTGCGAAAGACCGGGCCGTGCGCAACGCGGTCGCCGAGATCGATCGCCTCGACGTGGTCAAAGACAAAACCGTGGTCATCCGGGTGGAGAATTTCGAGTGACCATGAGCGCCTGGCGCGGAGTCATCGAGCAGTATCGCAAGCACTTGCCCGTCACGGACAAGACGCCGGTGGTATCGCTCAACGAGGGCAACACGCCGCTCATTCGCGCCCACAACCTGGAAAAGGTAATCGGTGGCGGCCTGCAGATCTGGCTGAAATACGAAGGGTTGAACCCCACCGCGTCGTTTAAGGACCGTGGCATGACCGTGGCCGTCTCGCTGGCTGTTGAACGCGGCGCGAAGGCCGTTATCTGCGCCAGCACGGGCAACACGTCCGCCTCCGCCGCTGCGTATGCGGCGCGCGCCGGCATCAGATGCGTGGTGATCCTGCCCAAGGGCGCGATTGCCATGGGCAAACTGACCCAGGCGCTCATCGAAGGCGCAACGGTGATCGCGTTGCGGGGTAATTTCGATGATGCGTTGCGGATTGTCCGCGAAATCGGCGAGCGCTCGCGTATTCAAATCGTCAACTCGATCAATCCCGACCGAATCGAAGGCCAGAAGACAGCCGCATTTGAAATCTGCGATGCGCTGGGCCGGGCGCCCGACTTCCACCTGCTGCCGGTCGGAAATGCGGGAAACATCACCGCCTATTGGAAGGGCTACAAAGAGTATCGTAAAGCCGGGATCACTTCTTCCGCCCCGAAGATGATCGGGTTTCAGGCCGAGGGCGCCGCGCCCATCGTGCGCGGGCATCCGATTGAGAAGCCCGAAACCATCGCCACGGCCATTCGCATCGGCAACCCTGCGAGTTGGAAGCTCGCCGAAGCGGCGCGTGACGAATCGGGCGGCCTGATTGACATGGTCAGCGACGCCGAAATACTGGATGCGTACAAACTACTCGCCGCGAAAGAAGGTATATTCGTCGAGCCGGCGTCGGCGGCCGGCCTCGCGGGCTTGTGGAAATACATGGGGAAAGGTTTTTTCCCGGGTGGTTCGATATTGGCAATCACATTGACGGGACATGGATTAAAGGATCCGGACACCGCTCTTGCGAACGCGCCTTCGCCCACCACCTGCGAAGCCAGCGCGGATGAAGTTTTGAAGGTAATCAGAATATAGAAAGACAACCCGGTTTTCGAGCGTCGGATTTCTTACGAACATGGCACTGATTGTACAAAAATACGGCGGGACATCGGTCGGCAACCCCGAACGGATCAAGAATGTAGCGCGGCGCGTCCTGGCGACGCAGCAAGCGGGTAACAAGGTCGTTGCCGTCGTCTCGGCGATGAGCGGTGTAACGGATTCGCTCATCAAACTGGCGAAGGACGTTCATCCCGAGCCAAACGAGCGCGAGATGGACGTGCTGTTGGCCACCGGCGAGCAGACCACCATTGCGCTGCTGGCGATGGCGTTGCACGGTCTCGGCGCAAAAGCTGTGTCGCTGACAGGCGCGCAAGCGGGCATCGTCACCGACGGTCTGCACACGAAAGCCAAGATCGCCAACATCACGCCGAAGCGTGTCCACGAGTTTCTCGACAACGGCAACATAGTGACCATCGCGGGTTTTCAAGGGGAGACGCCCGACGGCCAGATCACCACGCTCGGACGCGGTGGCAGCGATTTAACGGCGATTGCCATCGCCGCCGCCGTCAAAGCCGATCTGTGCCAGATTTACACCGATGTGGACGGCGTGTACACGTCCGACCCGCGCATCGTGCCGAACGCGAAGAAGCTAATGGAAATCAGCTATGACGAGATGCTGGAACTGGCCGCGCTCGGGTCGAAGGTGATGCAGGCCCGCTCAGTGGAATTCGCCAAGAAATTTGGCGTCGTGTTTGAGGTACGCAGCAGTTTCAACGACAACCCAGGAACCATTGTGAAAGAAGAAACCGCAAAAATGGAAGATGTGGTCATCCGCGGCGTCGCGGTTGACAAGAACCAGGCCAAAGTCACCATCGCGGGCGTGCCCGACAAACCCGGCATCGCCGCGAAGGTGTTCAAGACCATCGCCGACGCGAACATCAACATCGACGTCATTGTCCAAAACGTCAGCGAAAAGGGGTTCACCGATATCTCGTTCACGGTCGGATCCACTGAGGCGGCGAAATCGATCAAAGTTTTGCAGCCTGTCGTCAAGGCAATCGGGGCGCGCGAGGCCACGTCCACAGCGGAGATCGCCAAACTTTCCGTGGTCGGTATCGGTATGCGCTCGCATCCCGGCGTCGCGGCGAAGATGTTCGAGACGCTCGCCGCCAACAGCGTCAATATCGACATGATTTCCACCAGCGAAATCAAGATCTCCGTGATTATCGCCCTGAAGGACGCCGACAAGGCGGCCCGCGCCATCCACGACGCGTTTGAGTTGGGCAAATGACCGTATGCTCCCCCTTCCAAGCGTCGGCTTGGGGAGAGGGACTGGCGCGACGGCGGTTGACAGGTCCGCGCGTATTCCCGTACGATGAGCGGCGTTCCGACGTCGTTCTGAACCGTATAACTGGAGGTGGATGATGCGCCGCCGTCATGTCGTCTGGTTGGTTCTTTGCGTTCTTGTTGCCGGGTTCGCGAGTCGTCCGGTCGCGGCGAGAGACCTGAAATTTGGGTTTACGCCCGTGCTCGGGCAGGAAGCCGAGCGGGCGGAATTCGAGCCGCTGACAGCCTACCTTTCCGACGCCATCGGGCAGAAGGTCGTTCTGTATGTCGCTAAAAATTACGGGGACCTGCGCACGCAGATGGAGGCCGGCGAGGTGGACATCGGAAGCGTCTCGCCGTTCGCCTACGTGGATGCCGTCCGCGGGGGGAAGATTCGGATCATCGCCCAGTCGGTGATCGATGGCTCCGCAACCTATCGCGGCATCATTGTGGCTCGGAAGGATAGCGGGCTAAAATCTTTGGCCGAACTGCAAGGCAAACGGTTTGCCTTCGTCGACCCGAAATCGGCCTCCGGTTACGTCTACCCGCGTGCCATGCTCGTCGAAAAGGGTATCAACCCGGACACCTTCTTCAAGGAAACCATTTTCGCGGGCGACCACCCAAAGGTCATTGCCGCAGTCCTGGACGGCCGGGTCGATGCGGGCGCCACGTACGACACCGCTCTCGGAATCGCCAAGGCCAGCGGAATGCCGTCGGACAATCTCGTGATTATAGCCCGCACCGACCCAATTCCTCACGACGCCATCGTGGTGCGAATCGGATTGGACAAGGCGCTGTCGAAAACAATTCAAACCGCGCTTGTGAACCTGGATAAAACCGAGGCTGGCCACCGCGTCATCGCCAACAGTAAAAAGAAGCTCTCCGGCCACGTAATCGCCGTCGACAGCACGTTCGATGTCGTCCGTCGCACCGCCAAGATCGCGGGGATGTAACTGGCC
>JBKQMH010000077.1:0-8249 GCA_052146795.1 Verrucomicrobiia bacterium
CAACCAAGACTACCCACACTCGGCCATCGGGTATCGAACCCCGCAGCAATTCGAAGCGTCCTTTGAACCCAAACCATCAACCCAAAAGACTCAGCAAATCGCCGCTTGATTCGCGGGGAGCACTACACACCTCAGGAGGGCCATCACGGTAATATAGTCATGGATCTAAAAAAGATAATGCAAATCCAAAGGGAGTTTGACCAGCGCCATCCCGGCTTTTATGTCGAAATCACCGACGACAATATCGGAGAACTTGAAAACCTGCTTGTTTGTCTCTATGGGGAAGCTGGAGAAGTATCAAACCTAGTAAAAAAGATTAGGAGGGGCGATTTCGCGCTGTCATCCGTCAAAGCAGACTTGTCGGAAGAGATCGCCGACGTGTTCATCTACCTGATCAAGATGTGCAACCAACTTCACATAGATCTGGAGGCTGAGTACGTGAGAAAGCTGCGTATTAATGAACCGCGCTTTCGGAATTTTGAAGCGTAATGTTCTTCGGAGCGGGACTCAGGGCCCCTTGTAATACGCGCTCGTGGGTGCATTTGTTGCTGTCAAGCTTGACGTTTTGTGCCTTTAGAGTAGCCGTTCTTAATCTCATCCCCCCTTGCGCGAGTTTGTAGACCCTGCGGTGCTGACCTGAGGCACGTGGGAGGGGAAGTGCGGGGTCCAGCAGGGAGCGCCGTGACAACGGTACGACGGCAAGCGGGACGCTCGCCCTACAGTGCGGCGGGGATCGACGGGCTGGATTGGGAGCCGCGGCTTCCATCAGTGAGAAAGGATTTGACATGTGATATGTGATTGCGTATGGTCGGAGTGGTTTGGAGTTCTTTGAAATAAGGGACTGGGAGCAGATCAACACGCAAGGTCAAACGTTCAACTCGGGGCGCTCAAGGGGGGAAGCCTTCTACGGGCTCGACAGGCTCACCGCAGGCAGGCTCCCTTCGGGAAGCTCAGGGGAGGGGGGCTGCGCGAAAACACGTTTTCTGCCAAACGAAGCCAATTATAATGGACAAAAAATTGGCATTTTGGTTGTTGTGGGACAAGGAGTTGCGGCGATATGAGGGGCGAATTTTGGTTGGCTTCGTTTTGTCAGAACGAAGCCAAAATTGGGTTCGTTTTGGAGGTCCGGCGCTCTTCCGGTTACGAAAAGCGGGTTGAAATAGCGCGTTTTGGTGGTTCCCGACAAGGCAGAAAGGCCGTTGAAGGAATCGAGATGTGGGGCTAAGTTGCTTTAGCGATGAATGGAACCACGCAACCTCGACAAGTGATGCGCCGCGTGTTGGTGGTGGACGATGATTACGATCTGGCGCAACTGCTGCGCGAGGTGTTGACGTACGACAATTGCGAAGTCGACATCGCGACCAACGGCATGGAAGCGATGGACCGGCTGCACACGGGCGAATACGACGCGGTTATTTGCGATTTGATGATGCCGCGCGTCGACGGCGAGGTGCTCTACAACGACGTCGTCCGGGAATTCCCCTTTCTGGCGAACCGATTTATTTTCGTGACGGGACAGGCCTCGCGCAAGGCTGGTTTCAGCGATTTCGTGGGGCGGACCGGGAATTATTTGATCGAGAAGCCGTTCGACCTGCCGACGTTTCGCGCGGCGGTGCAGGATACCGTCCAGCGCTGAGGCGAGTAGCGGCTGGCCGTTTTTGTGTCCGCGCTCCTTTTTGGACCGTTGCGTCCGACATTCCCGTCCAATCTTTGAGTTAACGGGGCTGATTTCACGTAGGTTGACGAGTTGGCAAGGCCGATGCTTGACGGAATCGACGTCGGGCTGGGGGATGCCCGGCAGTTCAAGGAGGCAACCCACGCCGTAACGCGGTTGCGGAACGATCTGCGACTGGCGCACGGATGAAAGGACCGCGCTGAGAAGCCGGTGTTGAACGATCGACGCCTGCGCGACACAGAGAGCGGTTTGAGCAATATACGCGGGCCGATCCCGAATACGTTCGGGGTCGGCCAACGTGTTTTTAGGTCGTGACCGCGCCCGCGTCGCCGCTATAATCCCAACCGCGATGGCGAGTGAAAAATCCCAGTCTCAACCCCGGCGGGATGGCGAACCGGCCGGCGATGGCCTGACGCCGATGATGCAGCAGTATCGGCGCGTCAAACACCAGATTCCGCCGGACGCGCTGCTCTTGTTCCGGTTGGGGGATTTTTACGAGATGTTTTTCGATGACGCCAAGACCGGGTCGCAACTGCTCAATCTCGCGCTGACCAATCGCAACGGCGTCCCGATGTGCGGGATTCCACATCACGCGGCCGAAGCGTACATCGGCAAACTCCTCCGACAGGGGCGCAAGGTTGCCATTTGCGATCAGCTGGAGGAGGCCAGGCCCGGCAAGTTGGTCGATCGCGATGTCACGCAAATCCTCAGCCCCGGCACGCACTTTGACGCCCATCTGCTGCACGCGGAACGAAACAACTTTCTCGCGGCGATTTGCGGCGGTGACAAATTCGGGCTCGCGCTTGTCGACCTGACGACCGGTGATTTCAAAGTCACCGAGTTGCTGTCCGCCGAGCAACTGCACAACGAACTCACGCGCACGCGGCCCGCGGAGATCATCGTGCCCGCCGAGTGGTTCGACGAAGCGAAATCGCTGCTGGCGCAGCTCGCGCTGCCGATCACGCCGCATGACGGCTGGACGTTTGAGCGCGAAACGGCGTTCTTCACGTTGCGCGACCATTTTAAGACGCAGTCACTGGATGGCTTTGGCGCGGGCGCATTGAGCGTGGGCATCGGTGCGGCGGGCGCGGCGCTTCATTACCTGCAACAATCCCTGCGGCGGAGCACGTCGCATATTCACCGTCTCACGGTCTACAGCGTCAGCGATTTCATGATTCTCGATGCGACGACGCAGCGGAACCTCGAATTGCTCGAATCGGCGCGCTCCGACCGCCGGCACACGTTGATCGGCTGCATGGACCGCACACTCACGCCGATGGGCGCGCGGTTGTTGCGCGAATGGTTGACCCGTCCCTTGAAGGACGTCGAACAGATCCGCTTGCGGCAGGGTGTCATCGCAACGTTCTGCGACGCGCCGCATGTCCTGGCGGATTTTCGCGAGCAACTTCATGGCGTACGGGACATGGAGCGGACATTGGCGCGGCTCAGCGTCGGCACCGGCAACGCGCGCGACCTTGTCGTGCTCAAGGAATCGCTTGTCGCCGCGCCGAAATTGAAGGGGACGCTGGACGGCGCCGCCGCGGGGACACCGCTCCTGCAGACGCTCATTTCCCAAATTACCGAACTTCCCGATCTTGTGGATCTCATTGCCCGTGCGATTGCCGACGGGCCGCCGCTGGCGTTAAAGGAAGGTGGACTGATCAAGGCGGGATATCACGCGGAATTGGACGAATTGCGAAAGGCGTCGACCGATGGCAAGGCGTGGATTGCGGCGTTGCAACAGAAGGAAATCGAGCGGACGGGTATCGCCTCGTTGAAAGTGCGGTTCAATTCTGTGTTCGGCTACTACATCGAGGTCACGAAGGCGAACCTCGAGAAGGTTCCCGCCGATTACATCCGCAAACAGACCATCGCGAATGGCGAGCGGTTCTTCACGCCCGAGTTGAAAGAGATGGAACACAAGATACTCGGGGCCGAGGAACGCGCCAACGCGCTCGAATACGAAATCTTCCAGCAGATCCGTGCGGCGGCAGTCGAGAAATCGGCGCCGATCCAGGAATCGGCGTCGGCCATCGCGGCGCTGGACGTGTTGGCGGGTTTGGCGGAGCTGGCCCGGCACCAGAACTACTGTCGGCCCACCGTGGATGATGGGGACCGGCTCGAGATTGTGGACGGGCGGCATCCGGTGCTGGAGCAGACGCTGATCGAAGAGCGGTTTGTGCCGAACGACACGTTGCTTGACAATCAGGAGCAACAGCTTCTCATCATCACGGGCCCGAACATGGCGGGCAAGAGCACGTACATTCGGCAGGTGGCGCTGCTGGTGTTGATGGCGCAGACCGGCTCGTTCATCCCGGCGGCGCGGGCGACGGTCGGGTTGGTGGACCGGATTTTCACGCGCGTGGGCGCGACCGACGACCTGGCGCGCGGCCAGAGCACGTTCATGGTCGAGATGAACGAGACGGCGAACATCCTGAACAACGCCACGCCGAAAAGCCTGATCGTGCTGGATGAAATCGGGCGCGGCACGAGCACGTTCGACGGGTTGAGCATTGCGTGGGCGGTGGCCGAGTATTTGCACGGTACGGTGGGCGCGAAGACGCTGTTCGCTACGCACTACCACGAACTCACCGAACTCGCCGTCACGCTGCCACGCGTGAAGAACTACAATGTCGCCGTCCGCGAGTGGCACGACCAGGTCATTTTTCTCCACAAGATACTTCCCGGTGGCACCGACAAGAGCTACGGCATCCAGGTCGCGCGCCTCGCGGGTTTGCCGAAGGAAGTGCTCGCCCGCGCGAAGGAAGTTCTCAACAACCTCGAAGAGGCCGAACTGTCCGCGGAAGGCAAGCCGAAGCTGGCGGAGCGGAAGAAAAGAGGAGACGGGCGGAGTGCCAAGGGCGATGTCAAAGAGGCACCGCAGATGTATTTGTTTGGGGGGAAGAAGGACGCGAAGTAATCAAAAGTTTTTCAGCGGGCGCCGCTATGGATGGTGAGCAGCATTCCCACCAAGAAGAGAATGGCGAGTTGTAAAGGCAAACAGAACGCTCGTCCGCAAGCCGGTGATCTATTTACGTGGAGGAGCGGCGCTCAGTAGAGCCTTCACCGGCCATCCATGTAGTAGAGGTTACTTATCAAAGAGATGGTGCCAGAACGCTTGGGTGAAAATCACCGACCATTTTGCCAGACTCTCAACTATTCGATTCCAGCATAGCCTTCGGTTCCTTCGCTCCGTTTCAAGGGCGGTCACTCGACATTGGAGATTACCGTTTTCAATAGCGAGACGATTGTTCTCACTAGCCAGATAGCCGATGACAAAACCGAGCGCCACTGCGCCGGCGACAATTAACATCGCATTACGATTCATGAACAACTCCTTCTTAGGAACTACGTTGCCACCATGACCAACCAACTCGCTGGTTCCATCATGGAAGCGAACGGGCGGACAGTATCGACTTCAGTGGCGATAGTCAAGAGCGGACGAGTTGCGGCGGAGTGCGGTTTCAACGATGCGAGTGCGAACTCTGCGGGCTAAATGCTTCAAAACAGCCATGGATGACAACTCCGCAGCCGCCAATGAAAATCAGGAAGATTATTATCGGCAAGACTATGAACATGCCGCATCCGAGTCTCACGCCATCCGAAACGCCACTTCGAGCCCTCACGCTACGAGGTGGCGGCAGTTGGTTTACTGGTCTTCCAGTCTCCAAGTCATGATTGCAGAATCGACAGACCCTCGCCTCACGCTTGATCATCTCAGCGCAGAATGGGCATTGTTTTGTATCGGAAGACTCCTGAGAAGGCACGGGCTGCTCCTATTCGCTCGAACTGCAAAAGTCAATTCCAAACTGTCGTTTTTGGGATTGATGCTCCCGACCACGGGAGTAGTCTATGGCCCATGACTACAACCAATCGACTGTGGGTTGCTTTTGCAGCGTTCGTCTGCGTAGTGGCCGGTGCGGTCGGCATCTGGTTTGTCTTTCGGCTTCACGCCAGTTCCACCATCATATCGGTCTACAACCAGCGGAGTGAGATAGCCAAGGAATGCGTAAAGACTGCCCATTGGCGCAACGGGAATGTGATGATCAATCGGCGCACCGGCGAGGCGGTGCAAAGATTCGATGCTCACAGTTTCCTGAAGCAAGTCCACGCCATTGATGTCTCACAATGCCCAAAGAGGTTTCGGCTTGCTTGGTTGGATTATGTACACGCCTTCGATGACCTGATGGATCAGGCAAACAGCAGTACCATACTCGACGAGACGATTCTGGGTATGATTGGCGTTGCAACCAGGTCTTCTACCTTGGCAAATCGGTTGGACAAGCCAAGAGAGGCTGTCGATGCTCTGAAGGAAGCCACGTATCATCTGGACAGGATTGCCGTCGAGTACGGCGTGTTGTTTCATCCCAAGCCACCAACGACGGCTTAACAATCGCCATCAGACGCCCACTTCCCTCACCGACGGCTGGCGAGGACAAGACCGTGCCTCGCCCATTTCCAGCGCCGCCGGCGGGCTGGCCAGCGAACAAGATGCCGATGGTGATGGTCAGGCCAAGTCGAAGCGATCGAGATTCATGACCTTGGCCCACGCGGCCACGAAGTCCCGCACGAACTTCCGCTGTGCATCCTCGCACGCGTACACCTCCGCGATGGCACGGAGTTCCGAGTTTGAGCCGAAGACGAGGTCGACGCGGCTGGCGGTCCACTTGAGAGTTCCCGTTTTGCGATCGCGGCCCTCGAAGGTCTCCCCGTCGTCGGACGTCGCCTTCCACGTCGTGCCCATGTCGAGCAGGTTCACGAAGAAGTCGTTGGTCAACGTCCCGGGCCGCTTGGTGAAAACGCCGAGCGGGGACTGCTTGTAGTTCGCGTTTAGGACGCGCATCCCGCCAACGAGCGCGGTCATCTCGGGAGCGCTCAGCGTCAGCAGGGCCGCGCGATCGATCAGCAGATGCTCCGCAGGACACCGGGGTCCGTGCGCGGAATAGTTGCGGAAACCGTCCGCCGTCGGCTCGAGCACGGCGAACGACTCCACGTCGGTTTGCTTCTGCGTTGCATCCGTACGTCCGGGTGCAAACGGCACCTGAACGTTGTGCCCGGCGTTCTTCGCAGCCCGCTCGACGGCTGCGCAACCGCCCAGCACGATCACGTCGGCAAGCGAGACCGGCTTCTTGAAATCCCTCCGGATCTTCTCCAGGGTCCGCAGCACCTTCGCCAGCTCGGCGGGATTGTTAACTTCCCAATCCTTCTGCGGCGCGAGGCGAATGCGCGCCCCGTTGGCGCCACCACGCTTGTCGGTGCCGCGGAATGTGGCCGCTGACGCCCAGGCGGTCGAGACGAGCTGTGTGATGGACAGTCCCGAGGCGAGGATCTTGTTCTTGAGGGCGGCGATGTCCTTCGCGCCGATCAGTTTGTGCTTCACTGGCGGGACGGGATCCTGCCAGATTTGCGGTTCCCTGGGCACCAGCGGGCCCAGATACCGGGTGACCGGCCCCATATCGCGGTGCGTGAGCTTGAACCACGCCTTGGCGAAGGCTGTCGCCAACTCTTCCGGGTGCGTGTAGAAGCGCCGCGAGATCTTCTCATAGACCGGGTCGAACCGGAGCGCGAGGTCGGTGGTCAGCATCGATGGCGCGTGGCGCTTCGACGGGTCGTGGGCGTCGGGGACCGTGCCCGCACCCGCGCCGCCCCTCGGCTTCCACTGGTGCGCACCCGCCGGGCTCTTGGTCAGCTCCCACTCGTACTCGAAGAGGTTCGAGAAGAAGTCGTTGCTCCACTTCGTCGGCGTCGTGGTCCAGGTGACCTCGAGGCCGCTGCTGATGGCGTCGCCACCCTTGCCGGTGCCGTAGCGGCTTTTCCAGCCGAGGCCCTGCTCCTCGAGGGGGGCCGCCTCAGGTTCGGGGCCGACGTTGCTCGCCGGGCCCGCACCATGCGTCTTGCCGAACGTGTGTCCGCCGGCGATGAGCGCCACGGTCTCCTCGTCGTTCATCGCCATGCGGCGGAACGTCTCGCGAATGTCCCTGGCGGCGGCCAGCGGATCCGGTTTGCCGTTCGGCCCTTCCGGATTCACGTAGATGAGGCCCATCTGAACGGCGGCGAGAGGATTCTCGAGGTTCCGGTCGCCGCTGTAGCGCTCGTCGCCGAGCCACGTGTGTTCGGACCCCCAGTCGACGTCGTCCGGTTCCCAGACATCGGCGCGTCCGCCGCCAAAGCCGAAAGTCTTGAAGCCCATTGACTCGAGGGCGCAGTTGCCGGCGAAGATCATCAGGTCGGCCCACGAGATCTTCCGGGCGTACTTCTGCTTGATCGGCCAGAGGAGCCGTCGCGCCTTGTCGAGGTTCACATTGTCGGGCCAACTGTTGAGGGGCGCAAAGCGCTGCATGCCGGCCCCCGCGCCGCCACGGCCGTCGTTGATGCGGTACGTGCCCGCACTGTGCCATGCCATCCGAATGAACAGCGGCCCGTAGTGGCCGAAGTCGGCCGGCCACCAATCTTGGGAGTCGGTCATCACCTCTCCGATATCACGCTTGACCGCCTCCAGGTCGAGGGACTCGAACGCCTCGGCGTAGTCGAAATCCTCGTCCAAAGGATTTGAGAGCGGAGAGTTCTGGTGAAG
>JBKQMH010000078.1:0-58841 GCA_052146795.1 Verrucomicrobiia bacterium
CTGCAGTGCCGCCAGATACAAAATCATGCTGTACCCGCCCACGACCGTCCAGAAACTCATGAACATCAGCGCGGGCTTGGCCCACGTCACCGAGGTCAGCCATTGCGGCGGCCATTCCACGCCGAGCCCGCGAATCCCGTCGTTCAGCCACCGCGGAAACCAGTTCGCGATGATCGTATTGATCAACCCGTAGTCAGGATTGTAAATCCAGCGCCACAGCAGGTACGTGCCGACCCCCGCCACGATGCTCGGCAGGAAATACATCGTGCGAAACACGACGATCCCCCGCAGCTTCTGGTTCATCACCACCGCCAACAGCAGCGATCCCAGGATGTTCACGGGGATCGCCAGCATCAGGAACACCGTGTTGTACGCGTAATACCAGAAATCGCGGTCGTGCATCAGCGCGATGAAATTATGGAAGCCGACGAACTTCGGCGGCGTGAACAGGTCCCATGCGTAGAAACTCAGCGCCAGCGACGCGAGCACGGGCAGCAGCGTGAACGCGAGAAAGCCGAGCAGGTTCGGCAATAAAAACAGATACCCCGCCAGCGCCGCTCGCCCCCGTGTCGTTTGTGCCATCCGAGATCTCCTTGGAATCTCGCCGCCTTCTTACACCGCCCCCCGCCGCTACCGCAAGCCATTTGCCAGTAGAACTTGCACTCGACACCGGGACATGTAAGCTGCTGGCAGTTTTACAGGAGGTCATCAGGTATGAAGAAATTACGAGGATTCGTCGTTCTATCTCTGCTGCTTGCCGCCCCGCTTTTGTCGCGAGCACAATCGAACACCACGACCACCGCCGAGGACGTGAAGCAGGCGGGCAAAAACGCGGTCACAACGGCTGGACACTACACCGAACAGCAGATCAAGGAACTCAACAAAGCCGCCGAGAAACAATTCCACGAGCTGGGCAAGAAATTGAACGACCTGAAGTCCAGTGCCCAGACGCAAACCGGGCAGGCCCGGGCCGACCTGGATAAGAAGATCGCCGAAGCCGAAAAGAAAATGGATGATCTCAAGCCGAAGCTGAAGGAACTCAAGACCGCCGCGACAAACGCCTGGGGCGATGTCAAATCGGCCTTCGACAACGGCATCAAAGACCTGGAGAAAACGTTCCAGTGAGGCACAAACTCATCGCGCGCGTAATTCTTCCCGCCTGCGTGGCCGTAGTCACTTCGGCGCGACGAAGGCCCGCAACGCGCCGATAAATCTCCGGTTCTCCTCCATCGTGCCGACCGTTACCCGCACCCATGCGGGCATTTTGTAGCCGCGCATCGGACGCACGATCACGCCGCGCCGTTGCAACCCGCGAAATACCTCGTCCCCATCGCCGACATTGACCAGCACGAAGTTGGCGCAACTAGGCACGTACTCCAGCTTGAGCCGCTCGAATTCCCGGTAAAGATACGCCAACCCGCGGCGCGTCAGCGTCTTGGTCTTGCGAACGTGCGCCGCATCATCCAGCGCCGCCAGCGCGCCGGCTTGGGCGACGGCATTGGTGTTGAACGGTTGCCGTACCCGTTGCAGCAGCGCAATGCACTCCTTCTGCGCCACGCCGTATCCGATGCGCAGTCCCGCCAACCCAACAATCTTGGAAAACGTGCGGAGCACCACGACATTGTGCTTGAGCGCGTACTCGATGGACGGCGGCGGATCATCCAGAAACTCAATGTACGCTTCGTCCAACACCGCTATCACGTGCGCCGGTAGCCGGCGAATGAACTCCTCGAGTTCCGCATTCGTGACGCGCGTCCCGGTCGGATTGTTCGGGTTGGCAACGAACACCAACTTCGTCTTCGGCGTGATCGCCGCCAGCATCGCTTTCAAGTCGTGCGTGTGACCGCGAAACGGCACCTCGGCGCACCGCGCCTGGAACATCTTCGCCATGATGCTGTAGATCACAAACGCCCGGTCGCCCGCGATGATCTCATCTCCCGGTCCAACAAACGCGTGATACAAAAATTCAATGATCTCGTTCGAGCCCGTGCCGAGAATGATGTTGTCGATGTCCACGCCGAACTCTTGCCCGCCGAAGCCCCTGCCCGCCGTAGCCCCGGCGAAGGCGGGTCGGCGAAGGTGGGTTGCCAACGCCTGCCGCAAATAAAATCCGCCGCCATCGGGATACAGATGCGATGTCGCCAACGCCTTGCGCATCGCCACGACCGCTTTCGGCGACGGCCCGAGTGGGTTCTCGTTCGACGCCAGCTTGATGATCGTCTTCGGGTTCAGCCCCAACTCCCGCGCCACTTCCTCAATCGGCCGCCCCGGCTCATACACCGGCACATCGCACACGTATCGATTCGCCAATGATTGAATGTTCATGACAGATGGACGCCGATTCTACCAAACCCAATCCTCTCACGGAAGCCATAGTGGAACGGGTCCCGGTCGCCTCCGGCGACATCCTGCCCGCTCGCCTCCCCGCTGAATGGCATGTCCTGCCTCCTCCCACCCCGTCCACAAGCCTGAATTCCATCCCCGGAAACCCCGCAAACCGCCTCCTAATACCCCCAAAACCTCTCCATAACACCCCAAACAAACCCATTTTTCGCAAAACAAACCCAACCCGTTTTCAGGCCATTGCCCCAACTTAACCCATTGCCGCCCTAACTGATACAAAAGCTCATTCACGAAAAAAGTTTGGGTTTGTTTTGTCCAAAAAGTACTTTTTTCCCGGCCCTTGGTCTTGCCTACGAGCCCCACGCGGTAGGGAGCGCCCTGCCCCGACACCTGCCCCGACATCGGATGTCGGGGTGCATGTCGGGGTCGTGCCTGTCGATACCTCACGCGCCAACTCTAACCCAAAATAAAACAAACAATACCGACAACTACTTTGAGTGCTTGTCGCATTTTTTGGGGGGATCATGCACCTGACAAGCGCGATTCTGGCCCCGCCGTCCGGGCTTGCCCGTGCAGGGACAACCCGTTTTCAAAATCGAGCCGTTGCGCTAGATTACACCATGCAACTCAACCCGCGTGTCAAAGCCGTCCGAGCGCAGCCCGACTACACGTTGCGGCTCACGTTCACCAACGGCGAAGTCCGCATCTTCGACGTGAAGCCGTACCTCTCGAAAGGCATCTTCCGCCCGCTGCAGAACCTGGAAATCTTCAACTCGGTCCGCCCGTTCCTCGGCAGCGTCCAATGGTCAAACGAAGCCGATCTCTGCCCCGACACGCTCTACGAGAAAAGCGTCCCAGTCACGACCAGAAAAACCCGCCCCCTTCAAGTCGCCGAGGCTCGCGGCCGGTACGATAAGAAACGGCGGTAGGAACGCTACGATGCCATCATACCTAAAGGACATCGAAAGACGCGGTTGCCATGACCATCACCAGCAAAACGGTCGCTGATAAAATCGGCGCGTATCTTCATCATCGTATCTCACTCGCAAAGCTTGTGGACTGGGCGGAGCGCGCGATGATGAGTGCTGAGTTCACATCGCAAAATAGTGAGCGTATCCGCGATGTTGTCGCCCGTCTTGGTGTGGCCGATGTGCGCGCGTTTGGTCTGACCTGGGAGGATTGCGAACAATTCCTTCAGTCTCTCGGCTATTCCGCCCGCGTCGAGATCGTCGCCGGACAGCCCGCGCGTTCGGCTACGGTCGTCCGCGAGAAGGTCGCCAAGAAATACGGGAAGTAGCCCGTCAGTTTACCGCCCTACCCGTTCACATTCGGACAGCTACCCAGAATCTTCACGAACATCGTGTGCTTGGCGAATTTGGGTCTTCGCTCTGCTGCGCACACCTTCACTTGATCTGAACGATTCGTCCCCTATTTCCCCGATAATAAGCTACAATGGAGCCGGAGTCATCTTGTCTCCTAATGACTTTAATGATCGCCAAAAAATCAGCCTGACGGCGGAGGCCCCAGAGCGTTCGCCAAGAGTCGCCATACTTCATAAGATCCCTCCACTTCCTCGACAGAAACCAAGCTGACCCACTCGTGCCCCATTCACCGAGTCCTGCACACACGGTCAATGCGCACAACGGGAAGAACGGTGAGCGGACCCTCAGGATAAACCCGTAATCGTGCTCGGAAGTGGCCTGATATGGCAATCTCGTTCCTGTCACAAGAGCAAAATGGTCATGTTCCATGCGAATGAAGATGTTATTGGCGCATGCCAAGATGTCCGCCGTTTTATAATTCGACCCAGGGCCACCGAGGGATACGAAATTGCCTTCATTCGATTCAATCGCGGCGGTGTCGGGCAGGAGTTTAATGTCGGGCACCCTTGCCTGGCCAAAGAGCTGAGCCAAGTACGTAGATGCTCTGACCTCATTTTCACTGACTGGATGCTCAATCGAGTAACTTCCGACGAGAGGCGGAGGCCCACCTGTCCGCACCTGTTTCACGTACGGATGGGTGATCGGCACACCATTCGCTACAATTGGCGGCAGGTTGAGCTGCCCGTAAGCAATCGTCAGCGTGGCATCTTTGCTGAGGGTGGCTCCCAATACCCGGTGAAGATGAAACCGCGTGAAGCGGGTACGAAGCCAGACATACAACAACGTGAGCGCCGAGACAAGAATGCCACCGATTATATTCTCAAGAATAGCCCTTGCATCTGGATCTATTTTGCGCCACGCATTCAGCGAAACGTTGCAATAGCAACAAACACTTATCATCTTTTGACCTGCCTACCCATTCACATTCGGGTAACTGCCGAGGATCTTCACGAACATGGTGTGCTTGGCCAGTTCCGCCAGCGCCTTTTTCACGCGCGTATCTTCGCAGTGGCCGAGCACGTCCACGAAAAAGTAATACTCCCACGCCTTCTTTTTGCTGGGACGCGACTCGATCTTGGTCATGTTGATCTTGTACTTCTTGAACGACGCAATCGAATCATGCAGCGCGCCGACCCGGTCCTGCACGCAGAACATCATCGATGTCCGGTCATTCCCGGTCCGACTCGGGTACTTGCGCCCGATCACGAGAAACCGCGTCACGTTCTCGCTGGAATCCTGGATGTTCGGCTCGAGAATCTTCAGCCCGTAAATCTCCGCCGCCAGCGAACTCGCCAACGCGCCCGCATTCGGCTCGGTCTGCGCAATCTGCGCCGCGCGCGTGCTGCTCGACGTCTCAATCAATTCCACGTGCGGCATGTTCGTCTGCAACCACAGCCGGCATTGCGCGAACACCTGGGGAATCGAGTACAGTTTCCGGATATCGTCGCGCGGACACGCCGACATCAGGTTGTGACGAATCGCCAGCACGATCTGCGCACAAATCTTCAGTTCGCTGTCCACGAACATGTCATACGTGTGCGTGACCGCGCCCTCGGTCGAATTCTCAATCGGCACCACCCCGTAATCCGCCCGGCCTTTGGACACCTCCGTGAACACATCGGTGATGCTCGGCAACGGCTCGTATTTCAGGGTCGACCCGAACTTCTTGATCACCGCCATGTGCGAGTACGTGGCCTCAGGCCCGAGATAGGCGATCACCAGCGACTTTTCGAGCGCCAGCGACGCGGACATGACTTCCCGATAAATCGCCCGCAATGAATCCGCCGGCAGCGGTCCGTTCCCCTTCTCCACAATGCGCCGCAACACCGCGTCTTCGCGGTCGGGCGCATAAATCTCCTCGCCCGACTCGTGCTTGATCTTGCCGATCTCGAGCACGAGCTTCGTCCGCTCGTTCAGCGCGCGCACGAGCTTCGAGTCGATTTCGTCGATCTTATTGCGGAGCTGTTGGAGTTTGTCCTTCATGAACGAATTCCATCCCCCTCACCTTTGTCCTCTCCCCCGGGGGGCGAGGAAACATCTCCCCTCTCCCCTTGGGGGAGAGGGTTAGGGTGAGGGGTTGCCGTTTGTAACGCGTCCGTACCAGATCCTGCCGCGTCCGTTGCCTTGGCCTGTGCTTCCTCGTCCTCCGTAGCTTTAGCGAAGGAGGATTCCGCCTTCTGTTCCGCCGTTTTCAGCGCTGCCGCCTGGAGCCGCAATTCCGCCGCCTTGGGCATGTCGTCGATGTCGCGAAGCCCGAAATGTTCGAGGAACTTCTGCGTCGTGCCGTACAACATCGGCCGACCCGGCGCCTCGCTCTTGCCCACGATCGTAATCATGTCCCGCTCCAACAGCGTTTTGATGACGCCATCCACCTCAACGCCGCGAATCGCCGCAATGTCCGCGCGCGAGATCGGCTGACGCAATGCGATGATCGCCAGCGTTTCCAGCGACGGTGGCGAGAGCCGGTGTGGACGCGCCTCATCCAGCAATTTCTTCAACCAGGGCGCGTACTCAGGTCGGGTCACCAACCGCCATCCGCCCGCAATTTCCACCAGTTGATAGCTGTGCCGTTGCAATTCACATTCCGCCTTCAACTCCTCCAGCGTGGCAACAATTTGCGCTTCCCGCACATTGCGAAACGGTTCCGACACAGCAGGTGAGTTCTCCTCGTCCGTCGCCTCGGCGAAGATCGCGCGGATTTCCTTCGGTGACAGCGGCCGCTCCGCCGAGAACAGCAGCGCCTCGATGATTTGTTTCAGTTCCAGTGTCATGCCACTTTCAATACCCGTATCTCCCCAAATGCTTCAACCTGCACCACCTTTAGCCGCTTGAGCCGGATCAACTCCAGCAGTGCCAAAAACGTCACCACCACTTCCGCCCGCGAACTCGCGTTCGCAAACAACTCACCGAAAATCATCTCCGATCGGTCCCGCAGAGTATAGAGGATTTCTTCGATTTTGTCGCTGACCGTAAATCGTTCCTCAATGATCTCCCGGAAATCCTCGCGGGCACTGGCTTTCTTCAATACTTCGTTGAACGCGTTGATCAGATCGAAAATGCTTACTTCGGCCAACGGGATGTCCTTGTCAACTTCGATGCCCGACTCCGGGCTTCCCCGCGAAAAGATGTTGGCCTGCTGCTCCTCGCGCTGGCCGAGTTGCAATCCCGCGTCCTTGAACTTCTTGTACTCGACCAGTTGCCGAATCAACTCCCAGCGCGGGTCCTCGCCTTCCTCGGTTTCGGCGTCGGTCACCTGCTGGTCGGCGGGCAGCAACATCCGACTCTTGATGTACATCAGCGTCGCCGCCATCACGAGAAACTCGCCTGCCACCTCCAGATTGAGCATCTGCATCAGCGTCAGGTACTCCATGTACTGGTTCGTGATCCGCTCAATCGGAATATCGTAGATGTCCACCTCTTCCTTCTTGATGAGGTAGAGCAACAAATCAAGAGGACCCTCGAAAACTTCCAGTTTGACCTTGTAGTCCGACTCCACGTTACATCAGCCCCACAGCCTTTCTGACCTTGCTCATCGTCTCGTCAGCCACGGCGTTGGCGCGCTCGGCGCCCTTGCGCAACACTTCGTGGACGTAATCGAGGTTCTTCACCAACTCCTCCCGCTTCTTGCGGAATGGCGCGAAGTAATCCGTCAGCACCGCGGCCAACTCCTTCTTCACTTCGCCGTATCCATACCCGCCAGCCGCGAGTTTCGCCTGCATCTCCGCCGCCTTGTCCGGCGTCGCCATCAATTTGTACAGTTGCAGCGGAATGTTCTTATCAAGATCGACCTTCGGCGCTTCCACGGGCTGCGAGTCGGTCACGATGCTCATTACCTTCTTGCGAATCGCTTTCTCGTCGCCAAAAATCTCGACCGTATTGTTGTAGCTCTTCGACATCTTGCGCCCGTCAATACCGGGCAGCGTCGCCACCTCGGGACGGATTACCGCCTCGGGAACCACAAACACCTCGCCGAACTGGTGGTTGAATGCGCCCGCAATGTCCCGCGCGATTTCGACATGCTGCTTCTGGTCTTTGCCGACGGGCACACGGGCGCCTTGCACGATCAAAATGTCCGCCGCCATCAGCACGGGATACGTAAACAAACCTGTGTTGGGCTTCAAGCCTTGGGCGATCTTGTCCTTGTAGCTATGCGCGTTCTCCAGCATCGGCAGCGGCGTGACGTTCGATAAAATCCATGTCAACTCCGTCACCTGCGGCACATCGCTTTGCCGGTAGAACACCGTGCGGCTCGGATCGAGACCACACGCGAGGAAATCGAGCGCGACAACCTGGACGTTCGCGCGCAACTCGTCCGGGCTGGAAATCGACGTCAGGGCATGATAATCCGCGATGAAATAGAATGCCTCGCCCTGTTGCGCCAGTTCAAGCGCCGGGCGCATCATCCCGAAGTAGTTGCCAATGTGCAACTTGCCGCTTGGCTGGATACCCGATAGAATTCGCATAACCCGGGCAAGATACGAGATGCGCGGCGACCGTTGCGAGGAAAAAATCACCCCGAACGCTTTCGGGGTCAGTACTTGTACGCGAGCTGGCTCGTCAGCAGAATGTCGTTTTCCTTGGCGCCAGGGGCAGCGTCGCGATTGAAATTGTCATCCGCCACGACGCGCAAATTGAGCCGCGTATTCAGCGCCGCTTCCGCACCGGCCTCCGCGGTGAGCAGGAAATTGTGCCAGTACGTCAACTGCGGATAGTACTGAATCGTCTCCCAGACTCGCGCCGTCTTGGCCTTGTTCAGGAAATGTTCGCCGTGCTCGCCCACGTGCAGCGTCGCATAACCAACGTTTCCGTCAGCGTCGAGCCGCTGCCGAACGTATGACGCACCCACGTCCATGTTCAATGTGGACATGTTGGACTTGATGAAGTAATACCCCAACGCTGGACCGAAGATCGCCCGATAACGGATCAACGCGATGTCGTCGTGAAACAGGTCCGTCCGGAAATCTCCGTACCACCGATCCGTGATCAGCCGCTTGTAATCCTCAACCCCATGAACGTTCTCCGCCGCCCGCGTCTCATTGGTCTGCCCGAAATTGTTGAGCGCGTACACACCTTCCGCGCCGAATTTCAGGTCGTTCTTGTCCCAAACATTTTCCGCCGACGCGCTGGCGCTCCCTAAAAACGTATTGGCGTTGCCCCGAGCCAACGACAAGCCGAACGCTACGTTCCCGTGCCATACCGGCGCATTGGACGGCGCGTTCGTTACCGCCGGGGCGGCGGTTTGCGCCCACGCGGCGCTACAAGTGACAAGCAGCAGGGCTGAAAGTGTAATTGCAATATTCCGAGTCTTCATGAGTTCCTTCTCCAATTCGCTTACTGAATCCCTCACCAAGCGGGCGCATACAATGCCCTAGAAATCCAAGATTGGTCAAGCGCTTTTTTAATGCGCCTGCAACAGGCCAGTTCCGAGCGATTCCATGGCCTGCGCCGCGTCGGCGGGCGCCAGCCGACCCAGCGCCACCGCGTCGGTGGTCTCGAAAAATGCCTTCTGGTTGAATTCGTCCCAAAATGCGTAGCCCCAGGGATTATCGAGGTGGGAATATTTCAACGCCTCCATCATGGCCGGCGGAAACTGGGCGGTGGCAGCCGCCGCCTTCAATGCCGGGATGGCGTTGCGGCTGTTCGCGGCAATCATCGCGCCCTCCGTCGAATAGAATCGCGCAAACTCCGCGGCCTCCTGCGGATGCTTGGTTCCACTCCACACGCAATTGCCGCCGATGGACAGCCGCGACCAGCGCACTTTTCCCTTTGGGGCCGGCGCCACATCCCACCGGAAACCAGCGATGTGATCAAATTCCGTCAGCATGTACGTGCGGCCCACCAGCACCGGTATTTTCCCATCCCGAAACAGGTTCACCCCGTCGAACGCCTCCACCTCGCCCATCGCTGCTGTTGTCAGCGCAACCCCGTGCGCGACGAGGTCCCGATAGAATTGCAAAGCCGCAATCGTTTCCGGTGACTTCACCGTGCATTTCCCGTCAGCAAACAATACGCCACCGAACGATTGGACCAAAAGCAACGGGCGTGGCAGAACAGTGGCAATCTTGTCCTGGCGTTGCGCAGCGAGCCGCGCCGCGACATCGGCAAACTTCTGCCAGTCCCACGACTCGTCCGGCATTGGCTCTCCGCCCTTCTCAAACCAATCGCGATTGAAGAACAGCACGTCCGTGCTGAAGTGAAACGGTGCCATGGACAACTTGCCATTGACGCGGCACGAGTCGATCACTTCAGGGTAAAACTGGTCGGCCAGGGGCGCGAAGGCCGCCGTCAGATCGCTGATCTGACCGCGCTGCGCCACCGCCGGCAGCCGGTCCACCACATAGTAAAACACATCGGGAGCGGCGTTGCCCGCGAGTTGGACATTCAGCTTTTGAAACTTTGAGGTGTCGTAAATCACCCGCACGCGCACCCGTGGATGCGTCTGCTGAAACTGGTCGATGATCTTCTGGTGAAGCGCCTGCTGTTCCGGCAGCGTTTCAATGGTCTGGTACGTGATCTCCACCCGATCGTCCGACGGTCGGACGCAACCCGCAAGCAGCATCAATACGATCAGCCACCATCTCATCGCAGGGCCTTCTTCACGCTCCAGCCGCACCGGACCAATCGCTGGCGAGCGTCATCTTCGCTGACGCCCCGAAGCGTGGCGACGATGCGGCACGCCCGGGCGCGCAGCTTCGCGTTTGTCGGTTTCACATCCACCATCAAATTGCTGACGACCTTGCCGAGCCGAATCATCGGGATCGTTGTCAGCATGTTGAGCACGAGCTTCGTGGCCGTACCCGCTTTGAGCCGCGTCGAGCCGGTGATTACCTCCGGCCCCGTGCGGAACAACAGCGGTGTGTGGGCGGTAGACTGCGGCGGCGAAAAACACAGGAGAAAAGTCTCGGCGCCCAGTCGTTTCGCCTCGTCCAGCGCCCCCAACACAAACGGCGTCGAACCGCTGGCCGCAATGCCCACGACCACGTCGCGCTTGCCCACACCGCGCATTCCGACCGCCTGCACGCCTGCCTCCCGATTATCTTCGGCGCCCTCCACGGCTGCATGCAGGGCCGTTGCGCCGCCGGCGATAATCGCCTGGACCATTTCGGGATCGGTGGAGAACGTGGGAGGGCATTCACTGGCGTCCAACACGCCCAGCCGACCGCTCGTGCCCGCGCCGACGTAAAATAATCGCCCCCCCCGCTTGAACGCGCGCACGATCCGGGTCACGGCGCGTTCGATAGCGAGCTTGTTCTTCCGCAACGCGGGAACGACCCGCGCTTCCTCATCCAACATCGTGTCGATGAGCTGCGATACGGATCGCTTGTCCAAATCCATCGTCCGCGGATTGCGGATTTCGGTAACTGGCACGGACGAGGAACCACTTTGCGGGATCGATATCGACCGCGGTGTCGCCAAGCCGGCAAGTCTCAGGGCGCCAATCGCCGATTCATTCGGCGCACGGATGATCTTCGCTCCCGGTAGCATCGTGCGAACGCGGTTCCCGACGAGAATCGCCAGCTTTCGGTTGTGCCGCAACACGCCGCCGCTCAACGCTACCCGCGGCTTCTCCAAGACCAACTTCTGCGCGACGGCGTGGCAATCCTGCGCGAGGAACGAAGCCGCCTGCAGCATCAGCCCGGCATCCCCCTCGAGCATGTCCGTCGCGAGCGCCGCCACGGCATCCTTGCCGGCGCTCCGGATCCAACCGACAAGTTCATCCGGCGAATTCAAACACAACCGCCGGAGCGCCCGTCCAAGACGCTGGCTGACGCGACCGTGGCGGTCATACTCGCGGATCGCGGCCCGCAGCCCCGTCACGGCGATCCAGTAGCCGCTGCCGTGGTCGCCCAACAAATGACCCCAGCCGCCCGCCCGCGCCACTTGCGACCCGCTGCGCCCGTACACGCACGAGCCCGTGCCGCTAATGATGGCAATGCCCGAACCGTGTGGACCGAAGGCCGCCGCCAGAGCCGAATCAGTGTCGCTGCCCACATACGCTGGGACTCCGGGCCAGACCTGTTCCGCGAGCGCGCGGGCGCGGGACTGGTCGGTCGGCGTGCGACACCCGGCGAGGCACAAGGCCAGAGACGTGGGACGTGACGCAAGACCTCGTTTGATCTCACGGAGTCGATGGAGAACAGCGGCGTCTGATGAGAGGTTGAGATTGAGGGAACCAGATTCGAGCCGGGAAAGTATCCGGGCACGTCGATCCGCCAGAAGCGCGATGGTGCGCGTGCCGCCACCCTCGATACCGAGAAAACAATCGTCTGTTCTGGGTTCCCCGCCCATAAAACTGCGGGGAGGCTACCAGATTCAGGACGCCAGCGGCAAGTAGACGCTGAACGTGCTGCCTTGACCGACCGTGCTCTGCACATCGATCGCGCCGCCGTAACGGGCGACGAGCTCACAGACAATGGCCAGGCCGAGGCCGGTGCCTTCCTTCTTGCTGGTGAAGTACGGCTGGAAGATCTTGCTGATGTTTTCGCGCTCGATGCCAGACCCATTGTCCGCCACGACGATCTTCGCCAGCGGCTTCTGCGGATCGAATGACTCCGGCCGGAAGGCGAACTCCGACGGCACGGACGTAGCCAGCATGGCGGAAAGCTCCAGCGTCCCCGACCCGTTCATGGCGTGCAGGGCGTTCACCCCAAGATTGATCAGCACCTGAAGGATTTCTGCAGGATTGACCGTGAATGACGGGTCCGGGTCGCCGGGCGCGAACCGGATTTCGGCGCTGCGGTTGGCGGGATGCGCCTTGATCAGCGCGGCGGCGTCTTCCAGCAGCTTGCGGCCGCTGACGGTTTCCTGGGCTTCCTGTGTGCCTCGCGAGAAATTCAAAAAGCGGCGAGCGATGTCCTTGCAACGATCAATCTCCCGCTGAATGGATGTAAGCCGTTGACGGACCTGCCGCGAAGTCTCCTGGTCGGAGACGTTGAGGGACGCCAGATCGCGCCCGAGCAGGTCCGCGTACCCGGCAATGATCGCCAGGGGGTTGTTCATCTCGTGCACGACGCCGGCGGAGAGCACGCCCGCTTCGACGGCCCGGCTGAGCTGCGCCAATTCGCCCGCGAGTTGCTCGTTTGTTCGCTCGAGCGTGCGGAAGTTCTCTTCGGTCGCAAGCTTTTCCTGGCGGCGCTTCATGCATTTGTCGAGCACCTCGCGCACGGAGAACACATCGAAGGGCTTGTTGAGGTAGTCCGCCGCGCCGTAGCGCACGGCCGCGCGCGCGGTTTCAATGGTCTCGTAGCCCGTCAACATCACGCATTCGATATCGGGATCGATCTCCTTCAACTCGCGTAACACGTCCACACCGCTGAGGTCCGGCATCTTGATGTCCAACACGGCGGCATCCACCGCATGCGTTCGCGCATATTCGATACCCTCGCGACCGCACGTGGCCATCACACAGTTGTAGCGGTCCTTGAAAACAATGCGCAGCGATTCGCGGGGACCGGGCTCGTCATCCACGATCAGCAACGTTGGTCTCTCCGCCGCCTTGACCGCCGGCGGTTCCATTGTCAGCGTATCCAGTGTTCCCATATCGAGCCTCTCTTGGTGCTAGAATTTCACGCCCATCGTGACCATCACGGAATTGTTGCTGATCAGCCACGTGCCGTCTGCGGCGGAGCCGTTGTTCACTGTCCGGTCGTCGGCAATCGTGTACTGGTAAACGGCGTCAATCCAGTACCGGGTCGTGGTATAACCAAAGCCCGCGCTGAACACGTACCGGTTCGAGTCCGGCACCGTTGGAGTAAAGGTGCCGTTGGGCACGCTGTCATCCGAATAAATGAAGCCGCCACGCACCTTCCAATGCTGGTTCAGGTCGTACTGCGCGCCGAACTCATACAGAAAGCTGTCCATCCAGTTGAACGGGATCACCGTGCCATCGGCCGGCGACCCCGGCGCATGCAAGGTCAGTTGATGGAGCGGTTGCCAGTCGGTCCATTCGACATCGACTTCCAGCTTCAACTTCGGGACCGGCCGAAACGCATACCCCCCGGCAATCGTTTGCGGGAACGGTATCGACGCCTGGCCGCCATTCGATGCCTTGACGACGGACGGGATGTCCACGTCCGTGGAACCCTTAAAATTGACGGTAAATGGACTTCGATAAACGAAGCCCACGGTATGCTGCGGTGTGATTTTCCACATCAATCCCGCGGTGGCGCCCACGGCCACCCCGTCGCCGTCAAAATGGAAGTGACCATCTGCCCCTGCGGGAATTGGGTTCGGAACGTGGCTGTCGAGCGCCGTAAACGCATCGTAGACGTTCAACCCGGCTCCGAGCGACAGGTGCTCGTTGAACTGGTAGGCGGCGGTCGGTTGGATATTGAATATTTGCATGGCGGCTTTGGTGATCTCATAGCGGAAGGGGACAGTTTGCGAGTACACCGATTCGTTGCCAAAGGGAACGTTGACGCCGATACCGAAACGCCACGGTGATTTGGATATGCCGAAGTCGGTCGTGGCATACAGGTGCGGAATCAACGAGACCGTATGCATGTCCGTTCCGGAAGGGCCGCCTTTCAATTTGTCATCCGGGAAATTCAGGTCGCCGCCGTTGGCAATCTCGGTCCCATGGATCTGGGTGAGACCGGCCGGATTGTAATACACCGCTGTGGCGTCGTCCGCCTGGGCGATGAATGCGTTGCCTTGCGCCGTGGCCGCCGCGCCCTGGTCGGGATTCCGAAAACCGAGCGCGAACACTTCGGGCATACCGGTACCGATAACGATTGCAACCGCTGCCGCGCCAACCAATCTCCGTGTGCGTTTGTTCATGGCTTTGTCCTCCTGCCGTGCCGTTCCGCATCTCCGAAACAACGCCGCGGCATACTCATTTAGCAATGCGTATGCCACAGGATGACAGGGAGGTAGAGATATGAACCGATTTCCGCCAGAATCAGCAGTTTCCAAGGGCGGGCATGGATGGAAGCCAAGGCCCCGTTCTCCGGAGCGCAAAATTGGCCAACCCGCGAGCGTATTACGGACAACTTTGGATGCGTTACATCGACGCCGGGGTGCTCTGGTCCAACTCCTCCGGCTCTTCTTCCGGTTCACCCGCCCGACTCGACGCAATCTGAAGTTTGTCCATCTTGTAGCGCAACATCCGCCGCGTGATGTGCAGAGCCCGTGCGGCCTCCGTGATCACGCCGCCCGTGCGCCGCAACGCCTCTTCGATGGCACGCCGCTCCAGGTCCTCGGTGACCTTCGGCAGATCCAACCCCGTGTCGTTGAATTCCAGCTTCTCTCCCAGATCGACATGCGGGGTCGTCGCCGCCAACCGCGACGTGATTTGCGCGGTCGCCTGTTCGGCCTGCGAAATCACAAACGGCAGGTCTTCCACACTGATTTTGCTGGAATCGCACGTAACCAACAGCCGCTCGATGGCATGTTCCAATTCGCGGACATTGCCCGGCCATGGGTACGACACCAACACGTCCATGGCCGAGGCCGAAAATTGCGGCACCTCGCGGTTCAATTCCCTGCCAAAGCGCTGCGCGAAATGCAGCACCAGTTGGGGGATGTCGTCTTTGCGGTCGCGCAACGCGGGCACCGTGATCGGCACCACGTTGATGCGATAGTACAGGTCTTCGCGAAACGCGCCGCGGGCAATTTCCTTTTCCAGATCGCGGTTGGTGGCGCACACCAGGCGGACATTGATGCTGATCGTTTCCTGACCGCCCACGCGCCGGATTTCGCGCTCCTGGATGGCCCGCAATAGTTTGCTCTGGGTACCGAGGGGCATCTCCCCGATCTCGTCGAGAAACAACGTCCCTCCTCCCGCGGCCTCAAACATCCCGATGCGCCGCTGCAGCGCCCCTGTGAACGAGCCCTTCTCATGCCCAAACATCTCGCTTTCCAGCAACTCGCCGGGAATGGCGGCACAGTGCAGCGGAATAAACGGCCCCTCACGGCGCACGCTGTTGTAATGCAGCGCGCGCGCGACGAGTTCCTTGCCCGTGCCCGTCTCCCCGAGCACCAACACGGTCGTTTCCGTGTCCACGACGCGCTGCACAAGGGCATAGACTTTTTGCATCGCCGCGCTCGAACCGACAATATTCTCGAACTTGCTGACCGTCTGGAGTTCCGTGCGCAACCGGCCCACCTCGCGTTCGAGCGCCTTCTCCTTGAGGATGCGATCAACGACCAGCCGGATCTCGTCCACGTCGAACGGTTTGTTCAGGTAATCCGCCGCGCCCATTTTCATCGCCTGGACGGCGGGCTTGGCTTCGGTGATCGCGGTCACCATGACCACCGGCATCGTGGGATGCAACTGCAGGATCTTGGAAAGGACTTCCAGCCCGTCCATCCCCGGCATTTTCATGTCGAGCAGGACAATATCAAAGGGTTCGGCCCGGCTCACGGCCTCCAACCCACTCGGACCGTTTTCCGTCAGCGTTACGTCGTAGCGGTCCTTCAAGATAAACCGCAGCGACTCGCGCGGACTTTCCTCATCGTCAATAACCAGTATCCTTGCCTTCGACATCTCTCCGTTTCCTCCTTCGATCTATTTCTCTATTCAATTTCGTGACCAACCGCCGATCGCGCCTCCCCAGGACGCCTCGTTACGGCTGTTCACCCCGACGGCCAGCATCTGCGTCAAAACGTTCCGCAACCCGGTTGCGTATCGTATTGGTTTCGCCGGATGTGCGCGGACCGCCCGATGCTTCTGCCTTCAAGCCTTCACTCAAAAGATCATCCTCCGGATGTCGTTGGGCCTTAACTGGCACCACCATCGAGATGGTCGTCCCCCGTCCCAGCATGCTGTCGATGTCCAACCGGCCGCCGTGCCGCTCAATGATCTTCTTCACAATCGTCAATCCCAACCCGACCCCGACATTGCGCGTGGTCACGAACGGCTCGGTCACACGCTTCAGGTTTTCCAGGGCGATCCCCTCGCCCGTGTCCTGCCAATCAATGCGCACGGCGCCGCCTGGCGGCAGCGTTTCGCCCGGAAGATCCGTCGGCAGCGCATCGATCGTACTGATCATGAGCCGGCCGCCGTGGGGCATGGATTGCACCGCATTGCGCAGCACATGCTCGAACGCCTGCATCAAGCGAATCCGGTCCCCCTCCAACCGCGCAAACTTGTGCGCGAAATTCTTTTTCACCGTGACCACGCAAGCCGGAGCCGGTTCGGGTGCCTTTTCGCCCACGCCCATGACGTGCGCGATCTGTTTCCGGTTGAACTCCAGCGCGATGTTCTTGACGCACGCGTCGATCAGGTCGCCCAGCACGATCTCCTCATTCACCAACAATAACGGATGCGCGAAGAAGGTCAGATTATTTACCAGTACATCGACACGGTTCACCTCGTTGGCGACCGTGGTGCTGAACTGCTCGCGAAATTCCTTCTCATCGTGCCGCTCGGGCAGCAATTGCGCGAAGATCTTGATGGATACCAGCGAGTTTTTCAGTTCGTGAGACAACCGCGCCGCCAGCCGCGTAAAGAACTCCTTGTCGGCCAGTTCGCGGGCGCGTGTCTGTTGCAGGCGGGCCTGCGACAGATCCTCAATCAGCGCGACGGCGATCAACCCTTCTCCACCCGCCAGACTGTTGTCTGTTCCCATGGTAAACCGCGTGGCGCTGATGCCCAGCGGGCGATGTCCGCGGGGCAGCACCACTTCCCGCTGGTGGATTTCCTGGCCCATCTGGAGGACTTCGAACACGACGTCCGCCACCCGGCTGGGTAATCGCCGGATGTCCTGGCCGATCACCGCCTTCTCTTCGATGTCGAGTAATTCGCACGCGCGGCGATTCACGGTGAGAATGCGATTGTTCTGTCCAACCACGACCACGCCGGTCTGGACGTGCGCGAGCACTTCGTTCACAAACCGCTGCTGGCTGGCTATGCGGTCGCGCAGATGAAGGTTGCGAATCGCCTGCGCCAGTTGCCCCATCAGGTAGTACACCAACTCCAATTCCTGGTTGGTCAACGGCTCGCTGGTGATCTTGCCGCTGAAGGTCAGCACACCCCACAACAGGTCCTCATCAAAAATCGGCACCGCCACATCGGCTCCCAGTGTATCGAACTCCCGAGCCACTTCCGGATCGTAATCCAGCGCCAGCGAGTCCGTCACCTGGGAGCGCAGCAGGATCCGCGCTTCGCGCAACAGGTGGCTGGCAATGCCGGAATCCGCGCTCAGCCGGAAGTGCTCCACCAGATGGGGCGCCAGACCGGTGCTCCGGGCAATCACGAATTGTTCGCCACCGGCGGCGGGCGGGGCGGCAAACAGGTCGCCCTGCAGTCGTCGGGTAAAAATCGCCGCCTTGCCGGTGCCGAGTAACTCGCGTACGAGACGCAGAAACTCCGATACCAATTCGCCTTCGCCGACATGCTGGCTCAGGATTCGCGACAAATCCTTCAGCGCACCGCGGTACCGGTACGCATCGAATGCGGGAGCGAGCGCCGGCATGTGAGCCAGGGGCGGGATGGGCCGTGCCTCCGTCGCGACCGCCGGTGACGGAGCCGCAGCCTGTCGTTGACGGGCAATCACGGCATCGGCCCGTTTCAGTTTGGACTGGGCATCGCGCAATTCGAAAAAGTTGCCCAGCGCCCGTTTCAAATGCTCGGCGGAATCCGAACCGGAAACAACCAGCCAGCTCTCTTGGAGAGGATACAGAGTCTGCTGGGCCGCCGTGGCCCGCACCACAACCGCCTGGTGTTCCTCGAGGTGCGAGGAAGCCAGTGATTCCGCCGCCCATCGCGTGGTTTCCCCCAACGAGACGGCGTCCAGGACCACGGCGTCCACCAAGCGCAACCAAGTGGAAAACAGCGCATCGAACCGTTCCCGGGATGGTTCGGCTGGCAGCGGAAGCAAGACGATGTTTGTCTTCTCGCCGAGAATGTCCGTAAGCAGTCGCTGGGTCTCAGCCGAATTTGTCAGTAGCAGGGCCGTTTTCATGTGCCGCCGGCTTCGCTCCCGCCATTTCGCCCGCTGACGTGCCCGTTTCGATACCGCTCGACCACCAGGGTCGTATTGCGACCGCCAAACCCCAGTGAATTGCTCACTGCGATGTCGACACGGCGGTGACGCGCTACGTTCGGGACGTAATCCAAATCACATTCGGGATCGGGAAATTCGTAGTTGATTGTGGCCGGGATAACATTGTCGCGGATGGCCAGGCAACAAGCGCCCATTTCGACGGCGCCGCAAGCGCCCTGCATGTGCCCCAACGCCGCCTTGATCGAGCTGATCGGCAGATCGTACGCCCGGTCGCCAAACGATTTCTTTACGACGGTGGTTTCGGCACGATCTCCCAACAGGGTCGACGTGCCGTGGGCATTCAGATAGTCCACCTGCTCCGGCCGCACGCCGGCACGCGCCAGCGCCGTTTGCACGCAACGCACGGCTTGCGTCCCATCCGGGTCGGGCTGACACATGTGGTAGGCGTCGCAGGTGGACGCCCAGCCCGTCAATTCCCCGTAGATGCGGGCGTTGCGTTGCAACGCGTGCTCTAATTCCTCGACCACCAGAACACCCGCGCCTTCCGACATGACGAATCCATCGCGCTTTTGGTCGAATGGCCGTGACGCGCGCGATGGTTCATCATTCCGATCCGTCAACGCGCGGCTGGCGCCCAGTGCGGCCACAATCACCGGGTGGACGGGCGCATCCGCACCCCCGGCAAACATCACATCCGCGTCGCCCTTGACGATGAGGTCGGCAGCTTGCGCAATCGTGGCACTGGAACAATCACAGCCAGTCGCCGTCGTCGCGCTTTGCCCTTGCAATCCCAAATGCAGTGAAATCTGTCCGCCACACGCCCCGGTGAAGATCGCAATGCCCATGTACGAACTCATGGCTTCCACACCGCTCTTTTTGTATACCTCGTACTCGCGGGCGGCAAACTCCCAACCGGCGTACGCCGTGCCCATCGCGACACCAATGCGTTGGCGATTTTCCTTTTCCAATACCAAGCCGGAGTCCTGCAAGGCCATATAGGAAGCGGACAGTCCAAAGTGTGCAAACCGATCCATGCGCCTGACGTCCTTGCGACTGATCCAATCCTCGGGACGAAAATCACGCACCTCGCCAGCCACTTTCCAAGGGCAATCGGATTTCATCAGAACGGGGGCGCGATCCGTGCCCGATTTTCCCGCAAGAATATTTGACCAGAACGCCTCGGTACCAATACCCAGCGGCGTCAATAAACCAATTCCCGTAATGACTATACGGCGTCTCTTCATCGACTACATTCGCGCTCCCAGCCGACAGCGGGACAAAAACGTCCACCACGCGTCAGCGCATACAACACGCGCCTCCTTCAGAAAGATTCCCCATGCAGAATATACACAGATATTGCAAATTGTGTAAAGAACTTATTTGCGACACCGGACAATTTTGTCCACAGGCCCTATTTGACGGGGAGGTTGATCTGGAAAGTCGTTCCTTTGCCCTCAACACTCGAAACCGTAATGCTACCCCCATGATCGCGGACAATCTTCTGTGAGATCGACAGGCCCAGGCCCGTGCCTTCCTTCTTTGTGGTGAAAAACGGGTCAAACAGGCGACCTCGAACCGCCGCTGGTATGCCAGGGCCATTGTCCGATACCTCGATAACACCAAAGTTTCGGTTCCCGTTGCCGCCAGTGTCGATGTCCGCCTGGGTCAACCCGGTGGCCACCCGTACCTTGCCGCGGTCTTGGAGTGCATCGGCAGCGTTGCTCAGGAGATTGACCAGCACTTGCAGGATCTGGTGCTTGTCCACCTTGATGATTGGATCTCCGTGAAACGCGCGGGTCAATTCGATGTGCTTGGCCTTGAGACGCGGCTGGACCAGCAGAATGGCTTCCTCGACAAGCTCATTAGCGGGCTGTTCCTTGATGCTCACCTGGGCCGGGCGCGCAAAGGCCAACATGCTCTCGATGACCTTCGTGATCCGGTCCACGTCCTTCAACACGAGCTTGCCGAATTCGTTCCGAAACTCCGGGTCGTCAACGCGCTCGGGCATCAACTGCGCGAATGTCTTGATGGACGCCAATGGATTGCGGATCTCATGGGCGACCCCGGCGGCGATCGTACCCAACTCAGCCAGGCGGTTCTTGCGAAACGCCTCATCTTCGATGCGGCGGTACTTTACGGCCAAAGCGACTTCGGTGGCGAGCGTCTCCAACAATCGCAGGTCGCTGACGAAGAACATGTCGCGGCTCAATTTCTCCCCGAGACCAATGAGTCCCACCAACCGACCGTCGAGAATCATCGGCACACACAAGGCAACCTTGAGGAGATTCATCTCCGCTTCCAGCAGTTCGCGCTCCCGCTGCGGCACGCGCCGCACCATTTCCTCGCGCACCAGTTCGTCCCGCTTCTCCTGGAGCCATTTGATGACGGCGGCGTCTTCATGCAGGACCAACGCCTCCACCTCGTCTTCCGGTCCCAGGCCGCTTTCCGCCTGCAACTTGTAGTCACCGGACAACGGGTCCTGAAGCAGGATCAGCGCACGCGAGATTTGCATCTGGGAATGCAAGGTGGTGGCGACCGTGCTCAGCACCTGGTCGATCGTTGGCAGGATACTCAATTCCCTCACCAGCCCCGACAAGGCGTCCTGATATCCGTACCGTTTGCCAAACATCCGCTCTTGCATCATCCGCTCCGCGCGCGGCAGGAGCTTGGGCAGGCCAACAGTCAGTACCGCACCGATGACCATCGAAAGCATGAAGGCAAACATCAACTGCTCCTGATTCATGAACCCGGGCGCAAACATGGCCAGGCCGCCCAAAAAAATCAGCGTGATCCCTGCGGTCACCGCGATCGTGACGGAATACAGCAACATGCGCGCAATCACCACGTTGTAATCCGCCAGCCGCGTTTTGCTCATCACATAGGCCAGCATCGCCAGATTGAATGGCAGGATGAGAAAACCGAACGGCTGAATGTTAATGTTGTATTCCAGCGGGAGAATGGTCAGGTGGGCGGTCAGAAAACTGACCAGCCAGGCAACCGTAAAATAGACCAACTGCGTGTGCTTGTATCCGACGGCGCAGCGGGCGCTGTACACTAAGACCCCCGCGCCGAGCAATTGCCACAGGACCAAATGCGCGCCCAGAGCCCGTTTGTAGACGATGTAGTGGTCCATATACGGGGGATGCGTCAGGCGGATGATCGCGTGATGCCGCCACAGGAACCACATCGCCACCAACGCGCTCACGTACGACGCCACCACCCACCATCTCATGGGCCGCACCTTGTCGCACAGCGCGCAGAGAGCGTGCAGCAGGAGCGGCTGGACGATCACCACGGACGTGAGTGTCATGTATCCCCACATAATGGCGTGTGCCGCGAGCATCGAACGGTAATACTGTGCGAAGCACCCCAGCCAGATCGCCATCACGACCATGGCAATGCCCAGCATCGGCCCGACCAGTACGTACCGGTTCTTCAAGAACACGGTCACCCCGACCGCCGAGCAGACCACGGCGTTCAAGAGAACCAAGTAGTAATAGAAATGAATCATCAACCGCTGCTCCGCGAGCACGCACATGCTGACGACCGCACAGGCCGATTGGGACATGAGTAAGGCCGCACGTCCGACCGAGGAAAATCTTCCAAGACGACAGAATGGGCTGTACCCGGCAGCCGTCTTGCCCGTGTCGAACGAGCCGAACTCGTGAACATGTAAACGCCTCCTTGCGTCACCACAGTGTACGGAAGATGGTCTCCACAAACAATATCGAAATAATTCTTGTCGCATATTCCGCCCTGCGCCATCATGACTTGGGGTTCGCGATGGCCGCGCCATCCCACGCAGACCATGAACCGCACCGAAGCCAGAAAACGCATCGTCGAGTTGCGCGATCAGATCCGCCATCATGACTATGTCTACTTCGTTGAGGCGCGGTCCGAGATTTCCGACCGCGAGTACGACCGTCTCTACGCCGAATTAAAAGGGCTGGAAGCCCAATTCCCCCACCTAGTCACGCCCGATTCGCCCACCCAGCGCGCCAGCGGCCAGCCGCTGAAGGAATTCAAGACCGTCCGGCACGCTGTGCCCATGATGTCCCTCGACAACACCTACAGCATCGAGGAATTGCGGGGGTTTGACGCCCGTGTCCGCAAGCTTCTGCCCAACGAGAAGGTCGAATACGTCCTCGAACCGAAAATCGACGGCGTGTCGATCTCCGTTCGTTACGAAAACGGCCAATTCACGGTCGGCGCGACCCGCGGCGACGGCACCACGGGCGACGACATCAGCGCCAATCTCAAAACCATCCGCGCCATCCCGCTCCAACTAAACGTGAAACACACTCCCGCACGCCTTGAAGTCCGTGGCGAGGCATTTATGGCGGTTGAGGACTTCAAGAAACTCAACGCGCAACGGGAAAAAGCCGGCGAGCCGCTCTTCCAAAACCCGCGCAATACGACCTCCGGCTCGCTCAAGCAACTTGACCCCGCACTCGTCGCCCAGCGTCCGTTGCAGGCGATTTTCTACGCGGTCGCCGAGGGTGGGGAATTCAAGACGCAATCCGAGGTGCTTGAGGGACTGAAGGTGTTCGGTCTGCCGACACACCGGTACTGGTGGATTTGCCAGGACATCGAAGAAGTGATCGCCCACACCACCGAACTGCAGAACCTCGAAGCGAAGCTGCCCTTCGAAATTGATGGCGCCGTGGTGAAGGTCAACAGCTTCGATCAATGGAAACGTCTCGGAGTCACCGCGAAAGCGCCACGCTACGCCATCGCCTACAAGTATTCCCATGAGCAGGCGCAGACGAAACTTAAGGACATCACGATCCAGGTCGGTCGTACGGGCACGTTGACGCCGGTCGCCGAGTTGGAATCCGTCTTCCTCGCCGGCTCGACGATCTCCCGCGCCACGCTCCACAACGAAGAGGAAATCAAACGCAAAGACATCCGCATCGGCGACGCGGTCATCATCGAGAAAGCCGGCGAAGTCATTCCCGCCGTCATCGGGGTTGTGAAAGAGAAGCGGCCGCGCGACGCCAGGGAATTCGATTTCCTCAAGCATATCCACGGCAAATGTCCTGCGTGCGGCGGACCGGTTGCCCGCGACCCCGAATTCGTCGCGTGGCGCTGCGAAAACATCGCCTGCCCTGCCCAATTGAAGCGCACCATCGGCCATTTCGCGTCTCGTAAGGCAATGGACATCGAAGGTTGCGGCGAAGTGCTGGTGAATCAGCTCGTCGACAAGAACCTCGTGCATGACGTGGCCGATCTGTATTCGTTGACTCTCGAACAACTGGCCGGCTTGGAACGCATGGCCGATAAATCTGCCGCCAATGTCGTCGCCGCTGTCGCCGAGAGCAAGAACCGCGAACTCTGGCGGCTCATCCATGGCCTCGGCATCCGGCACGTCGGCGAAGGCGCGGCGCGCAAGCTCGCCGAACACTTTCACGATCTCGACGCCCTCGGCAACGCGAGCATGGACGAACTACAGCAGGCCGAAGACGTTGGCCCGGTGATGGGGCAAAGCATCCGCGATTTCTTCGACAACCCGCGTAATCAGGCCGTCATCGAAAAACTGCGCAACGCCGGCTTGAAGCTGAAAGAGAAGGCCGCGCCAAAGGCGGCGGCCACCGGTCCGTTCGCCGGGAAAACCGTCGTCGTCACCGGCACGCTCCGCAAGCTTTCCCGCGAGGAAGCGAAGGAGGCCTTGCGCAAAGCCGGCGCCACCGTCACCGACAGCGTCAGCAAGAAGACCGATTTCCTCATCGTCGGCGAAGACGCCGGTTCCAAGCTCGACAAAGCCGCCAAACTCGGCGTGAAGACATTGGACGAAAAGGAATTCCTGAAAATGCTGGAGTAGAATTATGAGCGATTGGCGATTGACTCCGCAGAATTCGGCGCTCGTGGTCATCGACGTGCAGGAGAAGCTCATGAACGTCATGCCCCAACGCGCCGGGACGCTCGCACCAATCCAGAAACTCATCGGGGCGGCGCGCGTGCTGAAGTTGCCGACCCTGGTAACCGCACAATACATCAAGGGCCTTGGCCCGGTCTGTACTGAGATTGCCGAGGCGACGCCCGGCATCACGCCCATGGAAAAGATGGCGTTCTCGTGCTGCGGTTCCGACGAATTTCTGCGCGCGGTGAAAGACCTGCGGCGTCAACGAATCATCCTTTGCGGAATCGAGGCGCACGTGTGCGTCCAGCAAACCGCTATCGATCTGATGAAGGATTACTTCGTGTATGTCGCCGCCGACGCGATCGGCTCACGGCATCGACACGATCATAAGGTTGCCATCGAGCGGATGCGTGATTGCGGCGCGGTCATCACCACCGTCGAGTCCGCCGTCTTCGAACTCCTCCGCGAATCCGGTACCGAAGCATTCAAACAAATCCTGCCGCTGTTCAAATAGCTCTCGTGACAGAACCCGTGGCCCGTTATGTAGCCGCACCCTTCAGGGTGCGCAGGCTGAAGCCTGCGTCTACAGGCCAAGCCCATTAGTGATGATGTTTGCCGCCGGCACACCCACACCCGCCGGGACGTCCGCAGCCCTGCGGAGCCGGCACCGACGCACCACCACCCTGCGCGGCAAATACCGACAGCTTCTTCGTTAGTTTCTTCGAGCCACAGTGCGGACACACAACCGAGCCTTCCCAGTTGGAAGAACGCACGAGCGATTCAAAATCCTTCTCGCACTTGGTGCAGACAAATTCGTAAAGCGGCATACCGGTTCTCCTCAAATCTATTGCGGCGTGGCATCCAGTAGCTGTTGCATCTCCGGGCTGGACCGTTTGCGCGGGCCCTGTACCGATACAACGCGGGCTTGCGTGACCGTCTCATGACAGGGAATACCCAGGATGTGCTGGACGTAATCCACCTTGATGGTCACGAGTTTATTGACGAAATCCACACCGATCTTTTTGCTGACCAGGTTTTGCGCGACGGTCTGCTGTTCCGTGTCTTCGTACGCAATATGAATGTCGTTGGTCGTGACATCAATCCCCAAGGCCTTCGCGTCGGCGATCACACTCTGCTTCACTGTGTCCATCGAATTCTCGTTGACGAAATTGATCTGGCGATCCACGCGCTCGCTGAAGTCGCTGTTCGCCTTGAATACTTCCATCCACTGGACGATCCCGTATCCAATCACGACAACCACCACGGCGATGATAAAGCCCTTCATTTCGGCGCTCCTTCCAACACTTTCTGTGACGTGCGAAAATGCATCTTGGCCACCTTCCCCAACGCGTCGCGTCCGTGTTTCGCGATCAGTTCCGCCGCCGCCTCCTCGACGGCCGTGGATGCGCCCTTGGGCAGTTTCACGCCGTATTCCTTGCCCAACCGGCGCAGCCTCATCACGAATTCATTCCGCGCGATGATCGACGCCGCGGCCACCGCCAGATCGCTCTCGGCCCTGTGCCGTTGCACCAGCTCGATTTTCCGCCCGCGCTCCATCAGCGCCTTCTCGATGATCCGCTTGTTGCCAAACTGGTCCGAAATCGCCTTCGGACTGTCCACCCGACCCAGCAGGTTCTCGATCACCCGTGCATGACCCCACCCCAAGATGTTGTTCACGTTTCGCGTTTGGGCGTGCAGTTGATTGTACTTCTCCGGGCCGATGGCGACAACATCCGTTACGCACCCTTCCGTCAGGCGAATCTCCTTCGCCATCTCCGCAATCCGCGCGTCGCTTTTGATCATCTTGCTGTCGCGCACACCGATTTCCATCATGTTATACGCGGCCGCCTCGTTGAGAAACGCACCCGCGATCACCAACGGCCCGAAGAAATCGCCCTTGCCGCTTTCGTCCACCCCGATGCGCGGTTCCAACATCGTCGGATCGAGGATGTGCTCGTAACCGAGCTTCGCCTCGCCCAGCAATTGCGGTTCGAGGTAGAACTGCACGAAATCTGTCGTCCCCTTCCCCTGCACGACAAACTTGCCGCTGGTGTACATCGCGACGTTGACCTTCTCGCCGCGATGCTCGGCGGCAAAGTGCGCGTAGGGAAGGTCGCGAAACATAAAGCCGCGCGCTTCCAGGTCCCGTTTCAACTGCGGAATCTTGTCAGCATCCAGCTTGCACGTGTAGGATGTGCGCTCGGCCATGGCGACACGATTCCACACACCTGCCGTACGGGTCAACACCGGAGTGCGTCGGGCGTTCCATCGCGATCTCCCCCGCTGGTATCGGCGTCACCACAGGAAACTTCCCTGGCGGTCCACGCACGACCCGTACCACATCTGGGTCAGTGAAATCATGCTTCAACAAACACGGGTCGAAACCGTGCGCCCCTATTACGCCCGCTGGTTGCGGGCGTTCCCGACCGTCCAGGCGCTGGCGCGCGCCGCGGACGACCGCGTGCTGAAATTGTGGGAAGGGCTCGGCTACTACTCGCGCGCGCGGAACCTGCACCGCGCCGCGCAAGCGGTCGTCCGCGAACATGCCGGCCAGTTGCCCCGCACCACCGAGGGTCTGCGCGCGCTGCCGGGAATCGGCCGCTACACGGCGGGGGCCATCGCCAGCATCGCGTTCGGCGAGCGCATGCCGCTCGTGGATGGAAACGTGGCCCGTGTGTTCGCGCGAGTTTTCGCCATCCGTGCCGACGTGAAGTCTCCGCGTACGCTGCAATCGCTCTGGAAACTCGCCGAAGACCTGCTTCCCGACACCGACCCGGGCGACTTCAACCAGGCGTTGATGGAACTCGGCGCGCTGGTGTGCACGCCCACCGCTCCACATTGCGACGCGTGTCCGATGCACCGGGTCTGCGCGGCACGGGCGCACGGACTGGTCGAGGAACTCCCGAATCGCGGCGACAAACCGCGCACCGTCCATCTCGTGGCCAAAGCCGCGTTCGTGACGAGCAGGAAACGGATTCTGCTGAAACGCAGGCCCCGTCAGGGTTTGCTGGCAAACTTCTGGGAACTGCCCCCAGCCGATACACGACGGTTCCACGTCGGACATCGAATCCATGAGCTGCGTCACACGATCACGCATCGACGAATCGTCTTCCAGGTTTACGAGTGCGTCCCGATCGCAAAACTCCGGTCAAACGGCAAGTGGCGATGGGTGACGGGTTCACAACTGAAGGCCCTGGCGCTCCCCGCGGCGCACCGGCGCGCCATCGAAGGTGTCCTCTCAGCGAAGAAGTAACACGGGGCTGTCGGTCGCGCGCAGGAGTTTGACGAGCACGTCGTTCATCAGCCGATTCGAGAACTTCTCCCGCGTGTTCGGCGTCATCACGATGAGATCAATGGGCGTCTTCTTGACGAAATCGAGCAGGTTCCGCAAGCGTTTGTCGGGCTTGGCGAACAACAGGATGTTGGTCTGCGCCGGATTGATTTCCGCCACTTCCCGCAGCGGATTGTCTTCGGGTGAATCGCCCGTGCGACCCGTGACCAACGGAAACACATGCAGCATGCTGTTAAACTTGTGCACCAGCGGCAGAACCTTCAGGAACGTTTCCGCGCCGGCCGATCCCAATTCGGTCAGCGAGAGCACGTGCTTGAACCGCGGGCGTTTCCAGTCCTTGTCTTTGATCGCGCGCCCGCGAATGCAGAGCACATGGCACGGCGTGCTGGCAATGATCGACTCGATGATGCTTCCGACCGACCACCAGACCAGATTGACTCCGTCGTTGTTGGAGGCCATACAGATGAGATCGACCTTCTTGCTCACCGCCGATTCCGCAATCGCTTCCGCGCGGTCCTTCTTGTACAGGTACATCTTGGCGACCGGCACGGTCTTCTTCAGCGGCGGCAGATCGGGGGCGTTCGCGTCCAGCGCCAACATCCTGGTCAGTCCCGGAAAATCCAAGAGGTTTTCCGGTCCCTTCAGCGAGGCAGGGTCCATCACGTGCAACAGGTACAACTTGCTGTGGAACGCCTGCGCCAGCGTCACCGCGTACGGAATGACGGAATTCGATTCGTCGGATAGATCGCTCGGTACGAGTATTTTTTCCAACATCGCCGGACGTGCATCCTTCTGTTAGCCCCCTCACGAGGGAATCTAAGAACGTAGCCTGCTCGATGCAACGCATTTTCCGTGCTCGCCAGCTATATCTGGGACAACGATAACGGAGCAACAACCCCACAAACCGAACCCAATGCCATTCTCAGAATTCTGCCGCCTAAGTCCCAACAGCTCAAACACTTGGCATTTAACAACGCGCCAAACAAATTGGTTCGTTTCGCAAGACTGAGGGGGTGAGGGGAACCCCGGAGCCGAGTTGGACGAGACGCGCCGAAGATTTGTCGACGGCGTAACGGCAGCCCTAGGAATTTGAAGCCGCAAGGTTCGCAAACCATTCAAAGCGGGAAGCCATCTTGAGATGGCGCAATTGGGGAAGTTCTGCTGAGGGTGTGGGATGTCGAGGCCCGTGAGTATTCTTGCCCGACTACGCGTGACACCCTATCATCGGCCCAATGGCCAAACGTAAGTCAGGCGGTAACGCTCCGCGGCCACCGGCGGCGGTGGCGGCCCCCGTAGCGAGAAACGATCCGGTTGTTGCGACACCAGAAACAGTTGACGCACGTGAACGAAACTTACAGTGGATACAGCGCGGAGTTTTGGGTGCTGTGTGCGCGCTGGTCGTCGGGGTCTACGCGTATACGGCCCACGAAGGCGCTGTCACACAGGTGAGCCTGGATGCGGCTGGCAGCTACTATAATTTGTTGGTGCAGGGGTTTCGCGCCGGCCAGCTCAACCTGAAAAAAGAAGTGCCGCCCGTGCTCGTCCAACTCGCCGACCCTTACACCCCGACTCCACTTCGCCCCCCTGGGGTGATGGACCTGAGCTATTACAGGGGCAAGTTGTACCTCTATTTTGGGGTTACCCCCGCTGTGGTGCTTTTCTGGCCGTATGTGGCGCTGACCGGCCGCTACCTGTTCTATCGTCAGGCCGTGACGATTTTTTGCGCCGTTGGCTTTTTGGCGAGCATGGGGATACTGGTCGGACTGTGGCGGCGCTACTTTGCCGAAGTCGGCATCGCGGTGGTGGCCGCCGGCGTACTGGCACTTGGCTTGGCGACATTCATGCCGTCGCTCTTGGCTCAGTGCGAGGTTTGGGAAGTGCCGATCAGTTGCGGGTATATGCTGACAATGTTGGCACTGGGAGGCATTTGGTGCGCGTTACAGGAGACAGAGCGGGGGTGGCGGTGGCTGGCCGCAGCGAGTGCGGCGTACGGGCTGGCAGTGGGGGCGCGACCAAACTTGTTGTTGGGCGCGGTCGCCCTGCTGGTGCCAGTGGCCCGAGCGTGGCGTGAGCGGCGGCAGGCGTGGGCGGTGCTGACGGCGGCGACTGTCCCGATCACACTCATCGGGTTCGGGCTGATGCTCTACAACGAACTGCGCTTCGATAATCCGTTCGAATTCGGTATCCACTACCAGATGACCGGGCACTCACAAATTCATGAGCAATTATTCAGTCTGCGTCATTTCTGGTTACATTTGCGGGTTTATTTTCTTGAGATGGCGCATTGGAACGGTCGTTTTCCTTTCGTGCATCGCGCGGGAAGGGCTTTCGGCGTGTTGACCAACATTCCGCTGGCATGGCTGGCGTTGGCGGTGCCGCTGGCATGGCAGGGACGGGCAGGCCCGGCGGGGTCGGTCTTACGCGGGTTTGTGATAACTGTCGCCCTGCTGTTTGGGATGTGCGCGTTGACGGTTGGATTGTGCCAGTGGGCTACCCTTCGCTATGAGGTAGATTTCCTGCCGACACTGGTACTGCTAGCGGTGATTGGCATCTTGAGTTTAGAGCGCACCCTGGCTTGTCAACCACTCTGGCGGGGTGTGGTGCGCTGGGGCTACGGACTCCTGCTGGCCTTCTCAGTGGCATTTAGCCTGTTCGCGAGCGCTGAGGGATGCGCCGAGGCGGACAACGACTTGGGGAAACAACTGGAGGCGTCGGGCCAGGTGCAGGAGGCGATCCGGCTCTACGAGCAGGCACTGCGCCTCGATCCCGATTTCGCCGATGCGCACAACGATCTGGGGACGGCTTTGGCGCAAACGGTTGGCATCGGGGAAGCCATCGCCCACTTCCAGCAAGCCCTGCGGATCAGACCCAATTACGCCGAGGCGCACTACAATCTGGGGGTCGCTTTGGAGCAAACGGGTAAGATTGAGTCCGCCATCGGCCATTACCAGCAGGCATTGCGGATCAAGCCGGACTTCTTCGAAGCGCACAACAATCTGGGGATCGATTTGGCCGAAGCGGGTAAGATCGAGGAAGCCATCGCCCACTTCCAGCAGGCCGTGTGGATCAAGCCCGATTTCGCCGAGGCGCACTGCAATTGGGGGCTCGCGTTGGCGCGGGCGGGCAGGATACCGGAGGCGATTCTACAGTACGAGCAGGCGTTGCGGATCAAGCCCGATTACGTCGACGCGCATTACAACCTGGGGCTGGCATTGGAGAAGATCGGCCGCACGCCAGAGGCCATCGAACACTACCAGCAGGCCTTAAAACTCCGACCGGACTATATCCTGGCAAGGAACGCGCTAACACGACTCAGAGTCGGTCCGTAACTCCACCAGCTTGGGCCGCAAGGGTTTCCCGTTTCCTCTGCGGACTGGGCTGGCGTACGAGCTGCAAGGCGCGAAATTCACGGGTGCTTGTCATTGGCATGAGGGCGAGCTAAGGTCGTAGCGTCAAAAAGTGGGTTTGCCTCGTGAACGGTGCGACGCCATTCTCAAATGACGTACCGCGATCACAAGCCATGGACCCGCCCGTAAGACGATCTTGGGGCGATTTCTGGGCTCTCACACTGCTTGCGTGTGTTCTGCTCTTCTTTTACTGGGACTTTGTCACGGGTCGGAGCTATGTCTGGGATGATACATTGACAGAGTTTTACCCGGGCGTGAATTACTTTGCCAAGTCAATCGCGGCGGGCCGATTTCCTCTCTGGTTCCCGGGTGTGCGCGATGGATCGCCATTTTATTCTGACACACAAATCGCGGTATTTTATCCGTTGGAGTGGTTGCTCCCCTTGTTTGTGAAGGCCGGGCGACTGCCGTTCCTGGTCTACCAGCGATACATTTTCCTGCATGGCCTGCTCGGTGCGGTGTTCGCCTATGCCTTTCTACGGGCGCTCAAGCTGAGTCCCATTTCGGCGTTGGCCGGTGCCTTTGGCTTCTGTTTTTCGGGCTTCTTCGCGTTGCGGATGGCCGTGAACTTTGTGATGATCCAAGTGTACATATGGCTGCCGCTGCAACTCTTGTTTGTCCAACAGTTCCTGAGCAAGGGAGGCCGCTGGCGGTGGCTGGGGCTGCTGGGAGCCATGGTAATGTCCCTGCTCGGCGGTCATCCGCAGACGACCGTCTACTGCTGGTACCTGGTGATTGCCTACTGGTTGTGTTGCCGCTATTGGCGCGAGAGAGACAAGGGCCGAAGCTGGCCATCAGCTCTGGCGCGATGCATCTCGGCGGAAGCACCAAAACTTATCGGAACGTTTGTTCTCGTTTTCGGGATCGCTGCCGTCATGCTGCTGCCAGGGGGAGAGAACTGGTTACACACGAAACGCCCCGGTCAGTCTTTTCAAGAGGTCGCCGACACGTCGCTGCCCTATCGTGGGTTGCTGCGACTGTTTGTCCCCAATTTTTTTGGGGGGTTGCAAACCCAGTCTGGCACTAACAGTTTCTGGGGGGCCGACCCGCAAAGCCCCGGTGTCCTCCGAACCCCGACCGCCGCCAGCAAGGCGGCCCAATCCGCAGGCAGCAGCCCCGGCTTCTGGCAGTATTGGGAGTGCAACGCCTACTCGGGCCAGATCTTCTGGTTGGCGCTGGTTCTCATCCTGTCCAACCGCAGTCGTCTAGCCAACAAACGGACAGTTGGGTTCTTCTTGGTTCTCTGGTTGCTGGCAGTGTGGTTCATGCTCGGGCGGTATGGCGGTTTGTTCGCCGTGCTGTACCGGATCCTGCCCGGCGCGTCCTCCTTTCGCGGGCCGGCGAAAATGTCCTGTATCGCGACGTTCGCGGCGGCTGTTGTTGCCGCTCATCTCGTGGAGCTTGTACGGACTGACGGAGCGAGATTGCGCGTTTGGCCTGCCTGGTTGCTGGTCATTGGTTACGGCGGTTTTATTGCCATGTTGGATTTCGGCGGGGAGCATCTCTTGGCCGAGTTGCGGGACTGGGACAGGCTGAGTCTGGCGCGACACGAAACATGGTACGCCGTGACGATCACAACGTGTGGCTTCGCCGCCATCTGGGTGGCATGTCGCACAGCGCCATTCGCACGGGCGGCGGCCCTGTTGGTATTGCTGGCCCTTTCGGTTGCGGATGTTTACCACTCGTGCGGGAGATTTACCATTCGGTTTGATAGTCCCGACCAGCAGTATTATCGAGCCGAACCCAAATTCGCGCGATGGCTGGAGCATCTGACGCAGCCCGGCCCGTTTCGGTGCGCGCAGTTGCTGGGGGGGCAACTCGTGGACGACTGGGTGTGGCGCAGAAATCTGCCCTATTTCTACGATTTTTTGGAAACCCCGGACGGCTATACGAGCTACTACCTGAATGCGCTCCGGCAATTCCAGGGCGTCACGAACCAGCCGGCAAAGTTGGCTCTCCAAAATGTCAAAATGGCTTTCACGTGGGACCCGCAACGTAACGTGGCGGAATTCACTCCCATCGATTGCCTGCCACGCGCGAAGTTTTTTGCGCGAGTTCGCCAATACGAGTCGCGCACAGCATTGCTGGCGGCGCTGGACAGAAACGCGATTGACTGGCACAACGAAGCGGCGGTCTGTGAGCCGGTCGTCTTCCGCGCAGACCGGGGAGCGGAGCGCGATGCCCCGGCGGGAACTAACGATGAAGTCCGATTCATCAGTAAAACACCGGAAGCGTACTCCATCACCTACAACCTGAGCCAGCCCGGTATTGTTTTTGTCTCCCAGGCACTTTACCCCGGCTGGATCGCCGCCGGCGGCAGGTTTAAGATCGTTGAGGTGTTTGGTGCGTTCCAAGGCATCGTCATCCCCGAGGCGGGACGAGGAGAGATCACCGTACATTTCTCGCCGCCGATCCTGACGCTGGCGCTCGCCATCAGCACTCTCAGCATAATAATTGCCGTCCTTGTCGCTGTTCTCATCATCCGGGGGAACCCTCCACCCGTGACGAACCCGCCTTGATCGCAGTGCGGCAACGGCTGGGAGAGGAACGCCGGGAGTGAACAGGCGGATTTTTACAAACCTTTTACACACGAAATCCCCGAACTGGCGTACACTCGCGTTGTGAGCAAGACTGCACCCGGGAGGCTGCTATGAAATTGAGGTTGTTCCTCGTCCCCGCCGTCTGTCTCGGCCTGCTGGTTTTCTCTGCCGTTTCGGCCCGCTCGCAAACCCTGGTCACTTTTGATGACCTCTCCCCTTTACTGGCCGGAACCCTCATCCCCAACGGCTACCAGGGGCTAAGCTGGAGCAACTTTGGGGTAGCGAATTCGATCCTTCTGTCCAACTTCTACGGCTACGCGAACGGTTACAATTATGGGATGGTGTCGGCTTCCAATGTGGCCTTCAACTGGCTTGGAAATCCCGCCGAGATCGATTCAGCGACCAATTTCAATTTCCTGAGCGCCTACTTGACCGGGGCGTGGAACAGCAACCTGAATATCGAGGTGCAGGGGTTCAGTGGCACCAATCTGGTATACGACGAAACAAAGGTCGTCAGCGTCACCAATGCAACTCTGTTCACGTTCAACTTTCTCGACATCGACCGTCTCTACTTCGACTCCTACGGTGGTGAGCCAGCGTTCGGCGGCTCATCCCGATTTAACTTTGTCATGGACAATTTCGAGTTCGAGTTCATCCCCGAGCCGTCCACGTTTCTGCTGGCCGCACTCGGTGGCCTCTCCCTCATCGCGTTCCTCCGGCGCAAGCGCGGGTAACGTCAGGATAACGCGCCCGAATTTTCCCACCGCTGTCACACCAATGGCAACTGCTCGTCGCCGTCGCCGATGGTACTCGCTCGGATGGATGGATAACGCTCCCGCAGCGCCACGGGGGCGTGGACCGCGACCGTGGGTGACAGGCGCGCCTTCACCTGCAGCGCATTGGAAAATGCCTTGGCATCCTTGTGATTGTTGAACACGGCAAACGTCTTCTTCGTCCGCGCCGCAATCGTGGTGATGTGCGCGAGCAGGTCGTCCAGTTCCGCCGCGGAGTACAAATAATCGTATCGTCCGCCGTACACATCCTGCTTTTCCCGAAACCAGTTCTTGGCGTTGCGCCCGTGCAGTCGAAAATAACCGATGTCCGCGGTCGCATGCGCCGTCGGCGGGATGCAATGGGCCAACGCGGGTTGATCGATATTGCAAAACGCGATCCGTCGTTCGCGGAGAAACTCGAACGTCTCATCCACCAGCCACGAGTCATGCCGCACCTCGACCGACATCGGCCAGTCCGCAAAATCGTCGGCAACGGCCCGGAGCCAGTCACGGTTTCGCGCGTCGTTACGAAATGACCACGGGAATTGGAACAGGAGCGAGTCGAGCCGCCCGCTCTCGCGCAACGGTCCCAGGCCGGTGGTGAACAGCTCGAATTCCGCCCTCGTCCAAGGCGACGTACGTTCGTGCGTAAACCGTTGCCATGCCTTTGCCAGGAAACGAAATTGCGGCTGGCCTTCGACGGCCCGGACCCAGTTCTCGGTGGCGCGGGCCGTCGGGGGACGGTAAAACGAGCTGTCGACTTCCACGCAATCGAGGTACCGCGCCACCAAGCGGAGCCGACCCGCCGTCTGCCCGGGCGGATAAACGAGGTTCTCCCAATCGGGATAACTCCAGCCGGCTGTGCCGACCAGTATGGACGCGCTGGCCATGGTCGGCGTTGATTCTAGTGCCTTGTCAGAGTGGATTCAATAGGTGCGCAGGCTTTGGCCTGCGCACCCTGGTGTTCCGTCTCAGTTCATTTGAAGGGTCGCCCCCTCACCTTAATCCTCTCCCCCGTACGCGGGGAGAGGAGACGAAGGCGCTCCCCTCTCCCTTCTGAAGGGAGAGGGCCAGGGTGAGGGTTCATTTTTCCTTCCCTGCTGCACCCATCAAATCAAGTGCGACGCCGTGCTAGATGTAAGCCTTTTCGCCGTGCAGAGCTTCATCAAGACCCAGCTCTTCTTCCTCGACCGTGACTTGCACGCGGGTGAACTTGTTGATGATCCAGAGCATGACGTAGGTGAACACGAACGCGTACACGGCCGCGCCCACCACAGCGACACATTCCTTCATGAAGAAACTGCTGTCGCCGTAAACCAAGCCGTTGGCGCCGGAATCGTTCATCGCTTTGTTGGCAAAAATGCCCAGGCAGATCACGCCGAGCACACCCCCCACGCCGTGCACGCCCCAGACATCCAGCGCATCATCCCAGCCCAGCCGGTTCTTCATGTTGATCGCAAAATAGCAGACGAGGCTGGCCGCGATGCCGATCATCACCGCGCTCGGCGTGCTCACGTAACCAGCCGCCGGCGTGACGGCAGCCAGACCGGCAATGGACCCGGTCAGCAAGCCCACGAATTTTGGCTTCTTCTCGAAGATCCACGCCACGATCAGCCACACAATCGCCGCGAACGAAGCCGCGACATCGGTATTGAGAAACGCCAGTGACGTCACGGCGTCAACCCGCAACTCGCTGCCGGCGTTGAACCCGTACCAGCCGAACCAGAGCAGCCCCGTGCCCAGCGCCACCAGCGGAATACTGTGCGGCCCGGGAGGTTCCGGAATCCGGCGCCGGCCGACAAACATCACCGACGCCAGCGCGGCAAACCCGGCAATGCAGTGCACCACGATTCCGCCGGCAAAATCCAGCACGCCCCATTGGGCCAGCAGTCCGCCGCCCCAAATCATATGCACCATCGGGAAATACACCAGCACCAGCCAGGCAACCAGAAAGATCAGGTAGGCCGGAAATCGCACCCGGTTCGTAAACGCGCCGGTAATCAGGGCCGGGGTGATCTGGGCGAACATCATCTGGTAAGCAATCAGCACGAACAGGGGAATCGTCTTGGAACCGGTAAAGGCGTCCATCGGGTTGAGTCCCCGAAAGAAAGCGTGGTCGAGATTGCCGATGATGCCGCCCTGGCCGCCGCTGAAGCACAGCGAGTAGCCGAAGGCGAACCAGATGACGGTCGTGACCCCCATCGAAACGAAACTTTGGATCATGATGGCGAGCACGTTCTTGCGGCTGACCAACCCGCCGTAGAAGAAAGCCAGCCCCGGGGTCATCAGCATGACCAAGCTCGTGGCCACGAGCATGAAACCGGTGTTGCCAGTATCGAAGACGTTAGACATAACGGCGCTCCTCCATGGTAAATGCCTCAGCCGGGGTGAAGTGCATCAGTACGCCAAGCAGGACTGCCCTGGTCGCATCCATGCATTTATTCTGAAGCTTGCTCCGAATTACCGCATACACACCCGCAGAAGGCAAGAGTTTTTTGTGATGCCCCGGGCCGGCGCTGTTGTCCAGCACCAGCACGACTTTCCAGCAGGCCGAGTCAACGAGTCCGGCGGCTTTGGTCATGCGACGACCTCATATTGGCGCGCCGGGGCCGCCTGCAAAACCTTTTTGACTTTGCGGCAGGCTGCTGACACACTTCGACGCACCGACTTGACCGAGCGAGCGTTGAAGGAGGCTCGCGTCGCACCGATGAGTCCAAAAAAACCATCATCCGCATCCGTGGCACGTGAAACGCAGCAGCCAGAGCCTGAAGCGGTTCCGAAAACCAAGCTGTGGCCATCGGTCGGGTTCCTTCCCCATGTGGCGGTTGCGTTCGTGCTCGGTGCCATCGTGCTGTTCACGTACTGCAACACGTTGTACAACACGGGGTTCGCCCTGGACAACAAGTTCATCATTCTTGAGGACCCGCGCCTGCGGGATGCCAACCACAACAACCTCCGCCTGATTTTCACCCAGGACTACTGGTGGCCAAAGGCCGTCAGCGGCCTGTACCGTCCGTTGACGACGCTGTCATATCTGTTCAACTACAGCACCCTCGGCAATGGGCCTCACGCCGCCGGCTACCACTGGGTCAACTTCGTCCTGCATTGGGCAAACTCGGTGCTGGTTTACTTTGCGGTGCTGGTGCTGATGGAACGGCTTTGGCCGGCATTTTTCGCGGCCGCGCTGTTCGGCACTCACCCGGTGGCCACCGAGTCGGTGGCCAACATCGTCGGACGCGCCGACTTGTTTACGACGTTGTGGGTGTTGGTTGGCTTTCTCGCCTACGTCAAGAGCACGACCGCGGAACGCAAGACCAAACCCGAACGCAAGCCGTTGATGGTCGCGGGCGCAATCTGCGCATTCCTGTTGGCGTTGGTGGTCGTCAGTTGGAAGCACCCGACGCTGCTCCCATCCAGTCTGCAAACCGGCCCGGTCATCTCCATGGCGCTTGTGGCGCTGGGCACCGGCACAGTGGCGTTGGCCTGCCTCGCCGGGGGTTGGGGCAAAATGTTGCCGCTGGCCATTTTAATGCTGACCACGGCCGTCAGCGTGTTTTGCAAGGAATCGGGCGTGGTCGTCTTCGGGGTGATCTTGCTCTACGACTTTTTGTACCGCCTGCGCCGCAAACAGCCCAACTGGCTGGCCAACCTCATCTCGAATTTCTCGGAGTTCGCCCTCAAAGGCTACGTGGTCCTGGTCGCGCCCATCCTGACGATGTTCTATGTCCGCAGCCAGGTTTTTTGGCAACTGCGCCCGCCAGAGCTGCCCTGGGTGGACAACCCACTGGCCATGCCAGGCGTGGGCTTCTGGACCGCCCGCATCACCGCCATCAAGGTGATTGGGAAATATTTCTGGCTGCTCCTCTGGCCGCAACAGTTGTCATGCGACTACTCCTACAATCAAATCCCCATCGTCAACTGGCATTTCAACACGTGGGAAGACTGGAAGGCCATCGTCGCCCTGGCGTCCATCGTGATCGTGCTGCTGGTGGCCATCCGCAATTACCACCGCAACAAGCCCCTGTTTTTCTTCGTGTTCTTTTTCTTCGGCACGCTGCTGCCCTCCTCCAACCTGATCCCCAATCCGACGTTTGGCCAGTCATTATTCGACAAGATCTCGTGGTGCATCGGCAGCATCATGGCCGAACGGTTTCTGTACCTCCCATCGATCGGATTCGTCGGCTGCCTGGTCATTGCGGTCTACTCAATCTGTCGGCGTCTCATCCCCAATCTGGACGTTTCTTCCTGGGCGCAACGCATCTGGTTGCAGGTCGTCGCGCGTACGGCCCTGAGCCTGATCGTCGTCGCCTATGGCGTGCGCGCCTTCAACCGCAACGAGGACTGGAAGGATGATGAGACATTGTGGACGAAGGCCGTCGAGACGTGTCCGGACAGCTTCAAGTCCCACAAGTCCCTGGCGTTCGCCCTCTACGAGAAAGATCCCGAGGGAAAGAATATCGATCGCATCCTCGAAGAAGCCGAAAAGGCCCGTCGGGTCACGGACAAGACACAGATCGTCCTGCTCCATCTCGGCGCCTACTATCGCATCAAAGGCGACACCTACGCCCAACATGCGGCTAACGGAGTGACCCTGGTGCCCTCGGCCCAAAGCATGCCGTGGTACCAGAAATCGGTGGAAGCGCTGTCGAATGCCGTGCCCCTCGACGAGGAATTCAATGAGGACAATCGCCAGAAGGAATTGAAGCGCGGTCGCAATCCGAACGAGATCCCGGATATCGGCAACCACGAAATTTACTGGAATCTCGGGATCTCCTATATGCGCCTGTCGGAATACCAGAAGGCGCTGGATGCCTACATGCACATGCGCCACCTTTCCCCCACGAACCCGGACGCCTACCTGAGTATCGCGTCCGTCTACCTGGCGACCAATCATGCCGAAGAGGCCGCTGTCTCGTTGCTGCAAGCGCTGTTGCTCGACGGCAATCGCACACAGGCGTTACGGCTGCTCGCGGACATCTACCGCCAAATTGACAAGGAGGGTTGCGCCGTCATCATGAGCCAGGGAGAACCCCGCCTGAATCTGGACTGCGCCATTGTCCGCAATCATATCTGTTCGGCCTACTATGGTTTGATTCAGGTCTTCCTCGAAACCAGGGACCGGGACCTGCATCGAAAAGCGGTCGACTCCGAGCAAAATGCCGTGAACAATTACCATTGTCCTCCCGACGCCTTCAAGAAACTGTTTCCAGACCAACCGACTACCCTGAGCTTGACACAATGACCAGTATCCTCCGCGGCCTGATGGCCGCTTCCCTGATCGTATCCGCGGCATGGCCGGCCCGCGCGGCGTCTACCAATGCGACCCCGGAGTCCCTGAGGCTCCAGGATTGCATCGACCTCGCCCTCCGGCAAAACCCCACCATCCTCAAGGCCCGGGAAGAAATCCGCCGGAATCAGGGTGTCGTTGTCGAAGTCCGCGCACAGGCGGTCCCGCAGATCACGGCCTCGGGCTCGTATGAGGGCATTGATCGGCATGCCATCGATGCATTTCCCTTTTCAGCGACCGGTGCAACCAACAGTCCCAGCACGCTCTTCAAAAATCAGGAGCAGCCCTGGACGGCCGTGGTTGAGATCTCGCAACTGATCTACGCCGGCGGGCGGGTGAATGCCGCTCTCCGCGCCGCGAAACTTTCCGACCAGATCGCCGCTTTGGGGTTCCAAAGCGCTGTCGCCGACACGATCCTGGATGTGCGGAAGGATTTTTACCAAATCCTCCTCGACGTGGCGCTGGTCGATGTCCGCGAACAATCGGTGAAGCTCTTGGAAGAACAACTCCACGACGCCCAGTCACGGTTTGACGTCGGGTCCGTCCCACGCTTCAACGTGCTGCGCGCCGAGGTCGAGTTGGAGAATGCCAAACCACCGCTCATTCGAGCCCAGAACGATCTTCGCATCTCAAAAGAGTCTCTCGTGAAATTGCTGGCGATCGACGCATCGAACCAGACAAATGCGTTTACCCCGATCACCTTTGAAGGGAAACTGGTGTATGAACACCGGGCTTGGGAGTTGCCCGCCGCCCTCGAACAGGCTCTCCAGCGTCGCCCCGAATTGCTTTCGGCGGAGCGACACATCAGCGTCGCCAGGGCCAATGTTCAGGTCGCTTCCTCCGGCTACAAACCCCAGGCGTCCGTGTTTGGCAATTATGGATGGCACGACTACACCTTCGGTAATGATCCGGGCGATACGCGTGAGGGCTGGACGTTGGGCGCCAACCTGAACTGGGCGCTGTTTGACGGGATGCTCACGCATGGGAAGGTCACGGAAGCCCGCGCGCAATTGCAGGAGGCCAACCTCGATTACGCCGACACGCGCCGCCAGGTGGAGCTGGAAGTCCGCCAGGCCTATTCCGATTACCTGCAAACACTCGAACTGATCGAAGCCCAAAAGAAAACTGTCGAGGAAGCCGAGGAAAGCCTGCGGCTGGCCGAAGCGCGCTTCCGGGCCGGTACGGGCACGCAACTGGATGTTCTCAGCGCCCAGACCGCCCTCACCGAGGCTCGCTCCAATGAGATCCAGGCGCTCCACGACTACAACGTCGCCATCGCCACGCTCGAACGCGTCACCGGCATGACCGTGCGTATGGCCGATTGAGCCATGCCGTTCGAAACCTTCGCACCGTTGCGCCGGATCCCCTTCATCACCCACGCGTTCACCCTCCGCACCAGCGACGACACCAAGGCGGACGATTTTGAAACCCGCGCCCTGCCGACGCTCGGATTCGCGTCCAACCGATTCGTCTCGGCGGAACAGACACACGGAAACGGTGTGGCGGCCGTCTTCGAGACCACCGGTGAGCGCGTGCCGATGGTTGACGCGCTGGTGACGAACACGAAGGATCTCCCGCTGGTGATTCGCTGCGCCGATTGCGCCGCCGTGTTCATCGTGGATCAACGCATCCCCGTCATCGCCCTGGTCCACTCGGGAAAGAAGGGCACGCTGGCGAACATCGTGGGAAATACGCTGGCGGTGATGACGCAGCGGCACGGCACGGATCCCGGCGATTGCCTGTCGTTGATCGGCCCGTCCATCGGCCCGTGTCACTACGAGATGGACATCTGGAGCGGCATCGAAGGACAACTTCGCGACGCGGGTGTGCGCGAAATTCACAACCCGCGCATCTGCACCGCCTGCCATCTGGACCGCTACTTCTCGTATCGCGCGGAGAAAGGCCGCACAGGCCGGATGCTCGCCGTCTTGTCGCTGACATCGCCATGAGCCTGCTCGTCCCTTCGCGCCGGTTCGATCCCCATGTCCCCGAAATCATGGACCGGTGCGGGAACGACGCGACGTTGCTCCGCGCGGATCTCCATGTGCTGGAGAACATCAACCGCTTCCTGGGCGGCCATCGCATCGCTCTGGGCTACCTGGATAAACTACTGGACACCGTCCCCATGAGCCACGTCAGGATCCTGGATCTGGCCACGGGCGGCGCGGATGTCCCCCGCGCCATCGCTCAGTGGGCCCGCCAGAAGCGTATCGGTGTCGAAATCACGGCGGTGGACCGAAACCCTGAGATTCTCACGATCGCGCGGGAGCAGTGCGCTGCGTGGCCCGAGATTCGGATCGAACAGCACGACCTGCTGGCATTGCCCTATGCGGCGGCAAGTTTCGACGTCGTAACGTGTTCGTTGACGTTGCACCATTTCACCAGGGCCAATGTGGTTGCAATCCTCGAATGCATCGATAATATTGCGCGCGTTGGCTATATCATCAACGATCTGCGGAGGGATCGGCTCGCGATCGGACTGAGCAAACTCATGGCGCGCACCATCATCAACAACCCCATCGCGCGGTTCGACGCCCCGGCGTCCTGCGAACGCGCCTTCAGCGTCGCCGAACTGCGCGCGATGGCCGCGCGCGCGGGTCTGCGCAGCTTTGTCATCCGCCGCCACCGGTTCTTTCGCATGGCGATTGTGGGACGCCCATGACCATGCGTACCGAGAACTCCATCGTCATTAACGCCCCGCTGGCCAGGGTTTTCCAGGAAACATCCAATCTATTGCTCTGGCCAAAGGTGCTGCCGCACTATCGCTGGATTCGCGTCCTGAGCGTCGGTGATGATGGCCTGATTGTAAAAATGGCGGCGCGACGCGGCTGGCTGCCCGTTCAATGGACCTCCCGATTCAAGGTCGACCCGAACATCCCGGAATTGCACTTCGAACATCTCAAGGCGGTTACACGCGGAATGCAAGTGCGGTGGACGTACACACCCGCGCCCGATGGCGTGCTGGTCAGTATTATTCATGAACTTGATCGTCCAACGGCGTTTGGCCGCTGGTTCGCGCAGCATGTGCTGGGCGACATGATCATTCAGCCCATCGCTGCGCGCACGTTGTCCGGCTTCAAGGCGTATCTGGAACAGAACGCGAGCTGAGCACTCCTAACGTATGGAAACCGTGCCACAGCGCGTCGTCATCACGGGGATCGGGGCCATTACCGCCATCGGCAGCGGCAAAGATGGGCTGTGGCAGGGGATTTTGCGGGGCGAGTCGGGCGTTCGACGCATCACCCACTTCGATCCATCACCGTTTGACTCCCAAATTGCCGGCGAGGTGACCGATTTCGACCCGTTGGCGCATTTTCCCGCGCGACGCGTGAAACGGCTGGATCGATTCGCGCAGTTTGCGCTCGTGGCCGCGAAAATGGCCCTCGATGACGCCAACCAATCCGCTCGACCGCTGTACTCGGAACGCCCTCCCCACCCGCAGATCGGCGTCTGCACCGGCACGGCGCTGGGCGGCGTGGCGCTGGCCGAGCACCAACACGAGTTGTTCATGCGCCAGGGCATTCGTGCCGTGAATCCGGCCCTGGCATTTCTCGTATTCGGCGGCTCCGGCGGTTCCCACGTCGCGATCGAATTTGGCTTTACGGGACCGGGTCATACGAATTCGAATAGCTGTGGCTCCGGCGCGATTGCGTTGGGAGAAGCGTTCCGTCTGATTCGGGGAGGCCAGGCACTGGCGATGGTGGCCGGTGCGGCTGAAGCGCCGTTGGCGCCGTTGACGTTTGGCGCGTTTGACGTGCTCCACGCCCTGAGCAAGAACAACGTCGATCCGGCCCGTGCCTGTCGGCCATTTGATGCGACGCGCGATGGATTCGTCATGGGTGAAGGGGCGGCGATGTTCATTCTCGAAGAGCGGCGCCACGCGCTGCTGCGCGGCGCGCACATTTACACCGAGATGCTGGGCTACGCCTCCAACAATGACGCCTATCACATGCTGGCGCCCCGCCCGGACGCATCCTGCGCGGCCCGGTGTATCCGCCACGCACTGGCGGACGCTCATGTATCCCCGGCGGACATCGATTACGTCAACGCCCACGCCACGGGCACACCGCTGGGGGACCCCGCCGAAACGCTGGCCTTGAAGCAAGTGTTCGGCGAGCGCGCCCATCGGATCCCCGTCAGTTCTACCAAGCCGTTTCACGCCCACGCTCTGGGCGCGTCAGGTGCGATTGAGATGGCCCTGTGCGCGCTGGCGCTGGAGCATGATTACCTGCCGCCGACCCTGAATCTTCGTCAGCGCGATCCCGAGTGCGACCTGGATTATATTCCCAACCAGGGCCGTCCAGCCCGGGCAAAATGGATTCTGTCGAACAGCTTTGGCTTTGGCGGCATCAACGCGAGCCTGGTTGTCGCCCGTCATGAATGAGTTCGACGTGATGGTGGTTGGCGGCGGACCGGCCGGCGCGACCGCCGCCGCGGCTTGTGCGCAACGGGGGCTGCGGGTCGCACTGGTCGAGCACACCCGGTTTCCACGCCACAAGGTCTGCGGCGATGTCATCAACCCGAACTGCTGGCCGATCTTTGAACGACTCGGCGTGGCTCGGAGAATCCAAGCGTTGCCGCACCAAACAATTGAAGACGCCTGCTTCACCACCACGGGCCGTCAGACCCTCGCCATCCCCCTGCCGCGCCGGACGGTGGCCATCCGCCGCAGCCTGCTGGATGCGGCGTTGCTCGATCACGCGCGCTCGTGCGGGGTGCATGTCGTCGAAGACGAAACTGTCCATGACGTTTTGGCCAATCGTCGCGTGGTGACCAGCCACGGAGAATACGGTGCCCGAACAGCCATTGTCGGCGCGGATGGACGGCATTCGGTGGTCGCGCGCAAGGCCGGTCTGGCCTGTCTACGGCGCAGACGGAACGAATACGTTGTGTTCCAATCGCATTTCCGCGCCCCCGCAACGTTGGACCACCGGGTGCAACTGCATCTGTTCCGGGGCGGCTACTGTGGTCTGGTGCGCGTGGATACCGAGCGCGCCAACCTCTGCATCGTAACCGGCCCGTGGGCGGCGCGCTTCCACCGTGACTGCGAAGCGCTCTTTGCGCACACTGTCTGGCAGAACCCCCATTTCCGCGAGTCGGGAGTGGCGCCCGAACCCCTTGAATCCTTGCAGAGCGCGCATCCACTCCAGGCACCGGCGAACCGGGCGGCGGGACATGGCGTGTTCCTCGCCGGCGACGCGCTGCGCGTGATGGAACCGTTCACGGGTCAGGGAATCTTTTTTGCGTTGCGGACGGGAGAGATGGCTGCGGAAGCCATCAGCCATCCATCGCGCCGCGAGGAACGATACGCGGCCGCCGTGGCACAATTGTACGGGCAACGCGGCCGGACCAACGATTGCCTTCGTCACGCGATGTACCGCGAGCGGGCCGCGCGCGTCGTCATCCCGCTCGTGCGCCACGCGCCCCGACTGGCCTACTGGCTGGCTGACAACGTTCTTGGCGGCGAGCGCTGATTTCGGCAGGCTGCGTGCCCATGGAGTCCGGGCCCCGCAATTACGGCATCCGGGATTCTCAATCTCTAATCTCGATTCGAATCTCGAATTAAGATCGGCAGACTTAATAATTCGGCGATGTTCTGCAAAACGTGGTCGGCAGACGTGAGGTACTCTTTTCCCAGGGTGGTCTCGACGGCCACGCAGCGCATCCCCGCATTACGTGCCGCCTCAATGCCGAGCGGCGCATTTTCCACGACGACGCATTCTTCAGGGCGCAATCCGAGCTGGCGGGCCGCCGTCAGATAGGGATCAGGAAACGGCTTGGCTCGCGGAACCTCATCGCCTGTGATGATGAAATCAAAATGGGCCTGCCGCTCGCCATTGAGGGAATGCTGCATGTTCTTTAAGGCGCAGGCCGTGACGAGCGCCACTTTGAATCCGCGCCGGCGCAGCTCGTCGATTGTCTCAAATGCTCCGGGATAGGTGGTAACCTGCACGATGCTCCGAAAATAGGCGCGCTTCTCCTCGATAAAGGCCGCCTGTCGAGCATCGGGAATCGTGACTCCTGTTTCCTTCATGAGAATCGGCAGAATCTCCCGCGAGTTCCTCCCTTCGTGCACAAGCACCGTCAGCTCGCTGACAGGCGAGCCACCGAGTTTTCCGAACATGTGCTTCCAGGCAAGATAGTGGTAGTGCAGGGTATCGACGATCACGCCGTCGAGGTCGAATAACACGCCGCGGATCATATGGTCTCCCACTATTTATTTCCGTACTTCCGACACTTCCCGACGCGCCTCGGCAAGTTCTGGTTCTTGCTCATTGGGGTCAACTCTTGAAACTCGATAGCCAATCAGTTTCCCTTCTCCTCAATCTTCGCCCACATGTCTTTCAGCGTAATCGTCCGGTTGAAGACGAGCTTACCACGTTGGGTGTCGGGGTCGAGGGCGAAGTAGGCGAGACGCGCACATCTACGCCGAGATCCTGGGCTACGCCTCCAACAATGATGCCTATCACATGCTGGCGCCCCGACTGGCACACTGGCTGGCTGACAACGTTCTTGGCGGCAAGCGCTGATTTCGGTAGGCTGCGCGCTCAATGAACCGCAATGCCAGCCATCGGGCTGTCTTCCTCGACCGGGACGGCACGATCACGGAGGAGGCCAGCTACGTCGGGGATGTTGACAAGGTCGTGCCAATTCCGGGCGCCGCGGACGCACTCAAACAACTGCAGGACGCGGGCTATAAATTGTTTGTGATCACCAACCAATCCGGCGTCGGGCGCGGTTATTTCACCCGGGAAGCCGTGGAGACCATTCACGCGCATCTCGACGAGTACTTCGCCAACGCGGGCGTGCGCTTCGATCGCTACTACATCTGCCCACATCATCCGGAAGACAACTGCGACTGCCGTAAACCGAAACCGAAGTTCCTGCTCGATGCGGCGCGCGAATACGGGCTCGACTTGTCGCGCTGCTTCATGATCGGCGATCGCCCGAGCGACATCCAGGCCGGGATCAACGCCGGCGCCAGGACGATCCTCGTGTTAACGGGCGCGGGCCGTGACACGCTCGCCAGCCAGGAGGTCAGGCCCGATTTTGTGGCCGAGAACATCCTCGCCGCGGCAACGTGGATCCTCACCCGCAAGTCGTAGCCGCTGTTTTTTCCTGAGTTGCACTCCGACGCCTTTTGAGAGATGGTAGGCGCAAGCATTTCGACCCATGAAAGCCCTCCGAGACCCCGATCGAAAGGCGCTCGCCAAACTCCTGGCGGACGAGGATCCGCGCACCATCCAGTTATTGCAGGAAACACTGGCGGGACGGGGCGAGGAAGGTATCCGCTTACTGGAATCCGTCGTGCGCGAGGGCGATCCCACGGCGCAGCGCAACGCGACGCAAATTTTGCGCGTCCTGCGCGAGGCCGTGGCGTGGGAGGCCCTGGGAAAGTTTTGCGCGACGTGTGGGAGTCACTTCGACATCGAGGTCGCCACCTGGCTGGTCGCCAAGACACGCTACCCGGAGTTCGATGAAGCCGCGTATCGCACCCGCATCGATCAGATGGCCCAAGAGTTGCGCGAACGGCTGACGGGACGCGAGACGCCGCGAGCCACCGTCGAAGTCTGCAATCACTATCTGTTTCGCACGCTGGGCTTCCAGGGCAATCGCCAGGATTACTACGACCCGGACAACTCCTATCTCAACCGCGTCCTGGATCGTCGGTTGGGTATTCCGATCAGTTTATCGGTGATGTACCTGTTGCTGGCCCGCCGGCTGCACCTGCCACTGATCGGCATCAACATGCCCGCACACTTTCTGCTCAAGTGGCATTCCACCAGCGCGAGTTTTTATTTCGATCCGTTCCATGAGGGCGCGTTGCTGGACGAAGCGGATTGCCGCGAGTTGTGCAAACGGTTGGGCGTCGCCTTCAATCCCGCGTTCCTGACTCCCACCACTCCGCAGATCATCCTGCTGCGCATGTGCAACAATCTTCAGGCGATCTACGCCGACCGTGAACCGGCTCGGGCGGAGCAATTCGGCCGGTTTGCGGCCATGCTCTCGCGGGTATAGTCCCGGCGGATCACTTCTTCCGACAAGCGTGGCCCTTCACGCGTTAGCGCGTGGAAATCGCCGCCGTACCGCGCTCGTTACGGGCTGGTGACGGTGAGCACGAGCTTGCCGAATTGGCCTATCGGGCCTTCCCCGACGATGAAGAACGTGTTGGTCCCGTCGGTGGTGAAGCTGAGTTGTACTCCTTCGTTGCCGATGTTGTTCTGTGCACAGGTCACTTCGGCGAGGTTGTTGCTTCCGCAGGAACCCTTCCAAACGTCCAGCATCGTGTAGAAGTTGCTGCCCGCCGTGGATACGGTAAATTCCCTTCCGTTGATGCCGACGTCTGGGGTGATTTGCCACACGGCATCCCGACCCCCGCCGCCGGGACCCCCGTTGCTGTTCAGGCATAACGTCGAGGGCGGCATATTGTTCGTGTAGGCATTGAGACTGACACTCGTCGTGAACAACGCCCTGGCAAACTCGTTGGTGCTGTTCGGGAACACAATGACCTGTGCCGCGCTACAGGAGTCGTTCACGCCCGGGCATGTGTTCTGCAACGTCGGGTCTTGTGAATTCTGCTTCAATACCTTGCTTGACTGCGGGGAGCATTCCACCAGCCCGTTGGGCAGGTTGTTGGTCAGGCCGCTACTGTTGAATTTCTTGAGAAGTGCGGTCATCGCGTGGATGGCCACGACATCGTAGCCGGCGGCAGCCGCCTGGGCTTGTGAGATCAGGTCGGGCGGGAAGTTCGTCGTGACTCCGCCGTTGACGTACGTGGCGTTACCGGGAAACGTGCCGAGCAACGCGGCGTTGGCCGTGGCGGCGATCAACTCCACCGCCAACTTTTTTCGCGCCACACACAATGTGGAAGCCTTGAGCTTCGCAGCCTGTGAACCGCCGGGCTCACCCGTCACGCCGGGCGATCTCCAGTAAAAGCTGAGTGCTTCGATGATCGTGTCGTAGGCATTGATCACGTTGTCCGCATTGCGGTCGGCCGTGGGCAGGATGACAAATCCGAGATCCATCACGCTGCCATTGGCCTGGATGGCGCTCACCAGGGTGGCGCAATTCGTGTCGGTCAGAGAGTACCCATGCGTAAACCAGAAGCGGGAGGTCCGCGTAACCACCTGGGAACTGGCGGTGCTGGCCAGGCTGACATTCAACGCGGCGAGCACGGCTCCGATGGGATTGCCAAAGCCGTCACCAATGCCATCTGCAGCAAAATTGAGCGCCACAGCATTGTTATCGGCATCAACGACCGGCGAACCAGAATCCCCGGGCACACTCATCGTTGTCGACGGAGGAGTTGGCGAATACTCTACCTGGTTGGTAAAAGTAGCTGTCCCGCATGTCGTGGCGCAGGGAGTAGTCTCCGAGTAGTCGACGTTGATGGTCAAATTGATCCCCGTTACAGTCCCTTCCGTGCAATCGCTGGTCCGGCCGTTCTTTTGGACGCTTTGTCCCACAAACGCCGGCACCACATTGTTGATCTGGGGGCCGAGATTGAGAATGATATCTGACACATCCAAATCCGAACTTTGTACGAAACCGCAGTCTACCAGGTTGTCTCCGCCCGTGAAATTAATCGGGATGGTTCGGGCCAAAGTGCCAACGCTCTGGCCCGGGTTGCAACCGGTATCTACGGAGCCGGGCTGATACTCCGGGGTGCCGATCGGGGCCGTGCTGGGACATCCATCGGTGCCATGACCGACGACGTGGTTGTTACTGATCCATCCGATGGTCCCAATGGAATTATCGCGAACCTTGAACCCGATCGTGCCGCTGGCGCAACAACCGCCAAACAAGACCGCGTTGCCCCCCGAAACCCCAAGCGGGACAGGGAGAGGATACGCAATCTGGGGGTTGCTTGCCCCACACAGCCCGGCGTGGATGGATCCGACCACTTGGACATTCACCGGCAGACCGTCCAAGCTCGGGGGTAATTGTGCGGCGTTATTCGTCGTATCAACGAGAACCAAAAGGCTCAAGCTCCCGCCAGAGACCCCGATGCCAACGCCCTTCACGCCCTCGGTTGCGAAAAGCGCCGGTTCGTTTGCGGCCTGAATCGCGATCGCCCTTCCCAAATCCGGGTTGCCGGGGAATGGTTGAGGTTGAAGAGATTGTGCGCAGGAGGTTGTTTGACGAACCCCCAAGAACGCAGTGAGCGCACAGAGGGCTGAAACACATACCCGCACACTGCGACGCATCCGTCGCCGCTCGCTGAGAACATTGAGTTGGCGGATGGTCACATTCTTCACTTGGTCCCTATACACGCGCATTCGATTCATAAAAGCCTCCATAGATCCACGCACCCGCGCCCGCCGAGGGCTTTCGGCCGCGGCCCGGCGCAAGGCCCCACCAGCAAGTCCCAGCACCAACTGCCTTCATTAGAAAAGAGGGCGAAATTGTCTTCCAACCTCATCTGTCATCCGCGCCATCCACGGCGTCCGAACAGCGCGGCTCGGTCACTCCATGTACTGATGCCAACCTGTCCACTGATCCAGCACCCTACTTCGCCACGACCGTTGCTCGGACGGTATCTTTCTTGGTTGAATCACTGACCGATGTAAACGTTAACGTAAAGGTCGCCGTGGTTCCCTTTGCCACGATGGTCTTGTCCGCCTGGATTACCACCCGGATCATGGTTGAATCCCCGGTGACTGCTCCTGCCTCCATCGTGGTGGTCGCAAAGGTGCCCGCGACAACGGCGGCGGTCACTTCGATGCTGTCGGACGGTTTGCTGCCGAGGAAGTAATTCGCTGTAAACCCCGAGCCGCCGTCGATTTGTTGACCTTCGACAAGAAACTGGTCAGGTTCCGCCCCGATGTTCTTCAGGGCCACGTAAAACGACACGCCACCTTTGCCATTGTCAATAGCCTTTGGCTTCTCCAGATGCACATTTTGGCTGATCTCCTGCCTGATGCCGGTCGTATTAATGATGCCAAATCCCACCATTTTCTTCAAGGTGGTGTTCTTGCCAATCGCAGCGTCCGGCTGACTCATGGCGCCCATGCCGCTCAGGGTCACCAATTGCGGGCTGCCGGCATTGTTGGAGATCGACAAGGTGGCCGAACGCAACCCTCCGCTCGTGGGAGTAAACTCCAGGCCAACCACACACGTGTTGCTAATCGATATTGGCCCCGTGGTGCACGGGTCGGAGACGACAATAAAATCGCCCGTATTCCCCGCCGTCGGGGCGATACTACTGATCACCAGCGGAGCCGTTCCACAACTCGTGATGGTCAGGTTTTGCAACGAGCCGGTGGTGTTCACCGCGACACTCCCGAAGTTTATCGAACTGCTGCTCAAACAAACCGATGCTGCCTGTGGTTCGCCATAACCCTGGACGGTCACGGTGGCGGGGCTGTCCACAGAGCTATTGGGGATCACGAGGGTTGCCAGACGGGTGCCACCCTCCGATGGGGTAAAGGTCAGTTCCAGCGTGCACGTGCCACCCGCCGCTATGGGTGCGTTTGTGCAGGCCGTCGGGGCGACCGAGAAGTCACCCGAGCCGGTCCCGCTGAATGTGGCACCGTACACAGTCAGAGATTTGGAACCGCAATTCGTAATAACCACGCTTTGCGCCGCGCTGGTTGTGCCAACGAATTGGTTGGAAAAGGTAAACGACGGGCCGGTACTCAGGCAGACAGCCGGTGCCGGCGGCGTCCCGTTCCCGGTGAGGGACACAAGGCGTGGGCTGCCCACCGCGGTGTCGGTGAACAGAAGATTCGCCTGCCGCGTCCCGTTCGTCGTCGGCGCAAACGCGACCTGGACGGAACAATTCCCACCACTCCCGATCGTGTCGTCGTTACAGTTCTGCGAAACAATCACGAAATCGTTCGAGGCCGCGCCCGTGATGGAGAGATTGGTTATTGTCACGGGCACCGTAGTCCCGTTTTCGTATACGACCACCTGGTTGGTACTGGTGGTCCCGACAATTTGATTGCCGAAGTTCAGGCTGGTCGGCGTGAGCGTAATCGGCACCGCGCTCGCACTGACGTTGAGCACCATCGTCCCACCGGGCCCGTTGTTGTGAGGTGCGACGACGATGAAGTAATCATTCGAGCCGTCCGAAGTAAAGGTGAGCTGTGACTGGAGCGTGGAGGCGTTCGCATGATTGGTCGACACGACTTCCGTCAGCGCCCCGCACTCGCCACGGATGAAGACGGTCTGGGGAACCACTTGCACTTCCCACACCGACAACACCGTATCGAAACTGCTGCCAAATGTGTCGACCTCGATCGTGGCTCCCGGCGTCGGCAGCGGAATGCGGAAAAACTCTTCCGGACCGCCATTCCCCGCGGTGGGGCTGGGAAACGGCTGATGGTAGGTCGCGTTGGTAAGCGTGTTGGTAAATGTGAACGGGTACGATGTGATGTCGAGGGCCGTTGAGCAGTCATTGTTCGTCGCCGGGTTCGGGACGTCGGAGACTGTGATGGTGTCGGCATTGTAAACGACCAGCGCAAAGTCCTGGTTCAGAACGTTGGAGCCGCCCAGGCTCGGCTCGCCCACATTCGGCACTCCCCGGCCAGCAATATTGCTGGCGCGCACGGTGACCTGCCATGGCGCGCCGGCTGTCACCGCGGAAATACCGCCCAGCCAGCCGACCGGGTTCAAGAACACGCTCTGCATGTTGTTGACCGTGTCAAACGTGCCACCGGGCACCGACACGTTCTGGGCAAACACATTTCCGTAATATGTGACCCCGCCAATCGTCACTTCCAAGCCCAAGCTATTGACGAGTTCCGGCGTGACAAAGGGGACCCCAGGCGCATCGGTCCAAGCCAGGGTCACGCGGAATGGCAACCCGTTGCTGACAATCTGACCCGAGAATGAATAGGTTTGTCCCGACTGGCTGAAGTAGGTCTGCTGCGGGGCCGGATTCGTTGTCGTGAGAGGCACATCGAGCGCGCGTGGCGATGATTCGTCACGAATCGCGCGCGGCACGCCGTCGAACATGGTCTGCAAATCCAGTGCGCCCATGCCCTGGAGAATGGACGGCAGCGTATCCAGCGTATTGGTGTTTTGCGGGTCAGCGATCGGCAGATAGCGCGCCGAATTGCAGACGTACGCCTTGGCCATGGCGGGGCTGGGCTGGTACAGTGCTTGCCCCAGCTCGTTCGTCAGCCGGTGTTGAAAATACCACCACAGAAGCTGAATTCCCCCGGAGACCGCTGGCGCTGCAAAGCTGCTCCCGCTGTTGCATACATACAGATCACTGTAAAACGGCTCGTTGCCCGAACAAGGCGGATTCGTGCATTGCTGAATATACGGATAGGCCGGGACGAGATCGTCTTCGCTACAGTTTGTCGAAGTTACCCGGTCTGGAAAAATTTGGCTCAAGGCGCCGTACACCGAAGCACCCGGCGCGACAATCTCCGGTTTGAACCGCCGATCCAAGGTCGGGCCGGCGGCTGAAGAAGAATACATGTCCAGTGAGTTCGTTTGGCCCTCACAGTTCGGGCCATAAAAATCGTTGGTGAGACGCGGGTTGACAGACGAGCCGACCGAAATGACGTTCTTGGCCGTCGCCGGAGAGGTCACCCGGATATCGGCGAACCCGCCGGCGTTGCCCTGGTTGCCGGCATCGCCCAGCAACGAATTACAGGCAAACACCTCGATTAACTCCTGATTCAACGGCGATGGACCGGGAGTGTTGTTCGACGATCCCACCAACAACGCATCACGAACTGCAATGTCAAACGTTACGCAGTCCGCGTCGTACTGGCCTCCATTGAGTCCGGTTGTGCTAAGAATGTCTGCCCAGCTATTGTTCTGAATCCGGGCGCCGTAGCCCTGAGTCCCCTCATAGTCTTCCGCGATCGCCGAGGGATAGTCGTTGAGGCAGACACCAATCGGACTGTACAGGAAGGTACACTCGCTACCCACTACGGTGAAAGTGTTAAGGTCTTGTGTCATGATACGATCGGCGCCAAGCAGGCCGAAAGGCGATACCCCCATCCCAAGATGAAACCCGCTCATGTCGGTCCTGAAATCGAAATAGTAGTTGGTCACGATCTCCGTGTAGAGAACGTCCACAAAGATGTTAGTGGGGCAGGAGTTTGTCGTGACTGTAACCAGTGCATTCGTGAACGTTTCGGTAGGCGGGGCCCCGTTAGAAGGACCGCAGGTGTTTAAGAACCCGGTCGGAAGCCTGTACGTCACGTTGCTACTGGCAAGTTGGAGGTCATTAAGTATCCCACAATTTACGCCGTTGGTGCTGAAACAAAATCCGTTATTGGTATTGCAAATATTGTCTGCTTGCGAATTTGCGACAATTGAGATTTCCCAGGTGTTGGTGGCGCTGACCAACTCGAGGCACGGCTTGTCGTACACATTGGTCCCGTCATCGAAACCGGCCACGATGGAAGCCACCATCGTGCCGTGGCTATCCGGACTAAGATCCGCGCACTCAACGTATCGAAAACCAGGCGGTTGTTTCTCGCTGATACGCGTCGTGCACCCCAGTTGCACGGTCGGATCCCCGGCAATCCAGGGAGGCGCCAGGTATACAACGCGCGAAAAGGAGTTTTTGTTGCCCAAATAGTAAAAGCACGGGTGTGCCACGTCGAAGCTCACGCCGAGACCTCCGTCATCGAGTCCCGTGTCCCAACAGTCCACCATCGGGTAAGTGGTTGGGTCCATGAACGCGTTCGTCTGGGTGCCTGCAACCTGAGTGAATAGGAAATCCAGGTAGTTCGTGAACATTGCCGACGTGTTCCCGAGCATATTCGTCGGCCCGAAACCGGGAGCGTTGGTCTGCCCGGCCAGCACAAGATCCTGAACTTCGTCCAAGATCCTCTTCGGCTCCTTTTTCTCAATCCAGACCACATCCGTGAGTTTCGCAATCTGAGAGATGGTGGAGAGCGGCACGGTCATTTGAAGCGCGCTCTCATTTCCGTTGTTATGCGATTCTTGTATGAGGCCCAGCTTCTCCATGGCCCGCATCGTCAGGTTGGTCTCCGAGTCTCGCACCACGATGATGTGCACGTCGACCAGCGGATCCTCGTCCCCATGATCACTATTGACCAGCCCCGGGTGGATTTTGTAGTACGGGTGATAGGGTCCCATCCATTGAACGGGGCCGCCGAGCCCCTCCAAGGTACGCAGTTTGTCTTCCGCCGCCTGGTCGAGACGAATCAGGTAGGCGTTGTTCGGCACGTAGGAGATCACGTCCACGCCGCCAACCGACTCGACCTGCTGGAGCCACTGGGGGATCACCGGGCCGCGAAATTGAATCAGCCGCAGCCGCTTGCCGGGCTGGTCCTGTTGGCGCAGGTTGGCGGGAACCACCGGGTCGCCTTCGGTCGTATCGAATGACAGATTTCTTAACCGAATATGATTGAGGTCGTTTGCCGTGACCGCGCGCGCGCCGTACATGCGCGTCAGTTCATCGACTTGCGCGTCGGTGGCTTGCACCAACCAGTAGGAACCGTAGTTCCAAACCTTGGTGATGCCCTTTTGCGTGAGTTGGTCAATCGTTTCGGTCGCGGCGGGGTAAATGATCACCTTGTTGTTGCTGGGCGGCAATGCGGCCGTCGCACGGGTATGCATCCCAAACAATATTAGGCCCATCAGAACAACCGGTACGCACCACTTGCTTTCGGAGAATTTCATTCCTCGCTTTCCTCCAACCGACATGTCATTCGGAAAGATTTGCTGGTATCGTCAAACCTATCAAAAGGAGTTTTCCCATTGCAACCAGAATGTTCACAAAATTCTCGGTGACGGGGTCACCCACGCAGCATCAAGCCGGAATGCGTGAATCCCCCGTCCCTGTTTCCAACACCGGATGTCACGGCGGGGTTTCGAGATGTTCGAAATATTGAACGCCGACGGAATTCTAGCGCGGGATTGTCCGCCAGCCGGAGATCGAGTCGAAACCAGACGATGGCTGGCTGCGGGCTCACCGCGCGCCTTCCAACACTGATATGACGACGCGCGCCGTCGCGTCCCAACCGAACTTCGCAGCGTGCCGCCGCCCGCCCTCACCCAATCGCTGTCGCAACGCGGAATCAGCCACCAGTCGCCGAAACACGTCGGCTAACGCGGTGACGTCGCCTTCGTTGACCAGCAACCCCGTTTCGCCGTCCACGACCGCCTCGACCGTGCCGCCACTGCGATAACCGACCACCGGTTTTCCATGGAAGCCAGCTTCGAGGTAACTGATCCCGAACCCCTCGACGCTCTTCGGCAACGAACGGCTCGTCATGGCGCAAATGTCACATTGGTGATAGGTGCTGGCGAGTGTGTCCGGATTGATCTGGCCCAGGTGTTCGAAACTGACTCCCGCCTCCCGACACACCACCGCGACCTGGCGCAAATACGCTGTGTCGCCGATGCCTCCAATCTGGTAGACGATCCGCGATCGGAATTCGGCAGGCAGCCGCGCCAGCGCCCGCGCGGTGTCGAGCTGCCCCTTGCGCGGATGGACCCGGGCCAGGGTCAGGATGCGGATTCTGTCGTCATCGCGCGACGCCGCCCCGCATGGTCGCATCGCCGCCGTACTGCACGCGCAGGGAGCGATGACAATCCGTCGTGCCAGTGCGGAAAGGAAACTTCGTTCAATGAGTGACTGCGAGTATTTCGATACCGTCAGCACGCATTCGACTTGCGGAAAGAAGCGTCGCGCCCAAAACTTCCAGAACCCACTCTTCTGGAATCGTAGCACCTCCGAGCCATGAACCACCGAGAGCACTCGCCGGCATTTCACCCGTCCCAGCGGCACGAGAATCATGAACGCCATGTGCGCCCCCACGCTCGTCAGCACCACGGTCGCCTCCTCCAACTGTTTTCGCCGGGCCGCTACCTGGACCCCGAACCGGGCCAGGTCCCCGAACCGCAAACTCCCGCGCGCGGGCAGCCGCACAACGGGAAATCCAAATTCATCGACCGTTCCAGGCCCTCCGTAGTCAGGCGCCCACACCTCAACCACCTCGCCAGCCCGCTGCAAGGCGGCCGCCAGTTCTTCACTGTACGTGGCCACACCGCCACGGAACGGGAAGAATTCGTGCGTGCAGATCACGATCTTCGATTTGGCCTGTGGCGCAGCTGTCATGGTCGGACAATCGTATTCTCAACAAACCCATCCCGCGATGCCAAATGAAAAAATCGCTTTCCCTTTGGCGCGGGGTTTGGTATCAGTCCCCCGCGAGCACGGACCAGCGCACAGGCGCAGTGTCACATGAATGCAACCTTGACTGACCATGAAGTAGCCGACCTGAAAGATGGATTGCGCCGGTGCAGTCCCGAAACCATCGATGCGGCGGTTCGGTACCGCGAGACCGGCGACCTCGACACGATCCCGACCATCGTGTTCGGGATTCTTGAACGCTACCAACCCTCCACCGCGCCCGTGAAACTTTCCCAGGCCGATGAAAACGCGCGGCTCATCGAGGACCTCGGCCTCGACTCGCTGACGTTGCTGGAAATCGTGCTGTCGATTGAGGAAGTCCTCAAGCTGCACATCGAAAATGAGGAGCTTCGCGAAATCCGCACGATGGGGAACCTGAACAGGTTTCTCCACGCCAAGATTACGGGTGCCGACACCGGGACGCCGCCGAAGGTTTATTCGCGCGAACAGATCGCGCTCGTGCTCCCGCAACAACCCCCGTTCCTGTTCCTCGATGAAGCGTCGCTGAACGCCGACACCCTCAAGGCCAGTTACACCGTCAAAGGCAACGAATTTTTCCTCGAAGGCCATTTCAAGGACGAGCCGGTCTTTCCCGCGTCCATCGTGTTTGAGGCCACGGGCCAGGCCGCGTGCCTGTGGGTATTGGAGAAAGCACCAGCCCAAATCGGCAAGGAGATCAAATCCAACCACGTCTTTTTCGCGTCACTCGATGGTGCCCACTTCTACCAAAAGACGCGGCCGGGCGACAAACTGGAGTTCGAGTTGAAACTTTCCCGACTTCGTGAGCCGCTGGCGATCTTTGAAGGCACGGTCACGTCCCAAGGGCGGCGCGTGGCCAAGATCGAACGCCTCGTGCTCGCGTTTGGTGAACAACTTCTTCCCGATAGTATACCATCGTCGGAATCGTCCGCGTCTGACGCCGCAGCGGCGCCCGCAGTCGCGGTGGCGCCCAACGGCTCAGACGGCGTCCGTTCCTGAGTTCGAATCCACTTAATTCGTCAATGAAGCGCGTCGCCGTCACGGGCTTGGGGTTCATCACCAGCATCGGCAACAGCCGTCAGCAGGTCGTCCGCAGCCTCCAGGAATGTCTCACCGGCGTCGAACCGTTTGCGGAGTTTAGCGGTCCTGATACACCGGTGAAACTGGCCGGCACGGTCAAAGGCTTTCAGTTTCCCACGGCCTACTTCGAGGATTGGACGTTTCCGTCGGAGTACAAACTCACTCGCGAGCAACTGCGCCCGATGGCGCCAAACTCCCTGTACGCCTACGGGGCGATGCAACAGGCCATCGCCGAAGCGAAGCTGACGCCCGATCAGGTCTCCAACCCGCGCACCGGCGTCATGTGCGCCTCGGGCGGTTCGATGTGGCTGGCGTATGACAACCTGCATACGATGATCACGCGCGGCGTCGCTCGATGCCAACCCATGGCCATCGTCAACAGCATCCCCGGCTCGTTGTACATCAATCTGGTCACCTGTTACAAAATCAAGGGCGGAGCACTCGGTTTCTCCAGCGCGTGTTCGTCCTCCGCCCACGCGCTTGGTGTTGCCTGTGATCTGATCCGACTCGGCCGCCAGGACGTCGTTTTTGTCGTCGGCGGCGAGGATTGCAACAAGTTCAACATCCTTCCCTTTGCGGGGATCCGCGCCCTGAGCCTGCAGACCGACCCGGCCAAAACGCCGTGCGCGTTCGACGTGAAGCGCGATGGATTCGTCGGCACCGGCGGAGCGGCCGTCCTGGTGTTGGAAGAACTCGAACACGCGAAGCGCCGCGGCGCACCCATCGCCGCTGAGGTCCTGGGCTGGGGCCAATCGGCCGACGGGTACAACGTGCTCGCCCCCGATCCGGAGGGTGACGGATTGAAACGCGCCATGG
>JBKQMH010000079.1:0-48524 GCA_052146795.1 Verrucomicrobiia bacterium
GGCCCTGGGGCCACCCACTGCTTTGAATTTGGCGGACTTCGGGCTCAACGCGTTAGTACATCCACCGGCCGCCTGATGGATTGTGACCGTTTGGCCCGCAATGGTCATCGTGCCGGTGAAGGGGACCGTGTTCGTATTGCCGGGGATCGTGTACCGGACCTTGCCGTTGCCGACGCCGTTGGTTGCCGAAATGACCGTGATAAACGGATCGTTGCTGATCGCGGTCCAGGCGCAGTTCGTGCCGCGTGCCTTGACGCTCACGGTTTTGGATTTGGCGCCTGCGGGGCCGAGCTTCACTGTTGTCGGCTTCACAGTGAAGATGCACCCGTTGCCACAGCAGGGATTGTAAATCACCAGGGCGAAATCCTGGTCCACTGCATCCCCGTTGCCCACGGCGTCGGAGTTAATGTTGTCGGCAGTGACGGTGACAGTGTAATCACCGGTGACACCGGCGGGCAGGAAGACGCTTTCGACGTTGTTCAGGTGATCGGCGGAACCACCAGCAATGGAGTGATCGCCCTTGAACACGTTGCCTTTATAGGTTTTACTGCCAACCGTCACGGTCAGGTCGAGGTCGTTGTTGAGGGCCGCACCCGTCGTGCTGCCCGGGGAATCGGTCCAAGCCAGGGTGACCCGGAGCGGTACGGCCGGGTTGTTGATCGTTCCCGTGAACGTGCGCGTCTGCCCGCTCGCGGTGAACAGGTCGGCAGCCAGTTCGTCGCGCAGGGTGCGAGCGGCGCCATCGAACGCCATCCCCAGATCCAGTGCGCCCATGCCCTGGTTGTTCGACCACAACGTGTCGTCGGCGCCCGCGCCGGTGACGTACCGCGCGGAGTTCATCAGATACGCCTTGGTCATGGCGGGGCTGGGCGGTGGCAACGACTGATTGATGAAGTATTGCCGTAGCAGGGCGCAGGCACCCGCGACCGCCGGCGTGGAGTGGCTTGTCCCTGTGGATTCAGTAAAAAACTCCTGGCCGACCGGGAAGAAATTGCTGGCGCCCACCGTACCGCTGCCCGGCTCACCGCAAATGCCGATCTCATTGGCATTGATCGTCAGGAAGCAGGGCAGCGCCGACCCCGTGCCGCTGGGCGACGGTGGCGGAAAACTCTGGGGCGCTCCCCCCGTGATGTGGATAGCCGGCGCGACGAGATCCGGCTTGATCCGGCCATCAGAACACGGGCCGCGGCCGGAGAACGAGGCGATGTCGTTCGCATTGTTGGCCTGGGTATCCGGAAACGTGCAACCGTCGTCGCCGGCGGAGTTGTTGCCGCCGTTCGCGGTGGACATGGATCGCACGTTTTCCGTGCCACCGACGGTGATGACATTCTTGGCGGTGCCGGGCGGGCTGATGGTGGACGAGTCCGGGCCATCGTCGCTATCGGAAAACACGATTACCATCTCCTGGTTGCTGGTAGAGGGGAATGTCGAACCGGCCGGCTGTGCGTTGCGAACCAGCGCATCGTACGCTTGCGAATCGGAATTGTACTGCCCATCCGTACCGCTGTCTCCCCAACTGTTATTGCTGATTCGGGCGCCGTTGTTGTAAGCCGCGGACATCAGGTCGGCGTAATTTGGATTCGTGAAATTCGCGGGATCGAAAATCACCGAGGAGCCGACTCTGACAAACGGGCACACCCCAAGGTCGTAATAATACCCCGCGCTATCCGTTTGAGGGAAGACGGCGGGTTGGTCGTTGTAGGCGCAAACAATGTGGGCGTTGATGTTGCCATGGCCGTCGCAGCCTTGTAGCGTGCTGCCCGAGTTTGGCGTTCCCTCCAGTCGATTGTAGACGACGCGGCTCGGGTTGTTGGTGTCCCCAAGTTCGTAGAGCGTAAAATGCCCGGGGGATGTGGTGCCATCGTCGATCCCGCTGTCGCTGATGTCCACGACGAATCCGGATTCATCAAACTGGGCCTGGGTAAATCCGATATTATTGGTCAGCCATGCCAGGTACCCGGGCCCCGTCGGGGCGTTTCCAGAAAGGTTGCCGGCGACGATCTGATCCTGCCGCTCATCCAGCTTCCGCGGTTCCCCGTACAGTTGAATCGAGACCACGTCGGGTTGAGCAGCCAGGGTGGGCAAGTCTTGGGGGTGAAGCCGCACGAACACGTTTACATAATGCAGCATATGGTACTGACGCCGGACCGGTTCCAACTTGAGGCGGTCGATCAACGCCAGCGTGGCGGGGTTGGCATCAGTGTCTTCCACGAGTTGGATCGCAAACAAGTCAGTGGAGAGTTGTCGGGGGTTGCCCCGGGCATCGACCAGCTTGGCCGCGGGATGAATCTTGTATTGGTCGAGATACTCGCCGTGCCATTGCACGGAAACCATCGAGCTTGCCAGACTCTGCAGTTTGGCCAGGGCCGGGGCGTCCCCGTAGACGAGATAGGCGTCTTGGGGGATGTAACTGACGATCTGGGCCCCGGTTTGCTTCAGCGCATCACGCCACTCGGGCTTGATCGGGCCGACGAACTGGACAAGATGCATCCGTTTGCCGTGAAACGACGCGATCGTTTGGCGTGCGGCTTGAACGGTCACCGCGGACGTGTCGATGGTCACGGCGTTGAGCCGAATCAGATTGCAGTCGTCACGAACTTCGATGGCGCCCGATTGCACGAGCCCGGTGCGCACCTGGTCGACTTGATAGAGTTGGTAACTTCCGTAATCCGCGAGGAGTTGGCCACGGTCATCCACAATCTGCTTTGCCGTCAATGGATCCCGAACCTGGATTTTGTGGGCCGAGGCTGTGTCGGGAGCGGCGAGTACGCCAACCGAGGCCAAAATCATCAGGAGAAGAGATGTAACTCGCATTCTCCCCCGTCGTGGCGGACACGAAAACCTGCTTTGCAACGCTATCAGCACCAAACCTTGTTTCCCTTTTTCGGATTGCGCGCGGCCATCGGTATGTAACACGTGGCTGCGGGATTGTCCACGGCGAGTTTCCAGCGCCGGTATGGCTCGCAAGGCCACACAATTACTTAGTAGTCCGGGAACTCGCAATCGAGAAGTTGGAGGCGGAAACGTTTGTAGGCGGCGATGGATTCACGGATGATGGTGTGGGCATCAATTCGGCCGCGGAAATCCTCGACCACGGGCAGTTTGGCGTTCTCCAATTCCTTGTAGATCTCGAAAAAGTGGCGCACTTCCCGCAGCACGTGCGGCGGCAGTTGGGAAATGTCCGTGTAGCTTTCGAACATCGGGTCATTGACGTGGATCGCAATGATTTTGATGTCCTCCAGGTCCTGGTCGATCATGCGCAGCATCCCGATCGGCCGCGCCTTCATGACGCATCCGGGAATGACGGGTTCCTGTGAGAGCACCAGAACATCGAGCGGGTCGTGGTCGCGGCAATACGTTTGCGGGATGAACCCGTAATTGCTGGGGTAATGCACCGAGCTGTGCAACGTCCGGCTGATGTGAAGGATGCCGTTTCGCTTGTCCAACTCGTATTTGATTTTACTGCGCATCGGGCATTCGATGAAGGCATTGCATTCCTCCGGCGCATTGTCGCCCGGAGTCAATACATGAAAGGGGTTGAACCACGCTGGTTTCAGCGCGGAATTTTGCAGTGTTGAGGAACTGGCGGTTGCCGCGGTTTTCCGTTCAATCGTGGTGTTTTTGCGAGCCATGGCCGCGGGAATGTAGCGGACAGCCGTTCCCTGTGCAACGTCAAAGCTTGGCACGGCCCGTCATCGCTTCGCGCGTGGACCGCCGTCGGCTCCCCCGGCAGCCGTTTGCCATCCGCCGCCGAGCGCCTTGTACAACGCCACGAGGTTCACCGTGACGGTGCGCTCACTTTGGACGAGTTCGTCCTCTGCCTGGTAGAACGAACGTTCGGCATCGACCACGTTCAGGAAGCCGGTCAAACCGTTCTTGTAGAGCTCATTGGAAATCTCGACCGCGCTACGGCTGGCGTCCACGGCCTCCTGCAGCGAGCGGTGGCGAACCTGTTCCTGGGAGTAGGCCACCAGCGCGTTCTCGACGTCCTCCAACGACATGAGCACGGTCTTGTCGTACACCGCGAGGGATTGCTGCGCCTGGGCGTTGGCTGTCTGGATCTGGCTGCGCACATGGCCAAAATCCAGGATGCGCCACGTCACCGTTGGCCCGGCGGACCAGTATTTGCTGCCGCCGCTAAACCAGTCGCCCGCGGAAAAACTTTGGAAACCGGCCACGCCGGTCAGCGAGAATTTCGGGAATAATTCGGCGGTTTGGACGCCGATATTGGCGGTGGCCGCCGCGAGTTGGCGCTCGGCGCGGCGCACATCCGGCCGCCGGCGCAGCAAATCCGACGGCAGACCCACGGGCACTTCGGGAGGCGGCACGGGGATCGGCGCGGTGGTGCCGAGTTCACCGAGTAACGCGCCCGGCTCTTGGCCGATGAGCACCCCCAGCCGGTGCACCGACTGTTTGAGCAATTCTTCGAGCGTGGGGACTTGCGATTGCGTGGTGGCCAGCAATACTTCCGCTTCTTTGGCATCCAGTTCGCTGGCCAAACCGGCATGGAAACGGGCGCGGGCGATATCGACGGCATCTTGCTGGGCCGCGATGTTCCGGTTGGCAATGGCCAGTCGCTGCTGGAAATCGCGGACATCGACGTAATTGCGTGCGACCTCGGCGAGAACGCTCACCAGTACGTCGCGCCGATCGTCCTCGACGGAGGCGAGCAGGGCATTGGCCTCCTGGAGCTCCCGCCGTTTCGCGCCAAACACATCGATCTCCCAACTCGCATCGAAGTGCGCATCGTACAGGTCGGTTTGGAATAGATAATTGCTGGCGATGGTGCTGCCAAGTGGACCCGAGGTCTTGAACGGGAGCGAGTTCTTGGCTTGCCGCGCGTCCGTGTAGCCGGCCGACCCGTCGATCTTCGGGCCGAGGTCAAAGAACGCGCCGGTCCGAAGCGCCCGCGCCTCGTGGAGTAGTCCCTCGGCGATCCGCAGGTCATAATTGGCGGCCACAGCGCGTGCGATCAGGGAGTTCAACTCCGGATCGTTGAACGTCTTCCACCACTCGACCACCGTCATGGCGCTATTGGTCGCGCCGCCCTGTTGGGCTTCGCTCCAGTTGGCGGGCGCCTGCGTCTTCGGTGGATGATAATCAGGTCCGACAGCACAGCCCGCGAGCGCCACCATTACGAAGGCGAGCAGGAGAGCAGTTCCGGGTTTCATAACGACGATTCCTTTTTGTTGAGGGCGTCCATCAAATCGAGGATCGAGGCGAGGACCAGGTCGTTGCCCATCGCGGTGTTGAGCATGGTGTGATAGAGGGGGCGATGCGGCCACTCCACGCCAAAATAGTGCTTCAGAAAGTCCTTGCGGTCGCGGTCGATCGAATCGAGCAATTCGTTGGCTTCGTCCGCGTTCTTGGTGAGCGTCAGGACGAACCGAAACTTGAACTCGCGCGGCGCAAATAAAAACACCCGGAGCGTGTCGGCCCGGTCGCGTAGAAAATAGGGCGCCCCCCGCCCGACGATCACGCAGTTGCCTGTGGCCGCCGCTTGTTCAACGATCTGTTGGACGATGGCCACCATGCGGTCCGCGTCGAAGGCCTCGTGTTCGTCGACCGGCAGGCTTCTCTCGTAGCTGCCGCGCCAAAACACCTTGGCGAGACGATAGAACAACGGGTCGATTTTTCGCTCGCAGCGCTCGACGGCGGCCGGCGTCACCTTGGCCAGCCGCGCAATCTCCTCGGTGATTTGCCGATCCATGAATTTCCAGCCGAGGCGCGCGGCGAGCGTTTCCGCCAGTGCGCTCCCGCCGCAGCCAAACTCCCGTTCGATAGCGATGATGCGGATCATGTCAATGCACCGCGAGCGGGCCTCCTGTCCTCGGCCGCTTCATCCAGAACGTCAGCGGAACCAGCGCCAGGCAGATCAGCGCGAGCGCCTGGAAGTCGTCGATGTACGCCAGCAGTGTGGATTGCTGCGCCACCATCCCGCCGATCACCCCATACGCTTGTTTGGTGGCCATCACCGCGTCGGTGCCGGAGGCGGCGAGGCCGCGTCCCAACGCCCGCACCGCGAACACGAAGTGTCCGTTGTAATTGGACAGATGGGTCACGAGCACCGACTGGTGGAATTGCGCCCTTCGTGCAAGCATGGTGGTCACGAAGGAAATCCCCACGCTTCCCCCGATATTGCGGGAGAGATTGATCAGGCCGGAGGCCGCGTTGTTCTTGTCCCGCGGCAGAAAGGCGTACGCGGCGGTGTTGATCGGCACGAACAGGAACGCCACACCCGCCAACTGCAGAACGCGGGCCCACATCATCATCGAGAAATCAACCTGGAGGTTGAATCTCATCATGTTGAACAGGGACACGGCAACCACCAGGAAGCCAAAGCTGATGATCTTGCGCGCATCGTAGTGGGAAACAAGAAATCCGACCAGCGGCAGCAGCAGGATGACCGCGATCGCGCCCGGTGAGATAACCTCGCCGGATTGCTCGGCCGTGTACCCCATCAACTCCTGCACAAATTGCGGGATCAGCATCGTCGTCGAATACATGACGAATCCCACGGTAAACAACATCACGTTGGCCAACAAAAACGTGCGATCCTTGAACAGACGCAGGTCCACGATCGGTTCCTTGACGCGTAATTCCCAAATGACCGCCAGGACCAGTGCCGAGACGAAGATCGCGGTGAATATCCGAATGTACGGAGTCTCAAACCAGTCTTCGCGCTGCCCCTTGTCGAGCACGACCTGCAGCAGGCCCAGCCCTAGGGCGATCAGCCCGAACCCGATATAGTCGATCTTCATGCCGGCCCGCGTCTTCTTCTTCAGGTACGGCGGATCGGAAATGAGTCGCGACGTCAGGATGAGTGAGAGAATGCCCACGGGAATGTTGATAAAAAAAATCCAGCGCCACGTAAAGTTGTCCGTGATCCAGCCGCCGAGCGTCGGTCCCAACACCGGCGCGGCCACCACCGCCATGCCGTACACCGCGAACGCCATGCCGCGTTTGGCCGGTGAAAACGTGTCCGCGAGGATGGCCTGCTCGCTCGGCTGAAGGCCGCCCCCGCCCATTCCTTGCAGGACGCGGAAGAAAACCAGCATGCTTAGATTTGTCGCCAGCCCGCACAACAACGAACTGATCGTAAACAACGCCACGCAACTCATATAGAACCGCTTGCGGCCGATCCGTTCCGAAATCCATCCGCTCAGCGGCAGAATGACGGCGTTGGACACGAGATAGGAGGTCAACACCCACGTGCTCTCGTCCAGGCCCGCGGAAAGATTTCCCGCGATGTGCGGCAACGCCACGTTGGCAACACTGGTGTCCAACACCTCCATGAACGTCGCCATGGTCACGACCATGGCGATGACCCAGGGGTTGTGCGGCGGCTTCCAAATCGCCTCGTGGTGGCCGATGGTGGAAGCGTCGCTCATCGCACTTTCACCTCGGGCACCACCGACGCGCCGAGCGGCATCATCTGAGACGGGTCGTCGTTTTCATCGAAGACGATCTTGACGGGCACACGCTGAACAACTTTGACGTAGTTGCCCGCCGCGTTCTCGGGCGGCAACAGGCTGAACTGCGCACCCGTGCCGGCCTGGATGCTGTCCACATGGCCCCGGAACTTCCTCCGCGGAAACGCGTCGACTTCGATCGACACCGGCTGGCCGGGTTTCATGTATGTCAGTTGCGTTTCCTTGAAATTGGCGGTGATCCACACATTGTGCGGCACGATTGCCAGCAACGCCTGCCCGATCTGCACGTACTGGCCCTGCTCGACCACGCGGCGCGTCACCCAGCCGTCTTCGGGCGCGGTGATATCGGCGTAGGAGCGGTTCAACTCCGCCTGGCGCAACGCGGCTTCGGCCTGTTGCACACCCGCGTCCGCGGTCGGGATTTGCGTTTGGTCCTGCCCGATCTGTGCGTCGGAAGCATCCGCTTTCTTGCGCGCTTCCTCCAGCGCCGCGGCGCTGGAATGCGCGGCCGCGAGGGCCGCGTCAACCTGCTCGCGCGAGACCGCCCGGCTTTCCACGTTTTGATAGCGCGCGAGGTCGGCTTCGGCCCGCGTGGCTTCCGCTTCCGCGACGCCAACCGCGGCCCGTTCCTGTTCCGCTTTGGCGCGCGAGACAATTACCTGATGTTGGGCCTGCGCCAAACGGCTTTGGGCCGCAGCCAGGTTGGCCCGCGCCTGAGCGAGGGCCACGTCGTAGTCACGAGGATCGATCTGCACGAGTGGGTCGCCCTTTTTGACAAACTGGTTGTCGTTGATGAGCACGGCGAGCACGTGGCCTGACACCTGGGGGCTGATCTGGATCGCATGCCCGTCGATGAACGCGTCGTCGGTCGTCTCGTACGGGCGGACGGCAACGAAATAATAAACTGCCACCACCCCGATGATCAACAGGCCGAGGGCGACGACAAGAGGTATGAACCGCTTGCGTGATCCTGTACTGGCCACGGCGGGCAGTGGTTCGGGGGACGCGGTTGCGGCAGATGGTTCGGTGTCTGGTTTCATGGCGGGGGACTCATTTGTTGGCGGTCGGTTGTTCTTTTTAATTCTCTCAATGCAGCGAGCGAGAATTGCACGATGTGATCGGCCAGTGCATCGATGTCCTCCGGTCCGAACCTCATAGTGGAATCCAGCCGTGAGATGACCTGTCGGTTGTAATGATAAAACACCCATTGCGACGAGATGCTGAACGCGCAACGATGTACCTGGTCCTCACCGGCCCCGGGCCCGAGGATGGCGCGAACGCACGACTGGAGTCGTTGGAAAAACGGTTCCAATTCCTCCTTTACGAGGGCGTCCAGGGCCTCCGTTGGCTCGATTAATTCACGGGACATCAGTTTGCCGCGCCACGCGGTCCGACCGAGATCGAATACCACGTGCAGTCTGGCCGCAATCATCTCACGCAATTCCTGCTCGGCGTTGTCAGGGGTAACGGGTCCATGCCCCGTGGGATAATTGTTCCTCACGCGGGCTAGGGCGTACTTCAACACGGCTTCATACAATCCCTGTTTGTCGTGGAAATGGTAATTGATGGCGGCCACATTGGCGTGGGCGCGCTTGCAGATTTCGCGCACGGTGGCCTGGCGGAAGCCGCGCTCCGCGAACACCTCGCCAGCGGCTTCAAGCAGCCGGTGATGGGTCTCGGTGTTTTGGTCGGAGTCAAACGCGGACTTCATATGTTTCAAACACATGTTTAAATCGTGTGTTTGAATATGTCAAATGGTTTCGGAAACTTTTTTTGCGAAGTTGCTCGGGTCAAAAATCGCCCGTGATTACTTCACGCGTTGCGATTAACAATCTGACGCAACTGCTTCTGGCGTAATAACAAACGAAGTTGACCCCTGCCGAGGCGCAATTCGTGCAGGTCGATACAGGCGACACACGCTTTGCCCAGAGGCAACCCCTGCGGATTCTTCGATCCAATCAGCGCTGCCAGATGTTCGGACAGTGAAGGCATGTGGCCCACCAGCAGGATTTCATCTTCAGAAGAGCATGGTTTTAACGCTCGGAGAAGCGTTTGTGTCGGCGTGCCGTTCGTGAGTTCGTCCGCCAACTCCACTTCGCCATGGACCTTGAGTGCTTGCGCCGCAATCTCGGCAGTCTGGCGGGCCCGCATTAACGGGCTGCTCAAAACACGCGAAGGTTTGACGCCCAGTTCCGCAAGCGCGGACCCGACAATGTGAGCCTCCTCTTTGCCTTCCCGTGTCAGTTCACGTTCCGCATCGCTGGGCGCGATATCGGAGGCCGTGGCGTGACGGACCAGGTAGAGCTTCATCAGCTCAGGATTTCACGCGGATCGGTGATGTGCCCGGTGATCGCGCTGGCGGCCACGGTGTACGGCGACGCGAGGAACACTTGGGATTCGAGGTGACCCATCCGGCCCGGGAAATTGCGGTTCGTTGCGCTGATGCACTTCATCGGCTTGTTCAATCGGCCAAATGTGTCGGTCGGTCCGCCGAGGCACGCGGCGCAGCTGGCATTTTCGGTCATCTGGACGCCCGCTTCTTCCAAGACCCGCCAGACGGTCTTGCCGTTCATCTTCGCCGCCTGCAACTCGTGCACGACGTCGGGCGTTGCGGGAACGCCGAACGTGTCGATCTTGACCTTGTGGCCCCTGATGACTTCCGCGAACGCCAGGAAATCGCTGGTCTTGCCGCCCGTGCACGAACCGATATAGGCGCGGTCGAGTTGGACGCGGCCAAGTTCCCTGGCGAGCTTGCGATTGCCGGGGTTGGGATGGCACGCCACGGTCGGTTCGAGTTTCGAGAGATCGAACTTCTTGTCGTAGACAAATTTCTGCTTGTCGTCGGAGTCGCAGAACAACGCGTCATACTTCGCCTTTGTGCCGTTCGCCTTCGTGCGCTCATCGACGTATGCGAACGTCGTCTTATCAGGCTCGAAAATCCCGTTCTTGCCGCCCGCTTCGATGGCCATGTTGGTGATGGTCATGCGGTCATCCATCTTGAGCGCCTTGGCGCCGGGGCCTTGGAATTGCATCGCGCGATAGGTCGCGCCATCGAAGCCGATGTCGCCGATGCAATGAAGGATGACATCCTTGGCCATGACGCCTCTTTGGAGCGAACCCTCAAGCCAGAACCGCATCGTCTCCGGCACCTTGAGCAGCAACTTGCCCGTGCCGAATACAAACCCGGCATCCGTGTTGCCGATGCCGGTCGCGAATTCGCCGAACGCGCCCGCCATGCACGTATGCGAGTCTGTGCCCAGCAGGATCTCGCCCGGTCTCGTGTGGCCTTTCGCCGGCAACGCCGTATGACACACGCCCGCAAAACTGCTGGCGTACTGGCGTTTGAGCTGGCCCTTGCTCGCATCGAACGCCCAATGCCCGTTTGGATCGTCGATGACGTCGTAAAAATACTTCAGCCCCTGTTCCTTCACGAAGTCGCGCAAAATGTCCACGTTGCGGTTCGACTTCGAGTCGGCGGTAAAAATGTAATGGTCGGGGATGATGACGATCTTCTCGCGGTCCCAAACTTTTGCGTCCTTGCCGAACTCCCGCTTGAACACGCCGATGGTGCCCGGCCCGCATACGTCATGCGTCATGAGGATGTCCACGTTCACCCACACATTGTCGCCCGGCTGCACGGATTTCTTGCCCGCCGCACGGGCCATGATTTTCTCTGTCAGTGTCATATGATCGATACTCCGAGGCAACACAGGATACACGAGCAATTGTGCCCGCGCAACATCCGCGCTACACTTCGGGCATGAGGGAAACCTGGGATTTTCTGCGGTCCCCCGCCGCCGGCGCGGCGTGGAACATGGCGCTCGATGAGGCGTTGTTGCATACGGCGGAAAAGCGCGGACGCCCGATGCTGCGCGTCTACGCGTGGGAGAAGCCGTCCGTCTCGTTTGGCTATTTCCAGAAGTTTCCCGAAGCGCTGGCCGAGCGCCATGACGTGGTCCGTCGTCCCACGGGCGGCGGCGTGGTGTATCATGTCGAGGACACCACGTACACGGTGGTTGTGCCTCCCGCACACGCATTGTACGCGATGAAAACCGCCGACGCCTACTGCGCCCTGCACCAGGCGGTCGCCGCCGCGTTTCAATCGCCGCTGGCGCTTCATCATGCGCCGCTGCAATCGCCACATGGATCGTACGAATGTTTCCAGCGCCCGGTCCACGGCGACGTCGTGGCTGACGGCCGCAAACTGGCCGGCGGGGCGCAACGCCGCACGAAATCCGGCCTGTTGCATCAGGGGTCCATTGCCGCAAAACTTTCCGCAAACCAGATCAAGCATGGCTTTCGGGAGGCGCTCGGAGTCGAATTCGAGACATACGAACCAACGGACGCCGAGAGAGCGCAGGCGGAACGGCTTGTCCGTGAGAAGTACGCAACCGACGCGTGGAATCGTTACCTGCGGTAGCGTCGCTCAGGTGATTTTGGGGTGGTCGGCCGGCGAAATGACGGGCTGTTCGATCTGGCCGAGCTTGGCATCGAATTTGGCGAGGGCTTTTTCGCCGTCGGAATAACTGCCCTGCGCGTTGGTCAGATGTTTGCCGAGGACGCGGAAACTTTCCTGCACGCGCTCGAAATCCCCGCGCAAGCGCGCGAGCGTGTCGAGGATTTCCTGGGCGCGTTCCTCGACCTGCATTCCGCGGAGGCCGAGCAAAATTGTTTGCAGGTAGGCGTAAAAACTGTTCGGTGAGACCGGAACGACGCGTTTTTCCAGCGCGTAGCTGAACAGCGGGCGCTCTTCGCCCGACGCGCTGGCCTCTTCCTTGATGATCGTCTCGTAATACACGTTTTCGGCGGGGACATACATCAACGCAAAATTGTAGGTGCCTTCGTCGGGCAGGATATATTTCGTGGAAATCGCGTCGACGTGTTTCTTCACGTCGCGCAGGAATTGTTTGCGGGCCGCGACGCGCTCTGAATCACTCTGGGCGTCGATGATGCGGCGGAAGTTTTCCAGCGGGAATTTCGAGTCCACGGGCACCAGCTTGTTTCCGATATGGATCACCGCGTCCACGGCCTCGCCGCTGCGGAACCGGTGCTGCAACTGGAAATGCTCCGGCGGCAGAATCTGTCCCAGCAGGTCACCAAGAAAAAGCTCGCCCATTCCACCTCGCAGTTTCGGTGCGCGGAGAATGTTCACCAGTTCGGCGGCGGCTTTGCCTACCTCGTGGATTTGACCGACTTTTTCACGGAGATCGCCGACAACCTTGGCGGCATTGTCGAGGCGGCTGTTCATCTGGGAGGTGGATTGCTGCAGGTTCTCGGCAACAGTCTGCCCGAACTTGTCGAGCCGCTCCTGCAAGCCATTCATCTGTTGCTGAATGAGCAGCAGCGACTGGTCGGGCGGCGGCGGCGGTTTGTTGCGTTCGCGCGCGACCACGACAATCAGGACGCCGACCGCGACAAGCGTCACCAACCCGATGATAATGACGACAGATTCCACAGCCTGAAGCTAGCATTTGCGGGGTGAAACGGCAATTCTTTGGTTTCGCCAGAACCCGCCGTTAACACTTTTTTAACACCCTCGCGGCGGCTTTTAATTATCGTCTTGCCGCTCGGCTCGTCGATAGTAACGCCGGAATAAGAACCATTGGAGTTTCGGGTTAGGAGCCATGTTGATGAAGGCGAATGAAGTCATTCAATTATTGCTGTATTTCGGTCTGTTAATTGGCCTGACGCCGCCGATCGGCAGATTCATGGCGCGGGTATTTGGGGGTGAACGAACCCTGTTATCCGGCATTTTTGGGCCGGTCGAGAAATGGATTTACCGGCTCAGCGGCGTGAAAGCCGATGAGGAGATGTCATGGAAACGGTATTTCGGCGCGGTGCTGATCTTCAATGTCGTGGGGATCATCACGCTGATGGCGCTGGAGATGACACAGGCCTGGCTGCCGCTGAACCCACAAAAGTTTCCCAACGTTCCGTGGGCGCTGGCGCTGAACACGGCGATCAGCTTCATTACCAATACCAACTGGCAGGCGTACTCGGGCGAAAACACGATGAGTTACCTGACCCAAATGGCCGGGTTGGCGGTGCATAATTTTCTCAGCGCGGCGACCGGCATCGCGATCCTGGTGTGCTTTGCCCGCGGACTGAAACGCGCCACGTCGAAATCGCTCGGCAGTTTCTGGGTGGACGTCACGCGGACGACGCTCTACGTGCTCCTGCCGTTTTCCGCGATCGTTACGATCCTGTTGGTCAGCCAGGGGGTGGTCCAAAATTTCAAGCCATACACGGACGCGAGGCTGGTCGAAGCGTACACCACGCAGGTGCCGAAAACGGATGACAAGGGCCAGCCGGTCAACGGCCCTGACGGCAAGCCGGTGATGGTGGACCAACGAGTGGAGACACAGAGCATTCCGGTCGGACCGGCGGCATCGCAGATCGCCATCAAGCAACTCGGCACGAACGGTGGCGGATTCTTTGGCCAGAACAGCGCCCATCCGTTTGAGAACCCGACCCCGTTCAGCAATTTCGTGGAGATGTTCGGGCTGATCATTCTCGCGGCGGCGCTCGTCTATGCATTTGGCGTCCTGGTTGGGGATCGCCGGCACGCCTGGGTGTTGTTTGGCGTGATGTTGGCGTTACTGATTGGCGCCTTTACGTTGGCGTGGTGGTCGGAGACACGACCCAACCCGGTCGTGGGCAACGTGCAACCGTTGCTCGAAGGGAAAGAACAGCGGTTTGGTGTGATGAACAGTGTGTTGTTCGGCGTGGCCACGACCGGAACGTCCTGTGGCGCCGTCAACTCGATGCACGACAGTTTCACCCCGCTGGCAGGACTGGCGCCGTTGTGGAATCTGATGCTGGGTTGCATTGTATTCGGCGGTGTCGGGGCCGGATTGTACGGCATCATGATGCACGTCCTGCTGGCCGTGTTCATTGCGGGGCTGATGGTCGGGCGCACACCGGAGTATCTGGGCAAGAAGGTCCAGGCATGGGAGGCCACGTGGGCGGTGGTCGCGATCCTCATCCCGAATTTTCTGATCCTGATCGGGTCCGCGATTGCGTGCCGGGCGCCCGCCGGACTATCGAGCCTGGGAAATCAAGGCCCGCATGGCCTGAGCGAAATCTTTTACGCCTACGCCTCCTCCGCGAACAACAACGGCAGCGCGTTCGCGGGCCTGAACGCCAACACGAACTTCTATAATCTGACGCTTGGCGCGACGATGTTTCTCGGCCGGTTCGGGGTGGCCTTCGCGGCGCTGGCCATTGCCGGGGGTTTCGCCGCGAAGAAAACGATTTCAGCTTCGGCGGGCACGCTGCCAACCACTGGGTTGACGTTCGCCTGCGTGCTGTTCGGCGTCATATTGATCGTCGCCGCATTGACATTCTTTCCCGCATTGTGCCTGGGGCCGATCGTTGAACACGGGCTAATGCTGGCCGGGCGCGTTTTCTAGGGAGAAACTCATGAGCACAAAAGTTGAAATCAAATACTCCGAGTTGGTGTACCAGGCGGTCATCGACTCGTTCAAGAAGCTGAATCCGCGGGACGAGATCAAGAACTTGGTGATGTTCGTGGTGTGGGTCGGATCGATCTGGACGACGGCCATCCTGTTCACGCCGGGCGGATGCAACCTGTTCAACATCCAGATCTGCCTCTGGTTGTGGTTCACGTGCCTGTTCGCGAATTTCGCCGAGGCGATGGCGGAGGGGCGCGGCAAGGCCCACGCGGATGCGCTGCGCAAGATGCGCACGAAGACCATGGCCCGCAAGCTCGTCAGAGGCAAAGAGGAGTCGGTGCCCAGCGCCGAGATGAGGATCGGCGATTCGTTTGTCTGCGAGGCCGGCGACACGATTCCCGCCGACGGTGAGATCGTGGACGGCATCGCCACCGTGGACGAATCCGCCATCACGGGCGAGTCGGCCCCCGTCATCCGCGAAAGCGGCGGCGACCGCAGCGCCGTCACCGGCGGCACGAAAGTTATCAGCGACCGGATTGTTGTTCGTGTCACCGCGGAGCAGGGGAACTCGTTTCTCGACCGGATGATTTCGATGATTGAAGGCGCGCGCCGTCAAAAGACGCCCAACGAAATCGCGTTGAACATCGTCTTGGTCAGCCTGACCGCGTTGTTTCTCGTGGTCGTGTTCACCCTGCCGCCGTTTGCGCGATACAACGAAAGCCAGGCCGGTCAGAAGAGCGTGGTGCTGACGTCGATTCCCGTGTTGTTGGCCCTCATCGTCTGTTTGATTCCGACGACCATCGGCGGTTTGTTGAGCGCCATCGGCATCGCCGGTATCGACCGATTGATGCGGCGCAATGTACTCGCCACCAGCGGACGCGCGGTCGAAGCGGCCGGCGACGTGGACGTGTTGCTGCTGGATAAAACGGGCACGATCACGCTCGGCAACCGCATGGCCACGGATTTCATTCCCGCGCCGGGCGTGCCGGTGGAAGAACTTGCCGATTCCGCGCAACTGGCGTCCCTCGCCGACGAAACACCCGAGGGCCGGTCCATCGTGGTGCTGGCGAAAGAAAAACACAACCTGCGCGGGCGCGAGGTCGCGGAGCCGCAGGCGAAGTTTGTGCCGTTTACCGCCCAAACGCGGATGAGCGGTTTGGATTTGATCGATCCCGACGGCAAAGGCGTGCGCGTGATTCGCAAAGGCGCGGCGGATTCCATTCGGCGCCACGTCGAACAACGCGGCGGCTTGTATCCCAAGGCGGTCGAACAAGTTGTTTTCGATATCTCGACGCAGGGCGGCACGCCGCTGGTGGTGACGGACGGCTCGCGCGTCATGGGCGTCATTCGGTTGAAGGACATTGTGAAGGGCGGCATTCGGGAACGGTTCGCGCAATTGCGCAAGATGGGCGTGCGCACCGTGATGATCACCGGCGACAATCCGCAAACCGCGGCGGCCATCGCCGCCGAAGCCGGCGTGGACGATTTCATTGCCCAAGCCAAGCCGGAAGACAAGCTGGCGCGCATCCGCAAGGAGCAGGAGGGCGGCAAGCTCATCGCGATGATCGGCGATGGCACGAATGACGCACCGGCGTTGGCGCAAGCCGACGTTGGCGTGGCGATGAATACGGGCACGCAGGCCGCGCGCGAGGCCGGCAATATGGTGGACCTCGACAGCAATCCGACGAAGCTCATCGAGGTCGTCGAAATCGGCAAGCAACTGTTGATGACCCGCGGCGCATTGACGACGTTCAGTATCGCCAACGACGTGTCGAAGTATTTTGCGATTCTGCCGGCGATGTTCGGCCTGCTGTACGCCACGACCGCGGGCGGCAAAGGGCCGCTGGACAAGTTGAACATCATGGCCCTGCATTCACCCCAAAGCGCGATCCTCAGCGCGGTGATTTTCAATGCGTTGATCATTGTGGCGCTGATCCCGCTGGCATTGAAAGGCGTGAAATACCAGCCGCTGGGCGCGGCGGTCATTTTGCGCAAGAACATGTTGATCTATGGTGTGGGCGGGATCATCATCCCGTTCATCTTCATCAAGCTGATTGACGTGTTCCTGGTGGCGGTGCACCTGGCGCCCTGACGTTGGAGAAAGGAACAATCACCATGAGACTTTTCATACAATCCATTCGACAAACGATCCTGTGGACGATCATCGCGGGAGTGGCCTATCCGCTGGTCATGACCGGCGTGGCCCAGTTGTTGTTCCGCAAGCAGGCGAACGGCAGCCTGATCGAGCGCAACGGGCAGATTATTGGTTCCGAGTTGATCGCCCAACAGTTCACGGGCGACAAATACTTCTGGCCGCGGCCATCGGCCGGCAGCTATGCCACGGTTCCCTCCGGGGCGAGCAACCTCGGCCCGACCAGCCAGGCCCTGCAATCCAACGTGACCGCCAATGCGGCGGCCTTCCGGACCGGCAACAAGCTGGCGGCGGACGCGCCGGTGCCGGCGGACATGGTGTTTACCTCCGGCAGCGGGCTCGATCCGCACATCAGCCCCGAGTCGGCGCGGTTGCAGGTGGCCCGCGTCGCAGGGGCGCGCGGCATCGCGGAGGATCAGGTCAAGACGCTCGTCGAGAAATTCGTCAAGGCCCCGCAGTGGGGCATCTTTGGGGAACCCCGGGTGAACGTGCTGGAGTTGAACGTGGCGCTGGATGACCTGCAACCCAAGAAAGCGGACGGGAGCGCTTCGGTGAAAGGGTAGGCGACGGGACATCCAGCACGGTCAGCGCCAGCGGTTTGTGACGCAACGCGCCATCCTTCCCACCATCCACTTTTGGATGGTGAAACCCTGTCCACAAGCTAGAATGGCCGCATGACCGAGGTACAGCGTCCCAACCCGGATGCGTTGCTTGCGGAAATCCAGCGCGAGGAGCGCGCGGCCAAGCGCGGGCAACTGAAGATCTTTTTCGGGATGTGCCCCGGCGTCGGCAAGACGTATGCGATGCTGGAGGCGGCACAAGCGCGGGCGCGCGAGGGCGTCGACGTGGTCGTCGGCGTCGTGGAGACGCACGGGCGCAAGGAGACCTATGAGTTGCTGACCGGCCTGACGATCATTAACCGGAAAAAGATCGACTACCGTGGCGTTACGCTGGAGGAGATGGATATTGACGCGACCCTCGCGCGGCATCCCCAGCTCGCGCTCGTGGACGAACTGGCCCACACCAACGCGCCCGGCAGCCGCCATCCCAAACGCTACCAGGACGTGCTCGAATTGCTCGACGCGGGCATCGATGTCTACAGCACGCTCAACGTGCAACACCTCGAAAGCCGCGTGGACGTGGTGCAGCAGATCACCGGAGTGACGGTGCGCGAAGCCGTGCCCGATTCGGTGCTCGACCAGGCCGACGAGATCGAGCTGATCGACCTGACGCCCGACCAACTCCGCAAACGGCTGGCCGAAGGCAAGGTGTACATGGGCGAACGCGCGGCCACGGCGTCGGAGAATTTTTTCCGCGAAGAGACGCTCACGGCGCTGCGGGAGATGGCGTTGCGCGCGACCACCGAACACGTGGACCAGGAGTTGCGCGACGTCATGCGCGCCAAACGCATCCACATGCCGTGGAAGTCGGGCCAGCGCCTGGGGGTCGGCGTCGGGCCCAGCCCGTTTTCCGGTCAATTGATTCGCTGGACGCGGCGAATCGCGGCGGCGATGGATGCGCCGTGGGTGGCGGTGTACGTGGAGACATCGGCGGCGCTGAGCGACGAGGAGAAGCGGCGGCTGACGAAGAACCTATCGCTGGCGCGGCAGTTGGGCGCGGAGGTGGTAATGACGACCGGCGACGACATCGCCGGTGCGTTGGTCGAAGCGGCCCGTGAGCAGGGGGTGACGCAAATGGTGGTGGGCAAGCCGATGGACAATTGGCTGCTCGAATTGATCAAGGGCGGTTCGCTGGCCGATCGGTTGATCCGTCGCGGTGGCGACATCGACGTGCACGTCGTGAGCGGGGTGCACGGCGGGGGCAAGCGCACGCGGCGGCCCTGGGCGAACTGGGTGGGGGCCAACCTGCTGCAGGACTGCGCGGTGGGCGCGGGCGTGGTCGTGCTCGCGACCGGCGTGTCGTGGCTGTTGAAGGACCTGGTGGGATACGTGGCCGTGTCACTGGTCTATCTGTTGGGCGTCGTGGTGGCGGCCATGCGGCTGAATCGATGGGCGGTGCTGTTGGCGGCGGCGTTAAGCGCGGTGGCGTGGGAGTATCTGTTCATTCCTCCCCTCTATACATTTGCGATCAAGTCGCCGCATGACCTGATGATGGTCACGATGTTCTTCGTGGTGGCGCTGGCGATGGGACACACGACGAATCAATTGCGCGTTCGCGAAGCCGCGGAGCGCCGCCGGGAGCACCGGGCGTCGGCGCTGAATCGCCTGCTGGAAAGCGTGACGGCGAGCGCGTCGCTGGAAGACGGATTGGCGCGGGCGGTGAAGGAAGTGGACGCGCTGTTTCGGACGCGGACGGCGGTGTTACTGGCCGCGGCGGATGGACGACTGGAGGACGAGCCGCACCCGACCAGCACGTTTTCTCCGGATGCAAAGGCGCGCGCGGTGGCGGCGTGGGCGTTCGAGCGCGGTCAGGCGGCCGGGCGATTCACCGACACGCTGCCCGACGCGCACGCGATGTATCTGCCGCTGCGGACCGCGAACCACCGGCTCGGGGTGTTGGGGGTGCTGTTCGAGGAACGCGACACGTGGACGCTGGATGACAACGATTTGCTGGATACATTCGCGGCGCAGATCGCCGTGATGATCGAGAGCTATCGCGCGATTGAGACGGCGCAGCAGGCGCGCATGGTGGCGGAATCGGAACGGCTGTATCACACGCTGCTGGATTCGGTGTCGCATGAATTGAAGACGCCGCTGTCGGTGATTGGCGCGGCGACCGAAGGGCTCGACACGCAGTTGAAGGACGCCGGGCTGCCGCTGACCGCGACGTTCCTCGACGAAATCAAGGCCGCGAACCGGCGGTTGGAGCGGATCGTGACCAATCTGCTGGACATGACGCGGATCGAGTCGGGACGATTGCCGTTGAACATCGAGTTGGGCGAAGTGCATGAGTTGCTGGAGTCGGCCGTCAGCCAGGTCGAGAACGAGGTTTCGCGGGAACGCGTGCGCATCACGCTGGCGGAGAACCTGCCGCTGGTGCGTCTGGATTTTGGATTGATGGAGCAGGCGATTTGCAATTTGCTGGTGAATGCTGCGGAACACAGTCCGGCGGGATCGCCGATCGACATGTCGGCGCAACTCGACGACGGCAAGTTGGAGGTGCGCATCCGCGATCATGGTGTGGGCCTGGCGCCCGGCGAAGACAAAAAAGTGTTCGGGAAATTTTATCGCGGCGCCGGCGCGCGGCCGGGCGGGACGGGGTTGGGGTTGTCGATCGTGCAGGGCATCTTGCGGGCGCATCGGGGCGAGATCGCGGCCGGGAACGACCCCGGGGGCGGGGCGGTGTTTACGATGCGAATTCCTGTGGAAACGGGGGAACAGCCAACATGAGCGCGGAGCGGAGCATATTGGTCATTGATGATGAGCCGGCGCTTCGGCGGTTGCTGCGGTTGACGTTGGAACCGCAGGGCTACCAAATTTACGAGGCGGGGAACGGCCAACTCGGGTTGCAGGAGGCGGCGGCGCGTCGGCCCGATGCGATCATACTGGACCTGGGATTGCCCGACATGGACGGCGTGATGGTGTTGAAGCGGTTGCGGGAATGGAGCCAGACCCCCGTGCTGGTGCTGTCCGTGCGCGACCGCGAGGCGGACAAGGTGGCGGCGCTGGACAACGGCGCGGACGATTATTTGACGAAGCCGTTCGGGACGGAGGAACTGCTGGCGCGGTTGCGGGCGGTGCAACGGCGCGCGCCCGAGGCGCACGAACAGCCGGTGTTCGTGAACGGCGATTTGAAAGTGGACCTGGCGACGCGAGCGGTCACGTTGAAGGGCAAGGAAGTGCGTCTGACGGCGACCGAGTACGCGTTGCTGCACGAGCTGGTGCGGTACGCGGGCAAGGTGGTGATGCACACGCAGTTGTTGCGGTCGGTGTGGGGCCCGAGCGCCGAAAGCCAGTCGCAGTATCTGCGGGTGTACATCACGCATTTGCGGAAAAAGCTCGAGACGCCCGAGGGCGGCAAGTTGATCCAGACGGAACCGGGGATCGGGTATCGGCTGTTGGTGAGTGAGTGACCCGCCTTCGCTGACGCTACGGCGGGGAGGCTAGTCGACTATCAGCAAAAAACACTATTTGACAATGGTAACATATATGTTACTATATGGCTGAGACCTTTGAAATCCGGGAGTACACGGAGTCCGGACGCTCGCCGTTTGCGGAATGGTTTGACGGCCTGGATGCCGTGACGGCGGCGCGAGTGGATCGGTACGTCCGACGGTTGGAAGCCGGCAACTTCGGCGCGGCCAAGGCGCTGCGTGACGGTGTGTTTGAGTTGCGGCTGGATTTCGGGCCGGGCTACCGCGTGTATTTCGGGCGCGAAGGTCGGACCGTCATCATTTTGTTGGGCGGCGGTAGCAAGCGACGGCAGGACGCCGACATTGCCGCCGCGGTGGAACGCTGGAAACGATACAAACAGGCGAAGTAGCCAATGGCTCTGACACGAGACTATAAAGAAACGGTTGTAGCGCGGATCAAGCGCGACCGGAAATTTGCGCGGGCACTGTATGCTGAAGCGATCAACGCCCTGCTGGAAGGTGAGACCGTCGAGGGGCTTTCCATGCTGCGCGATTTGGTCCACGCCGAAATCACGTTCAAGGAGTTGGCGCGACAGACCGGGCTTGGGGAAAAGACGCTGCACCGGATGCTGAACCGTCGAGGGAACCCCACCGCACGCAATCTGGGCATCATCATCAAGAGCATTGCCGAAGACCTCGGCATCAAACCGCGCGTGGACTGGGCCGTGGGACGGTGAGGCTGTAGCTGGCTCCTATTCCCCCGTTGCCAAGAAGTAGATGGGCCTCAATGGTAGACGACTCTTATCTTCGTCCGTAAGCTTGTCGTAGAACTCTTGCCAGAGCCCAATGAAACGATTGAGGTCAATGAGCTCAACATGGACGTGTGAACCGCGAGCGGCGGCGCGCGCATCCGCAGAGAAGCCTCCCGTGGAGATGAAGATTCCAACGTCGCCTTCCTTCTGCAAAAGCCCCATTAATTTTCGCACCTCCTGAACCGCGGCCACAGATTCGCGGTGTTTGATCTGCACTTGAATTCGTGGAGATTCCGTCCCGAGGGGGTCACGATATGCGACAACGTCAACACCTCCATCCTTCCCCTTTGGGGCAACAAACGGAGTGTAATAGCCCATGCCCCTTAACAGAACCGCCGCCAAATCCTGGAATTCATAAGGATTCTTGGCGTTGATGTAATTCTCTAGACCTTCAATCGCCCTCTGTTCAACTTCATCGTAAGCAACCGCCTGGCTTGGTGTCTCCTGAGGTGTCAAATCTTCGGGAGGCTCGGGCTGCTCTGCTCTCCATTTATGATATGCGGCCCCGGCCACTTCCAGCAGTTTCTCAGGGCCAAGCTTGAGGGCTTCTTCACCTTCGGGCGTCAAGTACCACACGCCCTTCTTCTTCACCAAATATCCGGCCTTGACGCAGTCGATGCTGAAGAAGTGCAGGATCGATTCCCAGCGGACGTAGCCTGTCCTTTCATATCTGGCCTTTGCCCAGTCATCCAGATCGACTGCTTTTTCGACTTTGTTTATGAGATCGCGCCCCGGCATCTCCTTCCCGTGGTCGCGAAGGATGGAAAGTGCGGCGTAGATCACTTTCGCAGCGAGGGCGCGTGAAGGTGAGGGCTTCTTTGGAATGGTCATGATGTGTTTTCTCGGGTTGGCGAACGCTCATTTCTCGACAACGATCTTGAATGGCTCGTCGGGCGCATCGGCGGGGACACGTCGCGCCACCATGAAAGTTCTCATCGGGTCGGCCGGATGAGGAATGTGCTCTACTTTCATTCGCGTCCCTGGCTTGGCTTTATCGACCTTGCTCCGGCTAACGATGGAACGAACAAGCATCTCCTCATGGCCGATGACATATCGCTCACATTCCTCAGCGACTGCAATGTTAATTTCCCGGACTTGCTGCCGGTTGGCACCGCAGTGCTCAAATCCAAAACCGGGGTAGCCCATGAGGAGCGCAATCTGTTGCGTGAGTGGGATCAACTTGGTTATTTTGTCAGATGCCAAGCCGAGCACAGGTTCGCCAGTTCGCCGGAACCCTTCCGGCACGATGTATCCCAGCGGGGAATCTGTCGTGATGAATGCGGTGCGCCTGTCGGCGTGTGCAATCCTCCAATCCATGGCGAAAAGCATTGGCGTGATTTCCTCGGCTTGATCAAGCATCGCATTGACTGCGATGTTCCGGTTCCCCTTCAGTCGATATTTCTCTTCATGGATAGTCTTGAAGAAGCTCTCCGGGGTAATGCCAAAATCCTTGCTGGACCTTCGAAACTGCTCTGCGGTCTCTTCAACAGTCGGAAACTTATGCTTCATCAACAGCTTAAAGGTGGAGTCTGCAATTTGTTCCGCCTCTCGTTCAAACTTCGGCACGCGAAACACTAGGAGAGCGATGAAATGAGCCAAGTCGAGACGTTCTTTGGGCGTGACTGCACCCCCCGTCTCAAGCTTGGATATAATAGGCTTTGCGTTGTCCTCGATATTTTTAAGGAACTCTTCGATTTGGTAGTGCTTCTCTCCAGCGTCATTAAGCACTGCATAGTAGTCGTGGATAGCCGCAGTGACGCGTGTCGGCTGCTGTCGGAATTCGTTTTTTTCTCGGTCATAGAGCCAGACCAGTCCGTCGTGGGCAAAACCCGTTAGGTAAGACTTTTCGGGCAAGAAATGGAGAACGGGCTTCGCCATGGCGTGAAGTGTAGTCGAGCAGTGCGCGTTCGACAAGCCCTGAAGGTTTTAGGGGTACGGCGACGGGTGCGCGAGGCGGCGGGGGAGCAGGGGGAGTCCAAGAATGAAGGCGGAAAGATGAGGGATGAGAGGCGATGGTTAATGGGAAATGACGGATGGGAGGGCGAAGAAACGACAGAGGCCCTTCGACAAGCTCAGGGTGACGACTAAACGGCGGCGGTCTCCCACGCAACGAATCTCGCGCCGCGTTTGCGTTTACGGATTTCGAGGCGGTCTTCGAGGTCTTCGAGATAATCCAGGAGCTTCCGGTAATCTTTGCGGCTGAGGACGACGTCGGTCGGGCGTCCGGAGCGGTCGGTCATGTATTTCTCGTTAAGCTTGACCACAAGCGTATTGTAACGGATGGACGTGGCCAATTTAACCTTGTTGGGGGGCGATCAGGACAGCGCTTCGCACGGGACCCGTTCGATAAACTCCCTTGGACGGGCCCAGGGTAAACACGGCAAGCGGGCGACGCTACAAGTTTAACGGGGCGGCGATCCGACTTCGCCCAGCCCCCGGCGGACGGCGCGGCGCAGTCTCTCGAGCAGGTTCAGAGCCCGGGGATTGTCTTTGATTTCCTCGTACAGCGCCCGAAAGGCTTTCTTGATGGCCCGCGGGGTGCCAAACGGCACACGGAGTTTGGGTTGCGCGGCGCGCCAGTCCCGGTAGGGACCCTGACTCCAACGGGTGATCGTCATGCGGCAGTTTTCCTGGACGACCTTTTCGCTGTGGGCGCGCCGGGTCCAGATGAGAGCATACGGGTCGCCGGCTTTGAGGAGGTGCTCGGGAATGTCGCGGTCGGCCTTTTGGGTCAGGAGCCATTCGGCGACGGCGCTGTGCCGCCAGCCGTCGCGCAGTTTGCAGTTGATCGCCAAGCGCACGTGTTCGGGCAGTGCGGAGAGGTAATTCCCCTTCCTGGGTATTTGCGGTTTCATGGTGAGCCGATGGGGGTGTCGGATTTCTGACTGCTGATGTTTGTTGTCATGCGGGCGAGTGTAGCGCGAAATCCGAAAGGGCGTGAGCGAGGTTTGGAAGGTTTGGAAGGTTTTGTTACGGCGCCCACGGCCCGCCGACGAGGCTGATAACAGCCTTGCCGAAGGGGGCGAATTTGGGCTATAAGGCGATGGATGAGTACGCGCAGTATCGCGCTGGCCAATCAGAAGGGGGGCGTTGGCAAGACCACCACAGCCGTCAGTGTGGCGGCGTGTCTGGCGGAACGCGGGAAACGGACGTTGTTGCTCGATCTGGATCCGCAGGCGAACGCGACGAGCGCGCTGGGGTTGGAGAAGCTGTCGGGCGGGAGCGTGTACAAGGCGCTGATGGGCGGGGCGCAACTGGCGGATTCGATTCGGCCGGGCGGTCACGAGAACTTGGAGGTCATTCCGAGCGAAGTGGACCTGGCGGTGGCGGAAGTGGACGTGGCGCGGGCGGAGAATTATTTGCAGCGGTTGCAATTTGCGCTCACGCCGATCCAGGGGATGGACCGGTACGAGTTTATCATTGTGGATTGTCCGCCGTCGCTGGGGATCCTGACGATGAACGCGCTGGCGGCGGTGGACAGCGTGCTGGTGCCGATGCAGGCCGAGTATTTTGCGTTGGAAGGGCTGGCGGTGATCACGCGGGTGCTGCAACAGATCCGCGACAGCGGCGCGAATCCATCATTGGAGTTGCAGGGGATCGTGTTGACGATGTACGACGGGCGGACGAACCTGGCGCAGCAGGTGGCGGTGGAGGTGCGCAACCATTTTCCCGGCAAAGTGTACAAGACGATGATCCCGCGGACGGTGCGGCTGGCCGAAGCGCCGAGTTTTGGGAAGCCGATTACGACGTATGATTCGGGGTCGTATGCGGCGCAGTGTTACCGTTCGTTGACGGACGAGTTGCTGGCGCAACCGTGGCCGTCACCGGCGGGTCCGGCATCGGAGCAAGCGACGGCCGGGGTGGAAACGCCGGTACCGACGGCGAACTGAGCCGGGCCGCCCGGCCCAAGCGGCCATCACTCCTCGGCCCGGGTCGCATCGTCCACCATCCGAACCTCGAGCTGGTAGATCTGGTGCTCGGAAGTGCCATGGGCGATGGCCATGCGCATTTTGTCGGCGGTCCGTTTGAGATACCGACCGGGGACGGCGGACGACTGCCAAGCATTGGGCCAGGTCGAGTCGCCCTTGTTGTTTTCCAGGAACGCGTCGATGACGGACTGCGACAGCGGCACGGAACGGCGGAATTGATCGCCGCTCTTGTCCTTTTCCCAAACGGCGCCGGAGTTGACGATCTCGCGGGCCGAGCGGTCGGAGAAATCGGTGCCATTGTATTTCTCGCCGGCGTTGCCGATGTAGGTGACGATCTTGAGACCGTCCTTCTCGAACGTGTAACGGCGGCGAGTTTCGACGAGGTCCATGCCGTAGCCGACCTCGTTGTAGTTCGTGCCCGTCCACGCGATCAGGCTGGTATTGGTGGTGAAGTTTTCCTTGAGTTCGGCGTAGTAGCCCTTTTGCGCGGGGATGTCGCCGGTGGTCAACTGCACGAGTTTGGGTTTTCCGTAACGCTGGATCAGGGCGTCCGGGGAATCACCCAACCAGGCGTTGGCGGTGGCGGTGATGCCGAACCATGCGGCAATGGTCAGGGCCGTGAAAGTGATCTTCATTCGTCCTCCTGCATGGATGACAGTGTACCGCAGATGAGCGTATTCGCAAGCCGACGGAATGGCCTGGCGTTGGTCTGGCGACGCCCGGGGCGAAAGCTGGTACGCCCGGCGGGATTTGAACCCACAACCTTTGGCTCCGGAGGCCAACGCTCTATCCAATTGAGCTACGGGCGCACAGTGTGTGCCACAGGCGGTAGCTTACTGGTGCGCGGCCCGAGGTTCAATCCCGAAAGCGAGGCCCGCGCACCGAGAAATTGCTTGCCTCCACATTCGCCCCCGCCCATTCTAGCGGGGCATGAAACGCGTCGACGGTCGCCGCCCGAATCAGCTTCGTCCCGTAAAAATCCATCCCCACTACGTCAAACAGCCGGCGGGTTCGGCGTTGATCGAGATGGGGGACACGCGAGTGCTGTGCGCCGCATCGATCGAAGAGGGCGTGCCGCGTTGGATGCGCGAGCAGCGCGTGACCGGTGGCTGGATCACCGCCGAGTATTCGATGCTGCCTTACGCCACCGCGCCGCGCAAACCGCGGGAAGTGACACGGGGCCGCGTGGAAGGCCGAACCCAGGAGATCCAGCGACTGGTCGGGCGCGCGCTGCGTTCGGTCACCGACATCGAGAAGCTGGGCGAGCGGACGATCTGGATCGATTGCGACGTGTTGCAGGCGGACGGTGGGACGCGGACGGCGTCCATCACCGGCGCGTATGTGGCGGTGATGCTGGCCATGAACAAACTTCAAAGCGAAGGCGTTCTCAAGGACTGTCCCATCAAGTCCGCGGTGGCGGCCGTCAGCGTGGGGCTGCTCGACGGCGTACCGTTGCTGGATTTGTGCTACGAAGAGGACGCGAAGGCCGCCGTGGACATGAATGTGGTGATGACCGACGAAGGCCAGTTCGTGGAGGTCCAGGGAACGGGCGAGGACGCGCCGTTTACGCAACGGCAGATGACGGCGATGCTCAAGCTGGCGCGCGAAGGGGTCGCGGAATTGATGGCGATCCAGGAGAAAGTATTGCGGTGAAAAACAAGAGGCGCACACCCGTGCGCCCCTGGGGATTTGCCTGGAAGTCGTGGCTTAGCTGATGTACGACGCGAGTTTCTTTTCGAGGTCTTTTTTGCCGGTCATGCCGACGATCGTTTCTTTGACCTGGCCGCCCTTGAACAGCAGCAGCGTGGGTATCGCCCGGATGCCGAACCGCGTGGCCAACTCCTGATTGTCGTCCACATTGACCTTGGCGATCTTGACCTGGCCGACTTTTTCCTCGGCGATTTCATCGAGCAGCGGCGCGATCATTTTGCACGGGCCACACCATTCGGCCCAAAAATCGACCAACACGGGTGTGGCCGATTTATCGACCTCCTGCTCGAAATTGCCTGCCGAAAGCGTCACGACATGTGGACTTGCCATGGAATTTCTCCAATACGTTCCGAAACCTTGGATGCCGAAACGGGTGTGCTGGATTCGCCCGAATCAACCGAATGCGATATAGGCCAAATAGCCAGCCACCGCGAGCGATAAGACAACGGCCGCAAGGGACAAACCAGCCTCGGCGCCACTGGGCGCACCGGCACCGACGGGAGCGGGCCGGCCAGCAGGCTTAGCACCCTTACCGGACGGACCAGCACCGGGCATGACGGTGGCGGCTTCGGGAGCTGGAACCGTCTCGTCTTCATGCTGCAATTTGATCGCCGGACGAGGAGCCCCCGCCGTGATCGGTTTGGCGGCAACGACCTGTACGCGCGAGGTGTCCTTCTTCGGCTTGGGCGCCTCGGTCGGACGGGCCATGACCGACGTCTCCCGCTTGGCTTCGTCTTCGGGACTGGCGGTAGAACCCGGGACTTTAGGTTTGGCCATCGGCGATGGTGGAGCGCCAGTACCAGGGGCTCCAGTACCAGGGGTGCCACGACCCGTTAGGCCGGGAGGTAAATTGATACGAACAGTGTCTTTTTTCGACTCTTCTTCAGGTCTCTTTTGCTCGAGATTTTCGTCAGCCATGGGATAAATCCTCCGACAACTGGGGTAAACATACGCGCCAGACTGCGGCACTGTCAATCGGTTTCTCCCTTGGGCAGGGGCAGGCCCTGAAACTGTAGCGCAGCCTGCCGCGGTTGCAGGCAATTTGCGGGGAAGACGTTTGGAGCGCGGTGGAGACGGACAAATTGACTCCGTGTGGATGTGATTCCTATGGGGTGAATGCCAGCGGACACCGGATGACGCATCAACTCGCCCGTCAAGGCAACGGACCGTCGCCTGTCGAGCGACCATCCAGAAGTCCAAACCACGCCGCCGCTACCGGCTCCACCTCCTGAGGCAACGTGACCGCCGATGGGCCGGACAAACCCGCGTGCCGACCTCGAGAAAGATTTCGTCGATGGTCTTTCGCTTGGAGATGGCACGGTCGATAATTTCGTTGTAAACGTCGTCATCGACCACGATGTGTTGCGTGGGGCTGTCCTTTTCGTCGGAGCAGGAGATGGAGAGCAGTGCCCGCCTTCGGAGGAGGCGGAAGACGTACGTGGAGATTTCCAGCACGTGTCTATTCATGCGACCAACCTCAACTCTCCGCTGCAACGTAAGCCTGATTACGGGAATAGCAACTGGTTCTCGGGGCGGTCTTGGCGGCGGGAAACGGCTCGACGTTGCGTTACTGACATGATAGTCTGACTGCCGTATTGGCGGGATTCGCTCGGGTCTGATCGCAGCGAGACAACAGCTGAGAGAGGAGCATGCGAGGATGACCGACGACGCGGCCAATAATCCGAGGCGTCCTCCGGATCCGGCAGTATGTCGGATCAAGTTTGGGGGAGGCTATCTCGCCTTCTCATACTGCCTGGTGGAAAAACCCGACTGTTGCAAGTATGCGGTACGTTTGGGTTCGATCATCTTTTGTTTTCACCCCGATCGGCGTAGCTTCGAGAAGACAGACGGCCCTTGATCTTGTCCAGTGATCGTTGCCCGCCGACGCCCCGCCGTTGTTGAATCGGCTACCGCCAGGATGACACGAGACAGATGGGCAACTCGATTGGAATTTGCTTCGGGGGTTCCGTGAGGACTCCTGCTGCCGGAGTTGGAGGGAGAAACGAAAGGAGAGTCGAGGCTCAACTCTTCGCAACCCCGGCCGCACCCAATGCGGCTGAACGATCCTACCCGGAGAGAGCTTCTCGACTCTCCACTGCAACATACGCTTTCATGCAGGGAACGCAAGGGGGGCAGGTCCGGCGGCGGGAAACTGCTCGATTTGCCATTACCGGAATGCTAGTTGTAAAAGCATGGCCCCGGAACCCGGCGTCAATTCGAGTCCGCCAGCCCAGCGGTTTTTCGCATGGCTGACATGGCTGGGTATTTTCCTCTTGCTGCTGTTGGCGGGCCTGGGGTGCGGGAACAGCCAGTCGGCGAGAGACAGGTTAGCGAGAGAGCAGTCAGAGAGAGCCTTCGAAAGAGGTCTGGAAGCGAGTGGTCGGCATGATGACGACGTCGCCATTGCTGAGTTCAGCGAAGCAATTCGACTCCAAACGAATTATTCCATGGCCTATTACAACCGAGGCAACGTCTACGGCGACAAAGGCGACTATGACAAGGCGATCGCCGATTACACCGACGCCATCCGCCTCGAGCCCGATTATATCGCTGCGTACAACGACCGGGGCAACGCCTACGGTTACAAAAGCGACTGGGACAAAGCCATTGCCGACGAGAACGAAGCCATCCGGCTCAACCCGAATTTCGTGGAGGCCCACTACGCCCGGGGGGGCTTCTACGCCCACAAAGGCGCCTATGACAAGGCCGTTGCGGATTACACCGAAGCGATCCGGCTCAAGCCGGATTTCGTGGAGGCGTACGTCAGCCTCGCTTGGGTACTGGCTGTCTGCCCCGATGTCAATTCTCGGAACGGGGAGTACGCCGTCGACTACGCATTGAAGGCGTGTGAACTGTCCGCATGGAAGGACGATTCGATACTCGGCACGCTGGCGGCGGCCTGCGCCGAGGCCGGCCGCTTTGACGCCGCCGTCAAATGGCAACAGAAATATCTGGAATCCCACTACCTGGAATCCAATCCGTCAAACGATACACTGGAGAAGGCCCGCCAGCGGCTCAGTCTCTACGAACAGAAGAGACCGTACCACGAAGTGAACCCATAAGTTTTCATCGGGATCGTAATTGGCAGGGTTTCCAAGGGGCTGGGGGTTCACTAGGCAGTGTCGAGAGGGACGGGCGATCTCGCTTCGACATCCTCAGACGAGGTTCTAACATCGCGGGCACGACCGGGAACGACACGGCCCTAGCGATCGCCATGCTTCTTCGACCAAAAAACTCTTGACGACCCTGCACCTTTTCCGTACTTATTGCCGAAGCATTACGTTTGTTAGCCCCATCCTTGACCCGCGCCGGTCTAGGTTCTCACATTTGTCGCTGGACCGGGAAGCATCATGAACCTTAGTGAGATTGTTACCGAACGAACATCGGCCCCAATACTTCTTCCGTATCGCTCGAAATACGGCGCAGCCCAAACCGGGAATCGAGCCGCCCTCCCGTGCGTGGGCGAGAACGAGTAGCATGACCGACGAGACCGCCAACAATCAAAGGTATCTTCCCGATCCGGAAATATGTCGGACCAGGTATCTGGGGCAGGCCCTCAATCTCTCGGAATGCCTGGAGATAAATCCCGACTGTTGCGAATTTGCGGCACGCTGTGATGGGAGCGTCTTTTGTCGCCATCCGGATCGGCGGAGCTTCGAGAGGGGCGGCGTGCCTTGACCCACGACACGGTCAGCAATCGGAGGCGTCTTCCAGACCCGGAAGTATGTCAAACCAGGTGGTTGGGGCCGACTCTCAAGATCTCGGAATGCCTGGTGCAAGACCCCTACAGTTGCGAGTTTGCGGTGCGGTTTGGTTCCGCCAATTTTTGTCGCCATCCGAATCGACGGACCTTCGAGAAGACGGGGGGGCGACGCGACAGCTAACGGCCTTGCCGAAGCCCGAACCTCCGAGCGGAAGCGACAGCAGGACGACCGACGGTTTGCCGCAAGGGCGCGACGGTGCGGCCTCTCGACGAGTTAGGCCGCCACCACAGGGAGGGGGAAGGCAGAGAATTTCGGCGGCCGCGGCACACGACACGAATTCGGCAAATCGGTTGGGTCCGCCCCTTAAAAACGAAGCCAAAGCTGGGTTCGGTCACGACCTCGTAAGCACTTAGATTGTGTTCTACACCCGTTTCGGGCAGCAGTGGAGGATGTCGTAGGGCTTGACGTCTTTGAGGGTCGGGCCGCTGACGAGATAGATGGTATCGGTCAATCGCTCGACGCTGCGATGGTAATCCCAGCGGAGCATGGCGGTGTGTTGCACGACAAAGCGCGGGTCGTCGTCGCGGAAGCAGGACACGCAACTCGGGTCGGGCAGGCCGACGAGGAATTCCTCGGCGCTGAGGTTGTGCGAGGTGGTGTTGTAGAAATCCTCGAACAGGATGAACGAGGCGCTGAAGGAGTGGTCGACGTAGCTGATGGCCTGGGTCACGCCTTCTTCGTTGCGGAGGCCGCGCGGCGCGACGGGCTGGATGCTGTAGAGATTGTCGATCAGGTCTTCCATGATGTCGTCGAGGGATTCGCAGGACCAGTTTTTCAGCCGCTCGGAGTTCACGCCGTAGGTGAACACGGTGCCTTGAATGACGGCGCCGATGGAGATGCCGGGCCACAACGGCATGCGGTGCGGCGGCAGGTTGTGCGAGGCGGTGCGGAACACTTTCGGGAACAGGAGCGGCTTGATGAGCTTGTAATTGCGCAGATCGGGCACGTCGTCGCTGCAGAAATCGAGCAGATTGATATGGGCCTCGATCAACTCGTCCATCCGGTGCGGTTCGAGCAGATAATGATGATACAAATGCTCGAGCAAGACGGTCTGGCCGTCGGCGAGCGTCAAGGCCAGTCCCTCGGGCGGGCGGACACCGAGTTGCGGGCGATGGCGCTTGAGCAAGCTGAAATAGTAATTCGTGAAACTGGCGGTATCGAGATGCGGATCGTCGTGCAGTTCCAGCGAGTTGACGATTCCCTCCAGCTCATCGTCGTCCACGCCAGCATCGCTGCTGCGGCAGCGGTAGAGGCAGCGCACCTGGACGCGGCCGCGTGTGAAGATCCAGGCGCGGGTGTGACCAAAATCGGCGAGGTGCTCCTCGTCCGGGAGTTCGACCCGGGTGAAGGTCATGTAGGCGAGCGCCGAGCCGTTGCGCGAGCTGCGTTGAATGAGCGGGAAATCGATGTTGGGCCAGGTGCGCTTCTCGCATTCGATGAGCGATTGCAGGGCGCGCTCGGGTTGCATGGACTCCGGGGCGGGTTTCTCGAATTGGCAGGCCTCCACTTTCAGGTAGCCGCCGGTGGTCAAACTGGCGAGGCTGACGTGGGGGGACCCTTCATGCGTCAGAGGCAGCCACCCTTCGGGGTAGCTGATCGTGTAGCTCTTCTCGGGATCGCTGTACTCTGGCATGACAAACCCTAAAGCAGCCGCCTTGCCAAGGGTCTGGGGGCGTGGGGGGCCTTCCATAGGGAGCGTTCCAATGGGCGGGGCGTGGCAGACAGAATTGAACACCCCAGTGGCTGACATGAGACGTTGGAGTCCGCCGATAAGGGCTGGCGGACAGGTTTTGAGAGTTGATTCGGTGGGGGGCTTTGCGTAGGCTGACAGAACCATGAGCAAGGTGATTCGCGGAAAGGCCTATGTTGTGCGGGACAATATCGATACCGACCAGATTATCCCGGCGCAGTATCTGACCCTCGTCCCCACGATTCCGGAGGAATACGAGAAACTCGGCAGCTACGCGATGTGCGGCCTGCCGAAAGACCAGTATCCGACCCGGTACATTCCCGAGGGACGAACCAAGGGGCCGTACACAATTGTCATTGGCGGGCGCAATTTCGGTTGTGGCAGTTCGCGCGAGCACGCACCGATTGCCCTGGGGGCGGCGGGATGCGAGGCGGTGGTGGCGGAGAGCTTTGCGCGGATTTTCTTTCGCAATAGCGTGGCCACGGGCGAGCTCTATCCTGTGGAATCAACAACGCGAATCTGCGAAACGATCCAGACCGGCGACGAAATCGAACTCGATCTGGATGCGAACACACTCAAGATTCTCAAATCCTCGAAGGTTTTCGCAACGAAATCACTCGGGGACGCGCGGCCCGTGATCGACGCGGGTGGTCTGTTTGATTTCGCCCGTAAGAGCGGCATGATTCAGGCGCGGGGCAATCATTCGAAAGCGACCGGGGAATTGGCGGCCAAAGAACCGGCGGACGATTAGTCTCGGCCGCACGGCAGACGTATTCCGCGGCTGACGTACGTCCGTCTCGTAAAAGGCTGTTGACTCATCAACGGCAGCCGGACACACTGGGCATCAGAGAGGACAGGCACGCGACCTTGCAAGGCTTCAAGCTCATCGTTCTATCGGCTGTTCTGGCCGTCAGTTCGCTGTTTGCGTCGGAAGTGAAGCTGAAGAACGGCAAGGTGTATGATGACGTAACGATTCTGGGGCGCGATGACCAGGGTGTCGAGATTGCCGTGCCCCACGGGCAGATCAAGTTGCCCCTGGACAAGGTCGAGAGCATCGACGGCGTTGCGATTCTCCAGTCTGCAAAGGCGCCGGGTTTGGAAGTCCCCGGAAGCAAAGAGGCACAACCCGCACCCGCCACGAATTCCCTTCCCGGGCCCATGGTTCCTCCGTACGTGCATCGCTGGTCGATGGATATTTTTCTGTTGGTTATGGGACTGACGGCGATGGTGTGGATTGGAGCGTTGATTTGGGTGCAACACGACATCAGAGGGATGCCGGAAGAAATCAGGCGTGCGAATGCGGACGTGCTGCTTCTGCCTGTCCTCGGATTTGTGATGTATCTGGTCAAGCGACAGCGTCGGCTGCACGAGGGGGAAGGGCTGAGAACGCTCACCGGGCGCGTGGCCGGGCTGGTGCCTGGCGAGGCCCCCAAAAAGCGGGGACTGTTTGGCGGGCGGACGAAGGTCGCCGCCACCCTCGGAGCCAGAAAGCACCGGGTGGGGATGGAATTTCTGGACGTGGACGGCAACGAGATCCAGGTCCGCAAAGATATGCCCGAAATGACCGGCATCGAGGCGGCGCGGGAAGTGTTGCAGGAGGCGATCAGCGAACGGGCCAGTGACATTCATTTGGAACCGCAGGCTGACGGATGCCGGGTGCGGTTTCGTGTCGATGGCGCATTGCAGGAGCGGTTGGTATTTACCCGGGCGGACGGGCTGCGCGTGGTCGCGGCGCTCAAGACACTGGCGCAGATCGACGTGGCAGAAAAGCGCCGGGCGCAAGACGGTCGATTTCGCGTCCGCACCGAGGGTGGTGAAGTGGATTTCCGCGCGGCCACCGCCACGGCCATTCACGGAGAGAAGATGGTGCTGCGTATTCTCGACCGCAAGACCGGGGTGATGGGCCTGGGAGACCTTGGCATGAGCAAGGAGCTGATGGCACGGTTCGATCGGGTGATTCACTCACGCAACGGTATTATACTGGCCGCCGGGCCAACTGGTTCGGGCAAAACCTCGACGTTGTACGCCGCGCTCAGCCGGCTCGACCGCAAGCGGTTGAACATTATGAGCATCGAGGACCCCGTGGAATATGAACTGGAGGGAGCGACGCAGATTCCGGTCAATGTGAAAGCCGGTGTCACGTGTGAGGCCGGACTGCGGTCGATCATGCGGCAGGATCCCGATGTGATTTTTGTGGGTGAAATGCGCGACGCCGAGGCGGCCAAAATTGCGATTCGGGCCGCATTGACGGGTCACTTGGTGTTCAGCTCGCTGCATGCGAAGAATGCGGTGGGGACGGTTATCCGGTTGGAGGAGATCGGGGTGGAGCACTACCAGATTTCCTCGGCGCTGTTGATGGTTGTGGCCCAGCGCCTGGTGCGCGTGCTCTGCAAGGAGTGCCGCGAGGCCTATGAGGCGACCGGGACAGAGTTGGGTGAGATTGGACTGGCACTGGAGCCGGGGCACCGCATCTATCGCGCGACGGGATGCGAGGCCTGCGATAGTATCGGGTATCAGGGGCGCACCGGGATTTTTGAGTTGCTCGTGCTGGACGAGGAATTCCGGAAAGCCGTGAATGAAGGGGCCAACGAGCAGGTATTGGCGGAAATGGCCGCCCGCAAGGGTCTCCGTCCGTATCGCGAAGACGGGGTGGAGAAAATCCTCAGTGGGATTACGTCGGTGGAGGAAGTGATCCAAGCGAGCTAACCATGTACGTGGAAGTCATCCTAAGTATCCTGGCGTTGGTGCTGATCCTGTCGCTGGGATGGGGCGGGTCAATGTTCGGCGTGTTTTACGAACTAACCAGCTCGCTCCTGTTGTTTTTTGCCATGATGGTGACGATGCGGTACTGGTACGAGGCGACCGGATTTGTGGAATCGGTGATGCCGGGGGCGGGCGCGTACGGCGCGTTCGGCGCGTATTGGGCGCTGTTTCTGCTGGGGTGTCTACCGCTGATTCTGGTGCTCAATCAGGTCACGCAACAAGCCGTCCCCCGGTACCCGCGGATTGTTGACGCGGTGTTGGGGGTCGTATTCGGCCTGATCTCCTCTACGATCCTGGTGTGTTGCGTGATGACGAGCCTCTCGGTGATCGCTCCCAAGATTTGGGAACCCTACAATCCCGACGCGTTGACGTTCCGGTTTGATCAGAAGCCGATCGAGGTTTACCAGTCCATCGAAAACGCGATTGGAGTCAAAGCAAACGATCCGGGACGTACGCGATTCCCGACATTTGAGAAAGCTGACCAGGATGACTTCCAGAAGTATTGGAAATAGCCATCTCGCCATTGTCAGGGGCGCGTGAACAGGCGCGACACACCCCAGAGCCCAAGCAGGCCGACGCCGGCAATAATAATCCAGTTTCTGCTAAACCAGGCGCCTGTTTGATCGAGGATCGTTGGCGGCGGCGGCGGGGGTGGTGGCGGCGCAGGGGCGTTCGTCTCCGGTGGCGGCGCTGGCGCGGGGACGTTCGTCTTCGGCGGCGGCAGCGGCATCTCCTTCACCACCTCGATGGCGGGATAAGCCGCTGTAAACAGATCCTGGTTTTGGTGGACCTGTCGCAGTTGACGAATCGTATTGTCGAGTTGTTCCTGTATCGCAAACTGGCGGTTTTGCTCTTCATTGTACTGTTTCTCCGCGCGAAGATAATCCGCACTGGCCTGGCCGGATATCGCACTGTCGCCCAGAGCCCTTGTTCCCGTAACCATGCTCTTGCCGCGGGCCGAGTCATAGTTGGCTTGGGCTCGTGATCGTATTTCAGCAAGACGGGTGACCCTCTCCTTGGTTGCCTCGAGGTCCTTGGTGAGTTGTCCTTGCGCGGTTTCGAGGCTGCTGATCCACAAGCGATACACATCGACCTGCAGGCGCCGGCTTTCGACCACGAGCGGCGACGGTTGTGCCGCATTGTAATAGGGCGCAAGCTTTTCGGTGGCCGCGTCGAACTGGCCCTGCGCTATCAACGCCCTGGCATCCTGGACAACCTGCTGGGTGCGCTCGGTTTCGGCGAGTTTGTTCGCCTCAGCGGCGGTCATCCATTGCCCGTGGTACTTGACCTGGCCCGAGGCGACCTGGCTTCGTTCCGCCTGCCATTCGGCGAGTCGGTTGCTGATGATGGCGGTTTCCATCACGTGGGGATATTGCTGCAGGAAGGGAAGGAAACCCTGGCTGATGGCGTTGTCGTAGTAGGACAGTTGAAGCGAGCTTTGCGGATCCAGTTGGTACTTGCCAAGGTCGTGGTAGGCAATTGTCGCCAGGCGCTGGTCGCGGTCGACGGCGCTCAGGTGCGAAATGGATGCAATGTCATTTTTGTCGACTTGGTCCTTACGGGAGATGGTGCCGTTGGCGTACTGCGCCTCGATGGTGATCTGCCGATCGTCCTCGAGGAGAACCGGTCCTTCAAGCACGCTGCCATCTTTCAACTTGATGGTGACGTAATCGTTGACGGGGAAATTAGTCGTCTGGCTGAAGGAAACGGACGCGAAACGCACACTCAACAAAGCAAGGGCCAAGGCCAGGATCCGGACGAAGCGACAACGCGGAATCGGTGTCATAGCAGGCGCTCCTATTTGAGAAGATGCTACGTCCAACACTACGGCCTCTGCAATGAGAAAAGCGTCGCGGTCGATATCCACGAGCGAGGGGAACTCGTATGTCAACCTTTCACAAACCGAGACAACAAGAACAGGAGCACAAGTCCACCCGCCACCATGAAGATCCAATTGTTCCGCACCCACGTCATGAGGCCGACGAGTATATCCGGCGAATTGGCGGTGGCCGGTGATGCGGTGGTCGGCCGGTTGTTGGCAATCCCCGAGTTGGCGTTTCCGGGGGCGATTCCCCATCGGGCCTCCACGGTCGATGCTTGGGATTGTAATGCCGCAACTTTTTGGACGGTGTTGTTCAACTGGTTTTTGGCTTGGTCGAGGTACCCCTGTTCATTGGCCAGGTCGTTGCGCGCGTTGTCGACGGAGGTTTGGTCCTGGACAAAGGACTGCGCGTTGGCTCCCAGTGCCCGGTAGGAGGAACCAACCGGTGCGGGTCTTCCCAAGGATTGTCCTTTGCCCGTGGCCGGCCTCAGTGATGCCTCTGCCGCGTTCACCGCCTGTTGTGCTCGATCCACCCGTTGTTGCGCGGACGAGACGTCAGCTTCCAATTGTTGCCGCTGCCGGTCGAGCGATGTGATTGCCTGTTGAAATGCGGAAGCCAGCAGCGTCCGGGACTGAACGACAAAGTCGGGCTGCGAGGACAGGGAGAGGACTTTCTGAAGTTGCTGGATGGCAGCTTCGAACCGGCCCTGGGAAATCAGCCAGCGGCTTTGTTGCAGCAACTGTTGGCCTTGTTCACGCTCCGCCAGCCGCACGCCTTCCGCCGCCGGTAGCCACTGGCCGTGGAATTTCATTTTTCCGGCGGCCACCAAATTACGCTCGGTCACCCACTGTGTGATGCGCTCCGTGACATTTGATTCATAAATCGAGCCCGGATGTTGTGCGAGGAACTTGCGGAAAACATTGCGGATTATCTCGTCGTAATCATTGAGTCCATAGCTTGAGTTCGGATTCAGGCGATATTTCTCCAGGGCCTCGTAATCACGCTTGGTTTGCCAGGCGACCCGTTGCTCGGGCGTCAAGCGGACGACCTTGGCAATATCCGTCTTGTTGATCTGCCGCGTCTCGGTGATCGTGCCACCGGCAAACTCGAGGTAGATCGACAGTGTCGCATCGTCCTCCGCCCTGATATCGCCCTCCAACACCGTGCCGTCCTTGAGCGTGACAGTATCCGCGCGAGCGCAAAGCGTGGCCAGCGCAAACACCAGAAGCAACCAGCACCGGTGCGCCCACAACCCGACCCTAGTGGGTACGGTGGATTTGGACGGAAACATATTGGCTACGCGGAATACTGAATTTCTTCACTTCGACGGTCACTGCCTGCGCCATTTTGCGGTAGAGAATGATCTTGGCGATGTCAGCCGCAAGAGATTCGACCAGTTTCCGCGGCCTCTCCGCCGCCGTCTTGTGAATCATGTCGGCCACCACGTCGTACGGCGTGGTTGAATACTCCCGGTCCGTTCGTCCGGCTTCGGTCAGATTGCACTCGAGTTCCACGGTGATGAGCAATCGCTGCGGTCGGGCGCGTTCGGCTTCGGTCACACCAATGCGCGTGTCCACTTCGAGATCTTTGACGACGATCTTATCCACGCACGACCTCTCGTGCGGCAATGAACTCTTGGAGTTCGCCGAGATGGCGGCAGATCAGGTCCGGGTTCATCGCGCGCAGTTTGTCGAGAGGATTGTACCCCGTTAGCACCGCGCAGGTGTGGATGCCGCCGGCCTGGCCCGCTTCGACGTCGTGTTCCATGTCGCCGACGAACATCGTTTCATCCCGGTCAAGATTGTTCTCATCCAGGATGTGATGAATCCTCGATGTCTTGTCCTGGATGCCGGTATAGGGTTTGGTGATGTAGCACCCGATGCCGAACCGGGTCATCTGCGTTTCGTACGTATGAGCGTCCACCGTACTGGCGATATACACGCCCATGTGCCGCTGCTGGCAGAATCGCAGAAACTCCAGCGTGTGGGGCAGGAGGGTGATCTCGGCGTGATGCTTCGGATACTCCGCGAGAAAGATCTGTTCCAGCCGGGCTTGGGGCACGTGGGGCACGCGCTGCTCGTAGAACTTTCGGATCGGCAGACAGAATTGCGCGCGGAATTCCTCGCGGGACAGGGCCGGCAACCCGCACGATTCCAACACGTGGTTCGTGGTTTTCAGCACCGGCGTCAAATCGTCGACGAGCGTGCCTGACCAATCGAGTATGACATTGCGGATGACCACACCCGCCAGCGTAACACAAACCCCGAATCCGGTGGCACAAGAAAAGACCGGCCGATCCACTTGGCGGGGGACTTCCGCCTACGGTTTGCGGCGGGGACCGCGCTCGCGTTTGGCGAGGCGCTCGGTCTTGCGTTTGCGCAGGCGGCGTTCGATCTTTCCTGCCACCACGTCGAGCGCGGTGATCACCTCGGCGCGGGATTCTTCGGCGCTCAGGTCGGCGCCGGGAATCTCGACCAGCACGCGCACGGTATACTGGCGGGGAGAAGGATGGGCGCTGACTTTTCGCAGGCGGACGCGGGCGCGCACGGCCCGTGGCGCGTACTGCCCGACGTGGCTGATTTTCTCATCGATGGCATCCTTGATTGCTTGCGTGAGAGTCACCCCGTCGGCCTGGATGAGAATATCCATGAACTGTCTCCTTGGTTAATAGCTGAGCGTACCCAACTGCACTTTACCACGGAACACCCAATAAACAACCGAGGTGTAGGCCAGCACGAATGGCATGCCGAGCGCGGCGATGGTCGCCATGATCGCCAGCGTTTTGTGCGACGAAGCCGCGTTGTAGACCGTCAGGCTCCAATCGGGATTGAGTGACGAGTGGATCAGGTCGGGGAACAGCGCCACCCCGAACAGGAACGTCAACGCGGCAATCGTCGCGCACGACGACAGGAAGGCGTAGCCGGGCCGGCCCAGGAAGATCGCTCGCGGAATGTTGGCAATGGCCAGCACATTGAGCACCACGACAACCCACACCCATGGGTGCTCGTGGAAATTGCGGGTTGCCAGCGGCACGGCGACGAGGGTGAAGATCGTCGTGAGGATGTACAGAACGAGAAAAATGCCAAAGGTACGCCACATCCACCCGTGAATGCGTTTTTGCAGGTCGCCCTCCGTCTTCAAATAGAGATAGATCGACCCGTGCATGGCGAATGTGGCCACCGCAAACACGCCGACGAGCAGCGCATACGGATGCAGCAGATCGAGGAAGGCCCCATGATATTCCATATCCGCGCCGATGGGCATGCCGCGCATTGCGTTGCCGACCGCTACGCCAAACAACAGTGTGGCCACGCCACTGGCGAGGGAGAATGACACGTCCCAGAACGTGCGCCACGACGGCGAGTCGTGTTTGCCGCGGAATTCCATCGACACGGCGCGAAAGATCAATGCAAACAGCAGCGCCATGAAGGCGGTATAGAATCCCGAGAAGGCCGTCGCGTAGGCGATGGGAAACGCCGCGAACAACGCGCCGCCAAATGTGACCAGCCACACCTCGTTACCATCCCACAGCGGCCCGATGGAGTTCATCAGGATCCGGCGTTCTTTGTCGGTCCTTACGGCCAGATGCACGATGCCGACGCCCAGATCGAAGCCATCGAGGATTGCGTAGCCCGCCAGCAACGCGCCGAGCAGTATGAACCAGAAAATGTTCAAATCCATGTCGCTATTCCTTCTCGTTCGCGTTGTCGGTCTCGGTCAGCGAGGCGCCGCCCGTGCCGGCGCGCAGGCTGGCGATGCCGAGCAATCCGCCGGGCGCGGGCGCGGTCCGGGCGGTTACAATCTCATCCGGTCCGTGCTTGATCTTGCTGTCCAACACAAACACCCAGACCACGAAGAGCAGGGCGTAGATGACGACGAACATGATGATGGAACCAAGCACCTGATTGGCGACGACGGCTTTTGAGAGCGCATCACTCGTGCGCAGTAATCCGTACACGACCCACGGCTGGCGGCCAACCTCGGCGGTTATCCAGCCGAACTGGTTCGCGACGTACGGCAGCGGCACCGCCAGCACAAACGCCCACAGCAACCAGCGCTTCTCGAAGAGGGTGCCCTTCCAGAGAAAGTACATTCCGACGAGCGTCAGCACCACGAACAGCCCGCCCAGCCACACCATGATGTGGAACGCCTGAAACGTCGGGGCAATGGGAGGCCAATCCCGTTGCGGAATTTGGTCGAGCCCGGGAACGGGTTTGTGAGGATCGTCATAGGCCAGCCAGCTCAGCAAACCCGGGATGGCAATACCATGTTTGACATCTTGCCGCTGCGGATCGGGCAGCCCAAACAGATACAGCGGCGTCGGTCCCGGGCCGGTATGAAAGACCGCTTCCATGGCCGCGAGCTTGGCGGGCTGTGTTTGCGCGACCTTCTTACCCTGCAGGTCGCCGGAAATCGGCTCGGCAAGCGACGTCACGGTCGCCACGATCAGGGCGATGGAGAAACTTTTCTTCGCGAAATTGAGGTGTCGTCCCTTGAGGATGTAATAGGCGGTGATGCTCATCACAAAAAACGCTGCGAGGATGTAGGCGCCGATCACCGTGTGTGCCAATCGGTGCATGCTGGAAGGGTTGAATACCATCACCCAGAAATCCGTGATCTCCGCTCGCGCGCCGAGTCCCTGTCCCACAATATGAAAACCCGACGGTGTTTGCTGCCAGGAGTTGGCGATGACGATCCAAATGGACGAGAAGAACGCGCCAAAGGCCACCATGCACGTCGAGAAAAAGTGCATGCGGGGCGGGACTTTGTCCCACCCGAAGACCAATACCGCCAGGAACCCGGATTCCAGAAAGAACGCAAAAATGCCTTCGGCCGCCAGCGCCGAGCCAAACACGTCACCGACGTATCGCGAATACGTCGCCCAATTGGTGCCAAACTGGAATTCCATCGTGACGCCGGTCGCGACGCCCATGGCGAAGTTGACCGCAAAAATCTTCGTCCAGAATTTCGTCATCGCCTCGTACTCCAGGCGGCCGGTTTTCAGGTACATGGCCTCCATGATGACGAGGATGCCGCCGAGACCGATTGACAACGGCGGAAACAGGTAATGAAACATGATGGTCAGGGCAAACTGAAAACGCGACAGCGTCACGACGCTCAGATCCACAAGTGCCAGTCCTCCTGCAACGGGTGTTCAGGCAACCAGTAGCCGTGAATGACCCGAAATGCAACTGGCTGCTGTATACGTTGTTGGGTATACCGACGGTTATCGAAACTGTCGGAAGCCGCTCGAGCCCGCCATGGACGTGGAAGTCGGGGTTGTGTTTCGGTGGCAATCCGCTATCTTGGAGAAGTCCATGGGTCGGATGAGGCAAGACTTTTTGCGAGTGAACGGCGTCATCGAAGCGCAGGAGGCATTTCATGCGCTGGCGGCGGCGTACACGGGATGCCGTCTTTGGGCGGCAGGTATTTGTGCGCGGCGTGGTGGAAGTATCCAACTACTGCCGGCAAAATTGTCACTACTGCGCCATGCGGCGCGACAATCAACAGTTGGCGCGGTACCGTCTCGCGGCGGATGAGGTGGCTGACCTGATCATTCATCACCGGCCCGCGTCGATCACCGACATCGACATTCAAACGGGTGAAGACCCCGTGGCTGTCCGCGAATTTGTCCTGCCACTGATGCGCGAACTGCGCCGGCACACTGACCTCGGCATCACCCTATGCCTCGGGACGTTGACATCGCGCCAGTACGACGAGTTGCGCGAAGCTGGCGGCGAGTACTACGTGTTGAAGATTCCAACGCATGACATGACCGTTCTGAATGAGGAGTTTCATGTGCCGGGAACATTCTTCCGCGGCAAGCGGCTGCGGACGCAAAGAAATTCGGCGACGATTGCGGGGGCGGAAGCGGTCGGGACATGGATGGCGTCGGCATCGAGGCGCTGGAATGGCCGAAAGATGCGCTTGACTTCGGCCGAGGCCATCCGTAACGTGCCGTTCCAAGTCCCCGGTGAATTGTTCAGCTATTCACCGGGGAATATGCAAAACAACCAACCAAACAGCAGGAGGAGTGCGATGAAGAAGGGTAGATTCTTGGCAGCGAGGTTGTTGTCTGTGGTCGTTGCGGTACTTGGTACTGGGTGTGCCACCCAGCGAGGGTCTCCGGTGGCGGCTATCCAAATGAATGCAAACATGGATCGAACTGATTATCAGGTGATTGGAACGACTACGGGAACGTCTACCACGGTCTGTATACTAGGCCCGGTCGTTCACATCATCGATGGGAACAAGATTCAGGTTCTCGGCATCAAGTTCTTCACCGACGAAACCGCCGCGGTGCCTGGGGCCATTAGCGCTAACGAGCAGGGGGGGCTCATACAGATCTTTGCCATGATCTTCGGCACCGACGAGACGGACGCACGGGCCTATTTCAAGGCTCTCTCAGAAACTCCCGACGCCGACGCAGTAGCGGGCAAACCATTCATTCGCAAGGAAACTACCGTCATCCCCATTCTGGTCAGCAAGGAAGAATCGACCTTCCAGGGGAAGGCCCTCGTGTACAAAGTGCACGAATAAATCGCTATTCGTACGCAGCGGACGCGGTGTTACGCAGGCACTGAGTCCTCAAAGTCGAAACGGCCCGGGCTTTAGCGAGCACGGGCCGTTTGGCTTGAGGCCCAAGGATGTCCAGCGACCGGGTGATGGGTCTATTCTTGTCTTCAATTTGTCTGCGTTCTTCTGCGTGGACATCGTCTAAGTATGCGTGGAGCGTCGCGTCATCGCCGTCCAGCACGTTCCTCACCTGGGATGCATCGCCTGCGGCACGACGTGGCGGGCGGTCGCGTTTCCTTTAGCAGGTCGAACGTGATGGAGAAAGGGGAGCAGGGCGTCAGATCGATGCGCGCAATATGTTTAATGATGAGGGCGTGTTGCCCAAATCGAATTCCGCCGATTTCGGTGTAGTGGCGCTTCTGTGAAGCGCCAAATTCATTGGAAGAATCAAGGCCCCGCGCTTCACAAACGTGCGGCTAAAACGCGTGGCAGCGTTTGGGCAACAGCCCCATGAGACCTGACCCTTCCGCCGCTGCTGGGTGTTTGTGCGCGGCTCGGTCGAGGTGTCCAACTACTGCCGGCAAGATTCCTTACGACGGAGAGGATCATGGCTGTCCTCGCCAGCGTCCGGATCCGTTTTTCAAACACCAGCGGACAAACCACCGCTGTTCCCACGCGTCCTTCCAGCGATTTGACGCCCGAACGGCGAAACCATCTCGTACCTCTCAATTCAGTTGAGAAGTAGTGGAGGGCTTTGGGGGGAGCGCACCGCAACATGCGGTGCACTCCTGTCCTGGTCGCGGGTGAATAGTAATGGGATCGGCCAACGGCTTATTGAGCTCCCAAGTACGATTGCGCGGCGAAGTATGTTGACGACGATTTTCAAAACGTCTAACTTCGGGCGCAAGGAGGGCCGAATCGTGAGAACGATGAAATGGATTGGAATGGCTGCGATGGTGGCCAGCATGGTGGCCGCGCAGGGATGCGTGTTGTTTCTTGTGGGAGCGGCGGGGGCTGCGGGAGCTGGGACGGTCTCGTATGTGGGCAATGAACTGCACGCCACACAAGAGGTTAGCATGGAACGGGCATGGAACGCGGCCATCGCATCAATGCAGGACTTGCAATTCCGCGTGATTCAAGACAAGACCGTCAAGGACGCGACTGGAGGAACGGTGTATGCCCGCAACGCAAAGGACCAGCCCATCCTCATTCAACTCATCCGCCAATCCGACCGCGTTACGGAGATCCGGGTGCGCGTGGGTACGTTTGACACCGCCGCCAACCGCGAGATTGCGCAACTGATTTACGACAAGATCAAAGGACATCTGTAAACGGCCAGCCCGTCTCGGTTGCGCGCGGGAAGTTCTGTTGCCACTGTTCGATGACCGGTACCGTTCGCAGGAGACCAGCCCGAGGGCGATGGCCCACCAGCGTCCATTCAAGAAGCGGCGACATTCGACTCTGTCAAGACGAGGTCCACGTTCGTTCGTCCGGCCACCTGAAACCAGCGGACCGCCTCGTCGGCGATGGTCTGCAACGGCGTCCGCGGGTTCCACTTCAGTTCCTGTGTCGCTTTCGAAAAATCGTACCATTGTCGCCGTCGCGCGTGGGCGGCGGTTTCACGGCAAATGCGTTCGCTGCCAATGGCGTCGCCGATGGCGCCCGCCAATGCAATGGCCGGCAGTGGCAATGGGAGACGCGGCGCGCGGCGATTTGTGGCCCGCCCGAGCGCCTGGAGGAACTCCTGGAGCCACACGTTGTGATGGCCGAGCAGATACCGCTCACCAATTCGTCCGCGATCGGCGACGGCTAGGATGCCGTCTGCCGCATCGCCGACGTGAATGAAATTCAATCCCACACGCGCGCTGAACGGGAACCGCCCGCGCAGATAATCCAACACCATGCGCCCCGTGGGGGTCGGAGCTTCGTCGCCTTCTCCGAGGGGGCACGTTGGGCTGGCAATCGTTACCGGAAGGCCGCGTTGCGCGGCTGCGAGTGCGGCGAGTTCGCCCTGCCATTTGGAGCGGCGGTATGTCTCATAGAGGGGAACATGACTCGGGAAGTCGTGCTCGGTCAACAATCCGGGCCCTCCTTCCAGCACGCCGCTGGAACTGACATAGACGAAGCGTTCGATGCCGTTCTGCTCGGCGGCCTCGAGCAGATACTCCGTGCCGCGCACGTTGGTTTCCTCGGCGCCGCGCCGCGCTTCCGGGCCGAACTGAAAGGTTGCTCCGAGATGGAGGACCACGCGACAGCCCCGGACCGCCGTGGCCACGCTGGCGCGATCGCACAAATCGCCGCGGGCAATCTCCACGCGATTGTCGAAGAGTCGTCGCGCTTTCTCCGGCGCGCGGCAGAACACGCGCACCGCCGCGCCCCGGTCCAGGAGCCGGTACGCGACGTGCCGGCCAATGAAGCCGGTGCCACCCGTGATCAAGAATTGCGCCAACTTGCCCATTCGTGCAGAATCTACGTCAAACATGCGCGACAGAGAAGTATTTTTCATCGCAGATGATTTTGGGATGACCCCGGAGGTGAACCGGGCCATTGTCGAGGCCCATCGCCGGGGCGTGCTGCATGGGGCCAGTTTGATGGTTGGCCAGCCGGGGACGGCCGACGCCATTCGCGTGGCACGGGACAATCCGGGTCTGCGCGTGGGATGGCATCTGCACCTCGACAACTCGCAGCCGGTCACGTGCGCGGCGTGGCCATGGGGTGATTCCTATCGGCGGGCGGGTTGGGCCATCGGTTTGTCACGGCGGGCGAGGCAGTTGATGCGGGAGGAAGTCAGGGTGCAATGGGAACTGTTTCGAGAGACGGGATTAACGTGCGCATTCGTCAATTCGCACCATCATCTCCATGCGCATCCATTTGTGTACCAAGTCTTACTGGATGTGTTAGAGCCATCGTTTGATGGTTGGCTGCGGCTTGGCAAACCGCGCTTTTTCTCGGCCAACTTCGATGCGGTTTGGATGGAACCCGCCGATTGGTTGTGGATGGGACCGCGGCGGCGGCGGTGTCCCTATCGATGCAGCGACACCTTGTGGGGTTTGGGCCGGACGTTTCGTATGCAGGCGGGTGAGGTGACGCGCGCGATACAACAGCTCGGCGCCGGACTCCACGAATTTTATTTCCACCCGCGGTCGATGGACAATGATGCGGACCTGCAGTGCCTGCTGGAGCTGAAAACATGCGAATTCTGATTGTACTCGGGTTGGTGGCAACGTCGGTTGGATGCGCGTCCGTCCGTCCGTCAACGGGCGCGGGACGCCCCTTCGATTTTACGCGCGACACGTTCGCCTACGCCAATGAACTCGTTTTCAACTACGATAACGGGGTCCTTGTCTCCTCGACGAACGCACCGGACCGTGAGCATGCCTACACGCGCCGGTGTTTCATCATGGCCGCCGGCGTGGTGCAATTCTGGAAGCACGCGCGATTTGACCCGCAAGCGCCGCCGGTGTCGGAAGACGAGCTGGCTCGGCGGATTCGTCAGGTGCGGAACCTCGCGGCGTGGTGGCCGAGCGAGCCACTGGAACAGCGGATTGTATTCCCCGGCTTCGCTAGCTTGCACGATTTGAGCGAACGCGAAGGCCGCGTGTTGCGGGCCAATCTGGGCGCGGGCTGGACGACGTATTTTCATCCGCGGAAATACCCGATGCCATTCGTGCCGTCGCCGGAGGAAGAATCGCGCATGGCCGACGATTTGCAGTATTGGATGGAGCACGGCCAGCCGATGGTGGTGTGGATCTACAATTTTCCACACGTGGACATCAATCACGCCGTCACCGTCTTTGAGAAGGCCAAGCGGCCGCGGCCGGACCGGTTGGCGTTTCACGTGTATGACCCGAACTACACCGATGGCCCGCGCACACTGCTCTATGATACGGTCACACGCACATTTTCTTACGGCAGCACGTTTTATTTTCCCGGCGGCACCGTGCACGTGAGGCCGATGTACACCAGCCTGTTCCGATGACCGCCAAGAGCGGCCTTAATAGGCGGGACAAGGCGCGCTAGGCCTTGCGGCGCAAACTAGTGGTACTTACTGCCGAGCTTGCAGTCGCGCTAATGCATTCTGCGCTTGGGTGAAATCGGGTTTAATCCGTAGCGCTTGCTCGTAGTGCGCAATCGCCTCCGGCACCCGGCCCACCTGCGCGAGAGCGTTCCCCAGATTGTAGTGCGCCTCGGCGTAATCGGGGTTGATCCGCAGGGCCCGCTGGAAGTGTGCGACGGCTTCCTCAATCTTACCCGCTTGCGCCAAACTGACCCCCAGATTGTTGTGCGCCTCGGCGTAATCGGGCTTGAAACGCAGGGCCTGCTGGAAGTGTTCAATACCCTCTTCACGCTTGCCGGCCTCATACAAGGCAACCCCGAGCTTGTGGTGCGCCTCGGCGTAGTTGGGGTTGATCCGCAGGGCCTGTTGGTACTGTACAATCGCCTTTTCACGTTCGCCGGTCTGATACAAGGCATCGCCTAGATTG